>JBBSHN010000030.1:0-22387 GCA_038252945.1 Propionibacteriales bacterium | reverse complement strand
GCCACTACAAGGCTGCTTCCGGAGACGTCGTTAAGCGAACGCGTGGTGACGTACGAGGAGCAAATCCTGACGGCCGATCTGCCGGGATCGATGCTCATCGCCGGCGCCGGTGCCATCGGCGTGGAGTTCGCCTACGTGCTCGCCAACTACGGCGTCGACGTCACTCTCGTTGAGTACCTCGACCGGATTGTGCCGCTGGAGGACGAAGACGTGTCTGCTGAGCTTGCCCGTCGCTACAAGCGGCTTGGTGTCAAGGTCATGACCTCTACCCGGGTGGACTCCGTCGACGACAACGGTGACGTCGTGAAGGTGTCCGTCACGAAGGACGGCCAGCAGTCAGTGTTGGCGGCGGACAAGGTCATGCAAGCGATCGGCTTTCAGCCTCGAGTCCAGGGCTACGGGCTGGAGGACACCGGCGTCCAGCTCACTGAGCGCGGTGCGATCGCTGTGGACGAGCGGATGCGGACCAGTGTCCCGCACTTCTACGCCGTCGGTGACGTCACGGCGAAATTGATGCTTGCTCACAACGCCGAGGCCATGGGCATCGTCGCTGCGGAGACCATCGCGGACGCGGAGTCGATGGAGATCGACTACGTAATGGTGCCCCGGGCGACGTATTGCCAGCCGCAGATCGCCAGCTTCGGCTACACCGAAGCCCAGGCGCGAGACCTCGGTCGAGACATCAAGGTGGTCCAGTTCCCCTTCACCGCGAACGGCAAGGCGCACGGGCTAGGTGACGCCAACGGGTTCGTGAAAATCGTCACCGACGCCGAGCACCATGAGTTCTTGGGGGCCCATCTGATCGGTCCCGATGTGACTGAGCTGCTGCCGGAGTTGACGCTTGCCCAGCAGTGGGACCTCACAGCCCGCGAGGTGGCCCGCAACATCCACGCGCATCCGACGCTGAGCGAGGCGGTCAAGGAGGCCGTGCACGGCGTGCTCGGCCACATGATCAACTTCTGAAGCCCGAGCCCGCCGGGGTCGGTGGCTCGAGCACCGACTGGAGGCGCTGACGATGCAGCAGCCCGGTCAGCACCAGCGCGAGGAGCCCGACCAGCAGACCTCCCGCTAGGTCCAGCAGATAGTGGTTGCCGGTCGCCACAATGACGACGAAAGTCAGGGCTGCATGCACGAGCAGGAGCGTGCGTGTCACCATTGCGCGGATCGCCAAGAACCCGATCACGACCACCCATATCGCCCATCCGGTGTGTAGGGAGGGCATCGCTGCGTAGGGATTGGGTGCCGACGTGTTGGAGGCATCAGAGGCCCCGGTCTGCATGGTGATGTCGACGAACCCGGCCGACGGCAGCAGCCGCGGAGGAGCAACCGGATAGACCCAGAACACCAGCAGCCCGAACACGTTGATGAGCACGAGCGCGTTTCGCGCCGGTCGGTACAACGCGGGGTGTCGCAGGTAGCAGAAGAGAAGCACAGCAAGCGTGACCGTGAGGTGCGCGACCTGGTAGTACCAGCCCTCGGCGTAGGCAAGCATCCGATGCGCCGCCAGCCAGTGGTTCGTCTGGAGCTCGACGGCGATGTGGAGCTTGCGCTCCAGCTCGAGGATGGCGGAGCCGTCATGGATGGCAAGTGGAGTTCTGGCTTGCGCGAGGTCCTTGATGCGGTCGTAGCACAGCACCAGGACGGTAACCACGAGGAGCTCCCCGAGCAGTCGCGGCCGGTGGACGGTCCGTGCGCAAACCGTCTCAGCTGAGACGGTAGATGGAGACGCCAGAGCAGACACCCCCGTCAGAGTAGGGCGTCGACGCAGTTGATGTGCGGCAGGCGTAGCGTCGCAAGCCACATTTCCCTTGTGCTACACAGCACGAGAGCCGCCTGTCGCCCGCCGCCCGAAGGGTTGGTTTCGCGGATGGCCGTCAGCAGCCGGTCTGGCCACCACATGTCGGTGACAGCTCAACATCACCGGCGCCGCCGTGCTCGGCCGCGAGTTGCCGACACAGACCGGGCCAACGCCGACCGTGCGACGTGCGAGCCACCCAGATCCGGGATCGCTTCCGGCCGCCGGCCATGGCCATGATGACCCCGTGGCCGCGTGGGATCATGTGCCGGGTTGCCGCTGCGATGAGTGGATGAGCACGGCTGGTGCCGAGCCGGTATCGTCGGATCAGTTGGTGCAGTGAGGTCTGCTCCTAGAACCGCCATCCGTGGCCAATGACCTCTACCCCGTTACGACGCAGATGTGTGTCGCATGAGGTTGGAGAAGGTCGGTCACTGATGAACGTCTATTGGATCGCCACCGCTTGGGTTGGCATGGCGCTGGCGGCCAGTCTGATCAGTATCCGGGTCGGCGTGTCGGTCGCGCTCGTGGAGATCGTTGTAGGTGCCGTCATTGGGAATCTGCCCGGCAGCGGTGACGTCATCCAGCAGACCGACTACACCACCTTCCTGGCCAGCGTCGGCTCTGTGGTTCTTACATTCCTTGCCGGCGCCGAGATTGACCCCGACAGCCTCCGGCGTCATTGGCGGGCCAGCGTCACCATCGGGGTCGGTAGCTTCGCTGCTCCGTTCGTCGCGGCCATGCTGTTCAGTCGCTACGTCCTTGGCTGGGCCTGGCCTGCCGCCGAGATCGCCGGGGTTGCGCTGAGCACCACGTCGGTCGCTGTCGTCTATGCAGTGATGGTCGAGTCGGGGTTGAACCGGGTCGACATCGGCAAGCTCATCCTGGCCGCCTGCTTTGTGACCGACCTGGGAACCGTGCTTGCCCTTGGCGGACTCTTCGCCAGCTTCAACTGGACACTGCTGCTCTTCGTCGTGGTGGCGGTGGCAGCCATGTTCGCCATGCCAGCGGCGACCCGAATGGTCATGCGTACAGTCGGTGGGCGCGTATCGGAAGCGGAGATCAAGTTCCTGTTCGTCGTCCTGCTCGGTATCGGCGGCCTCGCAGACGCCGCCGGTAGCGAAGCCGTCCTGCCCGCCTACCTCATCGGGCTCGTCGTGGCGGGAGTCTTCCTCACTGATCGGATCATCGTCGACCGACTCCGGACCATCGCGTTCGCGTTCCTGACCCCGTTCTTCTTCCTCCGCGCCGGGCTGCTCATCTCGTTCTCGGCGATGGCAGCCGGCGCAGGCGCCATCGCCGTCCTCTTCGCGGTGAAAATGGTCACCAAGACAGTTGCGGTCTGGCCAACGGCAGCCGTATTCGGACAAGGCCCACGTGACCGCACCTACACCACCCTGCTGATGGCCACCGGCCTCACGTTCGGCTCGATCGCCGCGCTCTACGGACTGACCAACAACCTCATCGACCAATCGCAGTACAGCATCCTCGTCACCGTTGTCATCCTCTCCGCCCTCATCCCGACCCTTGTAGCGCAGCAGTTCTTCCATCCCGCGCACGACGACACCCTCGACGAAACGGTCGGCGAAGAAGACTTCATAGCCACACGGCGCCGCCGAGGTGCCATCTCTGGCCCCAAGGACTCACCAACTGCCGAGAACGAAGCCCGCGAGCCATGAAACGCTCGAGCCCGAGCTCGAGAGAAGCGCCACTGCGGCGTGGCCAGGCAAAGGACGAACGACTTGGTATTCCAGTAGGGGCCCCCTGCCAGCCGACCAGGCTCAGCGAGACTCGGATCCGGCGGGAAGTGCGGACTAGGCGGCTGCCGTTCCGCGGATAACGACTTCAGCAGGACGGCAAAGTGGCCCTTGACCTGCAGTTTTATGCGGAGCCGCCTGTCGGAATCGAACCGACGACCTTCTCATTACGAGTGAGACGCTCTACCGACTGAGCTAAGGCGGCGTAGGGCACCTCTGCGCCGACGGCGAAGGCTACCAAATCCTGAGGTCGTGGAGCCCCTCAGCACATAGTGCCGTTCGCTGGCGGCTTCCCGGTGACCAGATAGGTATCGACGGCCGAATCGATGCACTGGTTGCCCGAGGAGTACGCCGTGTGGCCGTCACCGTTTCGGCTCAGCAGCACGCCTGAGCTGAGCTCGTGTGCCAGATTGACCGCCTGCTGGTACGGCGTCGCGGGGTCGCGTGTGGTGCCGACGACAACGATGGGAGGAGCGCCTTTGGCGGAGTAGTCCGGCTTCGGTTGAGAAGACGTGACCGGCCAGTTCGAGCATGCGTAGGGCCACCACATCGCGGCCGGCCCGAACGTCGGTGAGGCCGTTATGAACTGGCGGCGACCAGCCTTGATCTGCTGCAGGGACTCGTGCTCAGGGTGGTCCAGGCAGTTGACTGCCGACTGCACCTCCATGGCGTTGTCCTTGTAGGTGCCGTTGGCTTTTCTGTCCGCGTAATAGTTCGACAGCAGCAGCAGCGTGTTGCCGCTTCCGGCAAGCGCCACACGAAGAGCTGAGGTTTCGTACGACCACGAGCTTTGGCTGTACAGCGGCACGATGACGCCGAGAAAGGCCAGTCCCTCCGTCAACTGCCGTCCGCTGGATGTTGGCAGTGGTGAACGGTCGATCTGCTGGAACAGCGAAATAAGGCGCTGCCGGGCTGAGCTCACGGTGTTTCCGAGCGGACACTTGCCTTGGCTCACGCAGTACTTCAGATACGACGTCAGCGCCCGCTCGAATCCGGCTGCCTGCTTGAGCTCCGTGATGTGCGGGCTGGCCAGTGGGTCTACGGCGCCGTCGAGGACCATGCGGTCGACATTGCGAGGAAAGAGCGCGGCGTACGTTGCGCCGATGTAGGTGCCGTAGGACGCGCCAAAGTAGTTGAGCTTTTTGTCACCAACGAGGGCGCGCAGGATGTCGAGGTCGCGTGCCACGTCAACAGTCGAGACATGCGCAAGCAGGGGGCCGGACCGCTGTATGCAGCCTTGCGTGAAAGAAGTCCACTCATGCTGCATGCCACGGATCTCGGCAGGAGTATCGGGGGTCGGGTCTGAGGCGAGGTAGGCGTCCAGACCTCGGTTGGACAGGCAGTTCACTGGGGTGCTGCGGGCAACGCCGCGGGGGTCGAAGCCGATGACGTCGTACACGTTAGTGACGCTTCGGTCGAGATTGATGTAGCCGAGGTAGTCAACGCCCGAACCGCCGGGACCACCGGGATTGATGAACAGGGACCCGCGGCGCTTGCTGGAATCGCGCGCCGGTGACCGCTTCAGCGCCAACGTGATCGCTTGCCCGTCCGGGTTGGTGTAGTCCAGGGGGACCCAGAC
Source organism: Propionibacteriales bacterium (assembly GCA_038252945.1). GTDB lineage: Bacteria > Actinomycetota > Actinomycetes > Propionibacteriales > Nocardioidaceae > JAUJOE01. The sequence continues at coordinate 17,256 of JBBSHN010000030.1, read as the reverse complement.
CCGAGCGCACGAGTCGCCGCCACCGCAGGGACTCCAGTTCACAGATTGCTGGTAGAACCGCGGCAGACCATGGCCAGCCGGCCCAGCGCCGTATCCCTTCGGCTGCCCACTCGTCGCGGTTGCGTTAGGAGCTGCAGACGACCCAGGGCTCGTCGACGAAGTGGAGCCTGACGTTGAGCCGACGGTCGCAATCGTGGTCGAAGCGGATCCTCCCCCGGAAGCGCGCTGCGTGGCACCGCCGCAGCTCGCCAGCAAAGCCGTGCCGAGAACGGCGGCGAGCAAACGGCGCGACAGTACGACGTTCGGCACAGGCGGCCCTTCTGCCAGGAGTGTTTGGAGGGTGCAACGATACGTCGGACCACGGCATACCCTCAGTTCACGCTTGCGGCTCTCAGCGAGATCAGCAGAGCTTCCAGAGCCAGCAGCGGCGCCAACTCACCGTCGAGTGCTTCTCGCGTGGCGAGGATGTCGGTAACTCGCCGGGTCGACGTCACAGCGGTGGTAGCGCGAGCAGTCGTTGCGATCTCCTCGCGCAGCTCCTCGTTGACGAGACCGCCCGTTGAGCCCAGCTGAAGAGCGAGCACATCGCGGTAGTAGGAGGCGAGATCGAGCAGGGATCGGTCGAGTGCGTCGCGCACCATGCGCTTGCCTCGCTGCTTGGAGTTGCGCTGCAGCTCCTTCGTGGCCGCACCGAGTCCGGAAACGCTCACGCCACGGACGCCGACGCCGTATGCGAGCTGCAGATCGCCGCGCTCGGCGGCGTCCAGCGCCTCGATTCGTGGTTGTGCCTCCTCAGTCGCCGCCTCGAGCAGGTTTACGGCGCAGGTGAGGCATGAACCGAGGTCATGCAGCGAAGTGGGCACCCGCAGAACCTCGCGACGGCGGTTGCGCACGCTGTCGTCCAGCGCCAATGCGCGGGCCCGGCCGATGTGGCCGAGCGCTGCGCGAGCGGCGAACGTGGCGACCGACGGTGTCACACCGTCGCGCTCGGCCAAGTAGTGGGCCACAGCAGTGGTCCGGGGGGTGCGTAGCACCAACGAGCGACATCTCGAGCGCACTGTGGGCGCCACGTCTTCCACAGTCGGCGCGCAGAGGACCCAGACGGTTCGAGGCGGTGGCTCCTCGATGCTCTTCAACAGGGCATCGGCCGCCTTGTCATTGAGTCGGTCGGCGTCCTCGACGATCATCACCTGCCAGCGATCTCCCGCAGGCGCGAGGGCCGCCAGGCGGACGTACTCCCGGATTGGGTCAACCCGCAGCTGGGCCTGCTCAGTGGAGATGAGTGTGACGTCTGGTGAGCTTCCGGACAGTGCAGTGCGACAGCTCGAGCAGCTTCCGCATCCTCTGCGTTCACACAACAATGCAGCGGCGAAGGCGCGGGCGGCGGTAGATCGTCCCGATCCGGGTGGGCCGGTGACCAACCACGCATGTGTCATCCCCGAAGTGTGTGCGCCCTCCAGTGCCACTTCGGCGGCTACCACGGCCGCTTGAAGTGCCGCGGTGACGTCTGGCTGACCGACGACGTCGTCCCAAACGCTCACGCCTGAGCTCGCGACACCGTCTGGGCCTGACCGAGGAACTCCCCGACTCGAGTGCGCACCAGGCTGGCGATCTCCGCCGAAGGATGGTCGGCGGCTTCAACGAGATAGGCGTCGCCGTGCCGCTCAGCGAAGTGGAGAAAGGCTGTGCGCACCCGGTCATGAAAGCCAAGCGGCTCAGACTCCAAGCGGTCGGGCACACCGATACGGCGGGCTGCTTGCTCCGGTTCGAGATCGAGCAGCACCGTCAGATGTGGCCGGAGATTGCCGGTGGCCCACTGCGCCAGCCGTTCGACGTCGCCGGCCGGCAGGGCTCGCCCGGCGCCCTGATAGGCGAGGAAGGAGTCGACGTATCGGTCGGTGATGACGACGGCACCCCGATGAAGAGCCGGCCAGATCACCTTCTGGACGTGTTCAGCTTTGTCAGCGGCATACAGCAGTGCCTCGGCTCTGGCGTCAACGTCTCCAGTGCGGGGATCGAGCAGGATGTCGCGCAGCCGCCTGCCCACGGGGGAATCCCCCGGCTCGTGAGTAAGAACGACGTCGTAGCCTTCCTCGGCCAAGGCGTCGCGAAGCAACCTGGCCTGCGTCGACTTGCCGGCCCCTTCGCCGCCTTCGAACGCGACGAAGACGCCCGTATCGGCGTAGACGTCGTGCGAGCGTGTCACGTAGTGCCTCAGCTCATGTCGGATCGAGATGCCGGGTCGATTATTCATTGCACGGTAGGCCACGAGACCGACAGCGATCATCGCCAGCGCCGCGCCGAAAATCGTCAGAGAGGCGCCGTTGTAGGTCACGACGGCGTCGTCGTTGAGCCGCCAGCTGTGCTGGCCCAGCACCCCGGCCAGCAGCGGCGCCACAGCCAGCACCAAGGCGAGAACAAGCCGAATCAGCGTCTGCACGAACGCGAATGTGCGACCGCGAAGGGCGTCCTCGACCTCCAGTCCAAGCATCGTGTAGCCCGTGATCCATGCGGCTCCTGCGCAAAAGCCCAGCACCACAGCAAGCCCCGCCACTACCACAAGATTGGCGATGGTGGCGATGCCGACGAGCACCACACCGGCGCTGACGAGAGCAAAGCCGAACAACCGCCGCCGCGAGACTCCGGGCAGCACGCGGGGGCCTCGCCACATGCCAAGGGCGAGGCCGAGGAAGACGGCCGCGAAGAGCACGCCGTACCCGGCGTCACCGCCTCCGAGATCAGCGACATAGACCCTTGCGAGCCCCACGACGACGCCGCCGGCTGCGAAGGCGCCGGTGATTCCCAGAATGAGCCCCCGGACGACCGGCGTACCCACGGCGTAGGACCAACCCTCGGCGATGACTTTGAAGAGGTTGTGCCGGTCGTCAGCGGCCAGCGCCGGACCCCGCGGAATCTCCCCGAGGCGGGCAATGACCAATCCCGAAACGAAGAAGGACGCCGCGTTGAACTCCATCGCGAGAACCACCGGGTCATTGAGCCAGCCGAGCGAAGAGTGCAGCCCCTTCGTGCCCAACGACAGGAGGATGAACATGCCGGCGGCCGGAAGAGCGGATCCGTAGGTCGTGGCAATGGACAGCTGATTGGCTGCCTCGAGACGGTTCCGTGGCACGAGATTGGGCACTGTGGCGTCTTTGGCGGGCAGCCAGATCAACGTGATGCACTCGATGATCACGGTCGCCGCCATCACCCAGGTCAAGGTGTGGACTACCGGAATGGACGCAAACACGAGGCCTCGCGCGAAGTCTCCGATCACGAGTGTCTGGCGACGATCCAACCGATCGGCAACGTAGCCGGCCAGCGGGCCAAGCACAGCTGCGGGGAGCACCCGCAGGAACAGCACTCCGGCAATCGCGAAGTTCTGTGCGGCGTAGGAGTTATGGGCCAGTGCGCTGGCCATGGCGGTCAGCGCAAGCAACCCCAGCCAGTCGCCGAGGCTGGACAGGCCCAGACCGATCCACAGCCGGCGGAACGACGGAATGCTGAGCACTCCTCCGACCGGCCAGTGGAAAACGGCTCGGGTCATCGCTCACTTCTTCGCGGCCGGCGATTTTTTGGTAGTCCGGCGCCGAGGTGTTGGGCCTTGTGCGCGCTTGTCAGCGAGCATTTCCGCCGCTCGCTCAAGTGTCAGGGTATCTACGTCGTCTCCTCGCCTCAGCGTGGCGTTGATCTCGCCGTCAGTGACGTAGGGGCCGAACCGCCCGTTCTTGATCACTATGGACCGGCTGCTGTCGGGGTCGACGCCGAGCTCGCGCACCGGTGCGGCTGCGGTACGTCGACCGCGGGGCTTGGGCTCTCTTAGCAGAGCCAGCGCATCGTCTAGTGTGACCGTGAACAGCTGCTCTTCGGACTCAAGCGAGCGGTACTCCTTCGCACCGCGGCGGACGTACGGACCATACCGGCCGTTGGCAGCTTCGATGGGCTCGCCGATGTCAGGGTCGGTGCCGAGAGGTCGCGGCAGAGTCAGCAGCCGCAGTGCGTCCTGCAGTGTCACGCCGTCGACGGACATGGTGGCGAACAGGGAGGCGGTGCGCGGTTTGCTGCCGACACTTTTGTCGTCGAGCAGCTCAGTGACGTAGGGACCGTAGCGACCGTTCTTCGCGACGATCGCGCGCCCGGTGTCGGGCTCGGTGCCCAGGACGCGCTCGGCACCGGCGGGAACGGCCAGCAGCTCCTGAGCCTTTTCTACTGTGAGTTCGTCAGGAGGCAGGTCGTCGGGGACGTTCGCGCGCTGGCCGTCAGCGGCCTCCAGATACGGGCCGAACTTTCCGACCCGTAACACGACCCCATCGCCGACCGGAAACGTGGAGAGCTCCCGGGCATCGATCTCCCCGAGCTCGGCGACCATTGCCTTAAGCCCCTGCAGGTCACGGGAGCCGAAGTAGAACTCGGCGAGTTCCTCAGTCGAGTCGCGCCTCCCCGAGGCCACTTCGTCGAGAGCGTCCTCCATGCCCGCAGTGAAGTTGTAGTCGATGAGCCGGGTGAAGTGTCGCTCGAGCAACCCGACGACGGCGAACGCGAGCCAGGCCGGAACCAAGGCCGTGCCCTTCTTGTACACGTATCCGCGGCTGAGGATGGTCCCGAGAATGGATGCGTACGTCGACGGCCGCCCGATCTCGCGCTCTTCAAGCTCTCGCACGAGAGTGGCCTCGGTGTAACGGGCCGGCGGACGAGTCTCATGTCCAGCCGGCCGCAGATCCGCCACTGCCAAGGAGTCGCCGGGAGCGACGTCGGGCAGCCGGGTCTCGCGGTCGTCGCGCTCGGTGTCGGGGTCGTCGGCGCCTTCGACGTACGCCTTCAAGAAACCGTGGAACGTGATCACTCGGCCGCTGGCAGCGAACTCGCAGTCGTCGCCGGTGGCTGCAGTCGCCGCGATACGCACGGAGAGCGAACGCCCTTCAGCATCTTTCATCTGTGAGGCGACGGTGCGCATCCAGATGAGCTCGTACAGCCGGAACTCCTCACCGGTGAGACCGGTCTGTCCGGGAGTCCGAAACTCCTCACCAGCCGGTCGGACCGCTTCGTGCGCCTCCTGAGCGTTTTTGACCTTGCTCTGGTACGTCCGGGCAGACGCCGGCAGGTAGTCGCTTCCGAAGAGTTCCGCCACCTGTTGGCGGGCTGCGTCGAGCGCCGTGTCGGACAACGTGATCGAGTCGGTGCGCATGTAGGTGATGAAGCCGTTCTCGTACAGTCGCTGAGCGACCTGCATCGTGCGCGCTGCGCCGTAGCCGAGCTTGCGGGACGCCTCCTGCTGCAAGGTGGTCGTACGGAACGGTGCGTACGGCGACCTGCGGTACGGCTTGGACTCCACTGCGGTCACCGTGAACGGCGCCTCGCGAAGGCCCCCTGCCAGGGTGGACGCGGCCTGCTCGTCCAGACGGACGACAGCGTCGGCGTTGCGGAGCTCCCCTGTTGCCGTGAAGTCACGCCCGCTCGCGACGCGCTGGCCCGCGACCGTGGTCAGGCGAGCCGGGAAGATGCGCGGAGTCTTTTGTTCCCCGGCGTCGAGTGAGAGGTCGAGGTCCCAGTAGGCAGCTGTCCGGAAGGCCATCCGTTCGCGTTCGCGGTCGACGATTAGGCGAAGGGCCACCGACTGAACTCGACCAGCCGACAAGCCAGTCATGACCTTCTTCCACAACACGGGTGAGACCTCGTAGCCGTAGAGGCGGTCGAGAATGCGGCGCGCCTCTTGCGCCTCGACGAGATCGGCGTCGATGTCGCGCGGGTGTGCCACCGCGTCGGCGATGGCCGCGGGCGTGATCTCGTGAAAGACCATCCGGCGGACGGGGACTCGAGGCTTGAGCTCATCGAGCAGATGCCAAGCGATCGCCTCGCCCTCACGGTCCTCGTCGGTGGCGAGGTAAAGCTCGTCGGCATCCTTCAGCAGTGACTTCAGTTTGGTGATCTGCGACTTCTTGTCCTTGGGTACGACGTAGACCGGAGCGAAACCGTTGTCGACGTCGACGCCGAGCCGACCCCAGGGCTTCGACTTGTACTTCGCCGGCACCTCAGCAGCACTGCGGGGCAAGTCGCGGATGTGGCCGATGGAGGACTCCACCACGTAGCCCCGGCCGAGGTAGCCGGAGATCGTGCGCGCCTTTGCCGGCGACTCCACGATGACGAGTTTGTGTCCTTCGGTGCTCACGGAAGTCCGTTTCACTCAAGATGTCGATGCAAGCGGCCCTCGCTGCGCCTGCGAGGGTACGCCAACTCGGCTACTACGCGTTGTCCGGTTTGGTCGACTCCTCGAACGTTTCGTGCCACGTCTTCGGCGACGCGAGCACCGGCAACGCCGCCTTGTACTGCGCGGCGAGCTCGGGCCATTCCCGCGCCAACCGGCTGTGGACAGCGAGGGAACGCTGCATCAGGTCGCGGAACCGTTCGGGCTGGCGTTTGTACCAGAAGGCCGCCGTACCGTCAGCGGACGAGACGAGTGCGGAGTCGAATTGCGACAGCAGCCACCACTTGAGATCCACGTGCGGGATGTTCGCCTCCGGATTGCGCTTGGCGAAGTCGCGCACCGGAAGGACCTGACGTAGTGCTCCGACCGCCATGCTCTTGGCCCGGCCCAGCTTTGTGGTCGGCGCGGCGGGTTCTTTGCCGCGGCGCGGCGGCTTCTTGCGTTTCGGCTTGGGGAACGAGTCGAGGTCGGGCAGGGAGCGCTGGTCGTCGAAGGTCTTGCGGAGCTCTCGAAGCTCCGGCAGCCGGTGGAGGACATCGCGATGCATGCGGTGCGGCCCTTCGAGGATGTCTGAGATCGCGAGCAACCCCATCTCGGCCGGTCCGTACTGCATGGACAGCAGATGCTTAACCTGAGTCTCGAAGCTCTCCCAGATCAGGCGCCCACCCCGCTCGTACGGGCTATGAAGCAGCGCCGCGACGATTCGGTTGCGGCGGTGGAAGTATGCCTGCCAGTCGATGGTGTCGTCTTTCTCGTGCCACGGCACGTGCCACACCGCGACGCCTGGCAACGTGACGGTGGGGTAACCCGCCTCGCCTGCGCGCAGGCCGAAGTCTGCGTCGTCCCACTTGATGAACATGGGCAGGGACAACCCGATCTCGCGGATGACGGACGTGGGGATGAGACACATCCACCATCCGTTGTAGTCCACGTCGATGCGCCGGTGCAGCCAGGTGGTCGCACGCAGCGACTTTCGGGCGAAGTTGTGGCCGTGCACCGTGTTAGGGGCGGCTCCCCAGAACCAGCGGTACTTCGCGACCGTCTCACCGTACGCGTGCAGAACCGAACGGTCGTAGAGGCTGAACATCTGCCCGCCGACGATGGTCGGCGCCTTGGCGAGGTCGGCGAACGCCACGGCCCGGAGAATTCCTTCCGGTTCGCAGACCACGTCGTCATCCAGCAGCAGTACGTAGTCGGAGGCACCTTTGCTGCTGACCTCGTCCATCGCGCGCGAGAAGCCGCCGGAGCCACCCAGATTGCCCTGCTCGATGACTCGCAGCTTCGGCCCCAACGCCTCGGCGGCCCCGGCATAAAGCTCGTGTTCGGTCACCCTCTGGCTGCCCTGGTCGACCACGAGGATCTCGTCGATGATGTCGAGCACCGCCGTCTCACGAGCGAGGCTGACCAGCTGGTCGACGCAGAAGTCTGGCCGGTTAAACGTCGTGATGCCGATGGACACGGTGCCGGCCCGCACCCGACTCGTCTCGAACGCCCACGTCGCCTCTTCAAGCCGCATGGGCTGGTCACCAGCCTCGATGTCGAACCAGTACCACCCGCCGTCGATGAACGGCTTCAGGGACAGGTCGAACTCCAATGTCACCGGTTCGCGGGAGTCGACTGCCGCTGAGTCGGCCCGCTGCACATGGCCCTTGGCCGTCGACCGATAGACGATCACCGAGCCCTGGCCCGCGACGCGCATGGTGAGCCGTACCGTCTCCAGCGGCGTCCAGCGCCGCCAGTAGCTTGCGGGGAACGCGTTGAAGTAGGTGCCGAACGTCAAACGGCGCTCGGGCTTGACGGTGGCGCCGCTGGTCCCGGTGATGGAGCCGAAGCCGCCCATGCCCTCGACGGCGTCACCGGTGTCGTCGTAGCCGCTGGACGTCGCTGAGGTCTGCGGAGATTGCGAGGCCGACACCTTTGGCGAGTGCTCGTCGTCCTCAGCGCCGGACTGTCGCGTCGTGCTTTCTCCGGCGCCGAAACTCGAGACGCCTCCCACGTAGAGCGGCCGGATGTCGAGCTCTTGATCGGCCCTCATGATCGTGCGCTGAACGACTCGCATCCCTGCGGAAGAGGGGTCTGAGGTGCTCAACGAGGCGTTCGGTGAGGCGAGATCGGTCAACAGACAAATCCTAAGAGGTCAGGCGGCTCGGGAGCTTTCACGGTATCAGCCACCCCTACCATGAGCCGGTGGTTCGACATGGGTTGACGGTCTATCTTCACGTCGGCCCACCCAAGACCGGATCCACGTATCTGCAAGACGTGCTGTGGCGTAATCGCCCCCTTCTGCGCTCACGGGGAGTTGCCCTGCCGGGCTCTCGTTCCGCCGATCACTTCTATGCGGCACTCGACCTGCGTGGCATCCGCTTCGGCGGCTACGACAACCCCCAGGTGTCGGGGGCTTGGGAGCGCCTGAGTGAGCAGGCGCTACGCAGCTCAGCTGGTAGTTCAGCGAGCCGTTCATTGAGCAAGGCGGTGATCTCCCACGAGGTGCTCGCCGGCGCTGACGAGGAGCAGATCATGCGGGCGGTAGCGTCGTTCGCTCCCGCGTCGGCCTGCGTGGTGTAACGCGGTCGCGACCCGGCGCGGCAGCTGCCCGCGGTCTGGCAAGAGACGCTCAAGAACCGGCGCACCCGAGATTTCGACGCGTTCTTGTGCGCCGCCTTGCAACCGGACTCGAAACGGACGGAGCCCAGGGGCTTTTGGCGTTCGCAAGACCCGGTCGCCACGCTGCGGCGGTGGGAGGCCGCCATTGGGGCGGACCGGATATTCGTGGTGACGCTGCCGCAGGCAGGTTCGCCGTCGACGACTCTGTGGGAGCGCTTCTGCGCTGCAATCGACATCGACTCGACGGGTTTCAACCTCGGCATCGCTCGCAGCAACACGTCGCTGCCCGCGGAGGACGCGGAGGTCTTGCGCCGTCTCAACCGCGCGTTGCCTCACGACATGAGCTGGCCGGCGTATGAGCAGGTGGTCAAACGCCGGTTCAACGCTAGGGCCAACGCTTCGCCGCAGGGCAGCCGACTCGTCATTCCGGAGAACTACCGCGACGTGGTGATGCAACGGGCTCAGCAGATGCAGCACGGTCTGGCCAATGCCGGCTATCGCGTGTGCGGCGACCTCGACGACGTGCTGCCCGCGGCTGCGTCGTTCGGTCCTGCGGTCGAGGTGCCACCGGATAAGGTCACCGACGCGGCCGTGGAGACTCTCGCCGCCGTGCTGAACGACTTTGCGATCGGCAAGGCCGCGGACCGCCGAAGCCGCGTGCGCACTCTGCTGGCGACAGGACGAAGGAAGCGGCGTGGCTGACAAGCGGATCTTCTTCCATGTCGGTGCACCCAAGACCGGCACCACGTACCTGCAGAACGTCTTATTCCAGAACCGGGATCTCCTTGCCGCCAACGGCGTCCTCTATCCCTACCAGGATCCCGGGCAGTCGTTCCGTTCGATGCAGGACTTCCGCGGGCAGGGCTGGGCAGGTGGTTCCGCGAAGCAGTTCGCCGGAGAGTGGGAGGCGGTGGCAGCGCGGGCTCGGGCCTGGGACGGACCGACGGTAATTCTGTCCAACGAGCTGCTCGGCGGGTCCAACCCCGATCGCATTGACCGCGGGCTTCACACCGTCGCGCCGGCAGAAGTCCACGTGGTCTTCACCGCCCGCGACTTTGCGCGGCAGCTCATCTCGGACTGGCAGGAGCACATCAAGCACAAGCACACCGTGACGCTGGAGCAGTTCGTCGCCGACTTGGTCACCCTTGGTCTCGACGCCCCCAAGCCGTTCGGCGAGATGTTCTGGGGCATGCACGACCCCAGCTATGTGCTGCAGCGGTGGGCTGCTTTCACCTCGCCCGAACGCATTCATGTGGTGATGGTCCCGCAGCCCGGAGCCGGGCGACATGCCCTGTGGCGTCGCTTCTGCGCGGTCACCGGGCTGGAGCCCGACCTGTACGACGCCGACGCCGAGCGTGCCAACCCGTCCATGGGCGTGGCCGAGACGGAGCTGGTACGTCGCATGAACTTCGATGTCCAGGGCATGCCGGCAGAAACCTACGATCCACTGGTCCGCAAGATCCTGGCTGAGGACATCCTGGGCGGGAAGTCTCCGAGACTTCGCCTGCCTCCCGAGCACCTGCCATGGACGATCGCGAGATCCCATTCGCTGGTCGCGGAGCTCGAGCAGTCGGGATACGCCGTCGAGGGCGACCTGCTGGAGCTGGTACCGCGGCCCGAAGACCACAAGGGGTATGTCTCGCCGACCGAGCTCACCGATGCAGAGCTGGCTCCGGTCGCTCTACTCGCGGCCACCGGCCTGCTCCGGCACAGCGGGCGCCAGCGGCGGAGAATTCAGGAGTTGCAGGCGCAGCTGTCAGGACGACCGCATCCGCGCGCCGTTCTGGTCCAGCGCTTGCGCCACCTGCTGCTGCGGGTTCGCGGCCGTGCCGGTCGCCTTGCTCGCCGACTGCGGGCGTCCTAGGCGCCTTCGGTACGCCTGCTGCGGCCGCGCCCCCTTTGAGCTCGACGGTTTTCAGCGGCCAAGGTCAGCTCTGCGTGCAGGACGTCCAAGGCGGCGCCGAGCACCTCCTCGTCGGTCGCCACCGTCGCGGTCGGCTGCGACGCCTCGACTCCTGACGAGTCGACAGCCGGCAGAAGGTCATCGAGGTCGCCGACGACGTCATAGCCGGCCGAACGCAACCGTGCGGTGATGTCGGCAGCAGCAGCAGCGAAGAACGCCTGGTCAGCCGGCGGCAGCGCAATCTGGCGTCGGTCGTCGACCGCCGTTCCGAACGAGCGCTTCACCGCTGAGCGCACGGTACGCCGGTAGTCCGGCCACCGCAGCGCGGAGCCACGCCTCTCGTTGTAGCGGCGCAGAAGTTCCGTCTGGAGCAATCCGAGCGAGGTGTTGGCCGCCCCGCTGAACGACGTCTCGTAGTCATGGCCTCGGCATCCGAAGACGGTGGTAAACCGGTCCCAGAGCACTGAAGGCGGGGTGCCTGCTTTCGGTGCGGTGACGATGTGCATCTGTCGTGGGCTCATTCCGACCGACCAGCGCTCGGCAACCGCGGCCGCGTCCTGGGCCCGCCAGAACGCCTGACCGCCGGCGCCGCGCGCCTCACGCCGTACCAAGTCGATGAAGTCCGGGTACGACGTCGTCTGCTGGTTCTTTACCCGCTCCTGCCACACGGCCGGCACCTGGCGCACGAGGTCGCGGCTGGAGTAGACGACGTGAACTTCGGCGTCGAAGGCGAAGAGAGCGGTCTGGATCTGCTTGGCGTTGCAGAACACAAACAGCTCGCTCGACACCACGGCAGCCGACCCCGACCAGGCGTTGGCTCTCTGCACGAGGCTCGACCAGGCGCCCGCTATTCCTTCCGAGTGTTGCCGCTGCGGCGGAATGCCCCGCAAGTCCCAGGCCGCGGTGTGATGAGCATCCCCTTTGGACTGCGGATAGAGGATTCCCGCGTCCTTCAGCGCCGACCGGTTCGCTGCCATCAGCGTCTGGAGGTACGTGGTTCCCGTCTTGGGGGCCCCGATGTGCAGGTAGACGCGCTCAGGTGCCACGTCGCACTCGTCGCCGTACCCGTGAGGCCATGGACCGCAAGCGCTCCGCCAGACTTTCTGGCGCGTCGAGAGGGACGTCGACCCGCCGACGGCCGCGTAAGATCACCACGTCTCGGATCACCTCCCCGGCCACCCGGAGGAGATCGTCTCGGCTCACGTCTTCTGGCGCGGTGACCCCGGTTGTCGGGAGCACGGGATTGAGGTCGTCGAGGTCACCGACCACCTGACAGCCGCTCGACTTGAGGTACTCGATCGTCTCCGTCGCCCGTTCCCGCACCACGGCGTGCCAATTCGGAGGCACACCGATGCGCTCGGAGGACCTCGTCGCGAGCTTCCGCTCGGCGAACTGGCGCTTGACGACCCGGGAGTACCGCGGCCAGGGCAAGTCATCGGGGAGCGCGGCGTTGACGAAACGTAGCAACTCCGCCTCGGCAGGCCCCAGCGACACGTTCCCGGTGGAGTCCGGCTGTCGCAGATCCACCGCCGGCGCCTCCAATGCTGTGGCGAAGCGTCTCCACAGCTCGTCTCGCGGAGCTTCTGGCTGCGGCACGGTCACCACGATCACGTTGGAGATACCCACAGTCCGGCCCCATCGGCGTACGACCTTGGCGACATGTTGCGGCCGCCAAAAAAACTTGTGCTCGCCACTGTCGGGTTCAAGGAAGATGTCGTGCAAGAAGTCGCCGTAACTGTTGGTGGCACGGTTCTTGATCGTCTCTTGCCACACTGCTGGGATCTGGCGGCCAAGATCTCGGGCGGTGAGCACGACGCGGAGGTCGGCTGGAGCGAGTGACTGCTGAACCCGGCGCACCTCCGCACCGGAGCAGCGGGCCAGTGTTTCGTGCGAAAACACGGCGTTGCCTGAGAAACCGCGCACCTCAGCCGCGAGGCGGTCCCACATCCCTTGAGAGTCCAGATGCGCGAACTTGTCAAGCTGCAAGTTGCGCAGGTCGACCGAGGCGACGAACTGGTCGCCAGACCTCCGCCCGGGGTAGAGCAGTCCGGCTGTCCGCAGCGCATCCCGGTTGGCCCAAAGGATCCGCTGCAGATAAGTGGTACCTGTCTTCGCCACTCCGACGTGCATAAAGACGGTGCGTGCCATTGGCGCCGCTCCTCAAGCTCAGACGTCAGTGCGTGGTGGCTGGAGCCGCAGCCGTCTCCGTCTCGTCAATCGCCACCGGGCGGCGCTTGGACACGTAGACGGCGCCGGCGATTACGGCGGTAGCGACTAGCGCGATGCTGAGGCGTAGCGGTGTGTTCGCACTGGTGCCGTACGACATCTTGACGACAGCTGCCGCAATCAGCAGCGACACGAGGTTCATCACCTTGAGCAGCGGGTTGATCGCTGGACCGGCGGTGTCCTTGAAGGGGTCTCCAACCGTGTCGCCGATCACCGTGGCTTCATGAGCTGACGAGCCCTTACCGCCGTGGACGCCGTCTTCGACCAGCTTCTTGGCGTTGTCCCAGGCGCCACCGGAGTTGGCGAGAAAGACCGCCATCAACGTGCCAGAACCGATCGCACCCGCGAGGTAACAGCCCAACGGGCCGACGCCGAGACCGAATCCCACCGCCACCGGCGCGAGAATCGCCAACAAGCCCGGAGTGGCGAGTTCGCGGAGCGAGTCGCGGGTGCAGATGTCGACCACACGACCGTACTCCGGGCGGCCGGTCCCCTCCATGATGCCGGGAATCTCCCTAAACTGTCGGCGCACTTCGAACACCACAGCGCCGGCTGCACGACCAACAGCGCTGATAGCGAGGCCGGCGAACAGGAAGACCACCGCGGCACCGATGAGCAGTCCGACGAGGTTTGCGGGGTCGCCGATGTTGAGGACGCCGTTGAGGTCAAGGACGTCGCTCGTGGAAAGTCCGCGCGTCGCAAGTCCGGTGAGATCAGAACGCGCGCCCACGACTGCATCGGTGAAGGAGCCGAACAACGCCGTGGCGGCGAGGACGGCCGTGGCGATCGCGATGCCCTTCGTAATGGCCTTCGTCGTGTTGCCCACCGCGTCGAGCTCGGTGAGGATCGCGGCGCCGTGACTGTCGACGTCGCCGGACATTTCGGCGATACCCTGCGCGTTGTCGGACACCGGGCCGAAGGTGTCCATGGCCACGATGACGCCGACCGTGGTGAGCAGCCCGCACCCGGCGAGAGCGACCGCGAACAAGGAGACGACGATCGAGCCGCCGCCGAGCAGGAAAGCGCCGTACACAGCCGCGGCGATCACCAAGGCGGTATAGACGGCCGATTCGAAGCCAACGGAGATACCGGCCAAGATGACCGTGGCCGCGCCGGTCAGCGAGGTCTTGCCCACGTCCTTGACCGGACGGTGCTCGGTCCCCGTGAAGTAGCCGGTGAGAGCAAGAATCAGCGCGGCGAGCGCGATGCCGATCAGCACGGCTACCAGGGAGATAAGCCGCGGATCTCCGGTGGGCGTTGCTCCCCCTGCCCGTAGCGCTCGACCCACGATGGTGTCACCGGTTGACGAGCCGTTCAGCGAAGCGAAGCTGCTCGGCAAATAGGCGAAGGCTGCGATAGCGACCAGGACCGCGGAGACTGCAGCCGAGATGTAGAAGGCACGGTTGATCGTTTTGAGGCCGCCTTCGGTTGGTCGCGGCCGGGTGATGTACACACCGAGAATCGCGGTGAGCGCTCCGATGGCGGGAACCATCAACGGAAAAACCAGGCCTTCGGATCCGAACGCCGCCTTGCCGAGAATCAGCGCGGCAACCAGCGTCACGGCGTACGACTCGAAGAGGTCGGCGGCCATGCCGGCGCAGTCGCCCACGTTGTCACCGACATTGTCAGCGATCGTGGCGGCATTGCGCGGGTCGTCCTCGGGAATGTTCTGCTCGACCTTGCCCACCAGGTCGGCGCCGACGTCGGCAGCCTTGGTGAAAATGCCGCCGCCGACCCGCATGAACATGGCGAGTAGAGCAGCCCCGAAGCCGAAACCCTCGAGCACCGAGGGCGCGTCGCCTCTGAAGATCAGCACGACGACAGAAGCACCGAGCAGACCCAGACCCACGGTCGCCATGCCGACCGCGCCGCCGGTCCGGAAGGCGACGCGCATCGCCGGGTCGCGTCCCTGATTCTGCGCGGCAGCGGCAACTCTGACATTCGCGCGGACTGCAAGCGACATACCCATGTACCCGATGAAGGCCGAGAATGATGCTCCCACCAGGAAAAACAGCGAGCGTCCGATGCGCACGGAGGCATCGCCGGGCAGGATGAACAGCAGCACGAATGCGACGGCAGCGAACACCGCAAGCGTTTTGAACTGTCGGGTGAGGTACGCCTGGGCACCCTCTTGTACGGCGGCTCCGATCGTTCGCATGTTGGGGGTGCCGTCAGGTGCGGCAAGCACCTCTTGGCGGAACCGCCAGAACATCGCAAGCGCCACCGCGCCGATCACGGCAACGATCGCAACGAACGTGAGGTTGCCCCCGGAGAGAGAGACCTGATCGCCTGTCGCGGCGAGGTTGACCCGGGACATGTGCTGAACCTCCACTGGAACCTGCATGAAAATAAGGGCTGCCCACCGCGGCAGAAGGACTCGCGGGAGTCTAGCGACTCGGATGGGGTGGTAAGGAAGTCAGCATGGTCAGCATGGCCGCCGCCCGTCCGCCCTTCGACTCCGAGGAGACGTGCAGGCGGCTGGTCGCCACCGCATCCCGAAGGAAACGTCTCACTCACATGGAAGTCCTGCCGGCTCGCGATCCGGAGTTCGCCGACTGGCCGCGTTGGGTTCCAGACGCGGTTGTGGCTGCCTGTGGGCAGCGCGGAGTTGAGCGGCTTTGGAGCCACCAGGTGCGCGCAGCGGACCTTGCCTGGCGTCGCAACAACGTCGTCGTCGCGACCGGAACAGCGTCCGGGAAGTCGCTGGCATATCTGTTGCCGGCCTTCTCAGCGATTACCGACAGCGTCGGCGACGGAGCAGACCGCGGCGACACCGTGCTCTATCTCGCTCCCACGAAGGCACTCGGCCACGATCAGCTCGACGCGGTGCACCAGTTTGGCGTACTGGGTGTGCGGGCAACGGCGTACGACGGCGACTCATCGCGGGAGGAGCGCCTGTGGGCACGCAGTCATGCGAACTACCTGTTGACCAATCCCGACATGGTGCATCGCACACTCCTCGCCGGTCACGTTCGGTGGGCTCCCTTTCTTTCCGCGCTCCGGTACGTGGTCGTGGACGAGTGCCACCACTATCGAGGCGTCTTCGGAGCTCACGTCGCCCAGGTGCTGCGCCGGCTACGACGGATCGCGACCCACTACGGTGCCCAGCCCACGTTCGTCTTCGCTTCTGCGACCGCCGCGCAGCCCGATGTCACTGCACGTCGACTCATCGGTCAGCCGGTGGTCGCGGTCGAGCGCGACGGTTCTCCACGCGGCGCCAGAACCGTGGCGCTCTGGGAGCCTCCCTTCACCTCCATCTCCGGCGAGCACGGAGCGCCGCTGCGCCGCTCAGCGACCGCCGAGACGGCTGACCTGATTGCCGACCTCGTGTCGGAAGGCGTGCGAACCCTGGCCTTTGTGCGCAGCCGTCGTGGCGCGGAGTCGGTGGCGCAACAGGTGCAGAACAAGCTCGTCGAGGTGGACTCGGAGCTGGCCAAGCGCGTAGCGCCGTACCGCGGAGGCTTTCTTCCCGAGGACCGGCGCGACATCGAGGCCCGGCTGCGTTCCGGAGACTTGCTGGCGGTGGCGGCCACTAATGCCCTCGAGCTCGGAGTGGACATCTCAGGGCTCGACGCCGTGGTGCTCGCGGGCTTTCCCGGAACCCGTGCGTCGATGTGGCAGCAGCTCGGACGTGCCGGACGGGGCGGGCGAGACGGCCTGGGGATCTTCGTCGCGCGTGACGATCCACTCGACACCTACCTCGTCACCCATCCGGATGCACTGCTCGGCAAGCCGGTCGAGGCGGCTGTCTTCGACCCCGACAATCCCTACGTGCTGGCTCCGCATCTATGTGCGGCAGCCGACGAGCTGCCGCTGGAGGACGCCGAGCTCGGGTCCATTTCGCCTGCTGCTCGCGAAGTCGTGGAGTCGCTGGAAGCAGGCGGGTATCTGCGCCGTCGGGCCCGCGGCTGGTTCTGGACCCGGCGCGAGCGAGCCGCCAACCTGGCGGATCTCCGCTCGACTGGCGGCTCGCCGGTTCGCATCGTCGAGCAGGCGACTGGGCGTCTGATCGGCACAGTGGACGCCGCTTCCGCGACCGCAACGGTCCATCCCGGTGCTGTGTACGTGCATCTCGGCGAGACCTACCTTGTGCACGCTCTCGACCTCGAGGATTCGGTGGCGATCGTAGAGGTGACGAATGCGGACTACAGCACGAACGCCCGCGATGTCACCGAGATCGCCGTACTGCACGACGACCGGCTCGCTGAGTGGGGCGACGCGGCAGTGCATTTCGGGTCTGTAGAGGTCACGACGCAGATCGTGAGCTTCCTCAAGCGCCGGATCGGCAGTGGCGAGGTGCTCGGCGAGGAACGCCTGGACCTGC
>JBBSHN010000029.1:0-22569 GCA_038252945.1 Propionibacteriales bacterium | reverse complement strand
CTCGACCGCGACCGGGAAGTCCGGTGGCGGCTACTACTACGTCCAGCAGTTCATGCGCGAGCAGAGCCAGACCGTCGTCGACTGAGGGCGAGCCCAGCCCAATCCGGGTACGGGCTTCCCGGTATACTCGGCCGCCATCCAGTCTGCATAGCTTCTATGCATCACACGAGGTGTCGCGTGACAGCGCCGACGATCGATCCGACCGCCACGCCCGTTGGCCGCCCGGTGCCCGACATCATCACCGAGCTGCCC
Source organism: Propionibacteriales bacterium (assembly GCA_038252945.1). Taxonomy (GTDB): domain Bacteria; phylum Actinomycetota; class Actinomycetes; order Propionibacteriales; family Nocardioidaceae; genus JAUJOE01. The sequence continues at coordinate 22,317 of JBBSHN010000029.1, read as the reverse complement.
GGCCCGAAGGCCCGCGCGCACGTCGAGTTCGATCACGCGTGGACCTCGCCCAGCCTGCCGCGGGCCTACCCGATCGTGCCCGTGCGCGGCGATGGCCTGACGGTCGAGGACATCGACGGGAACCTCTTCCTGGATTTCGCCGCCGGCATTGCCGTGACCTCGACGGGGCACTCGCATCCCAAGGTCGTGGCCGCGATCCGCGAACAGGCGGGAGAGCTGATCCACTTCAGCGCCTCGGACTTCTACCTGCCGATCTACCCGAAGGTGTGCGCCGAGCTCGCGCGTCTTGCCCCGATCGAGGGCGCCTGCCGCGCATACCTCGGCAACAGCGGCACGGAGGTCGTGGAGACGGCCATCAAGCTCGCCCGCCGGGCGACCGGTCGGCCGTACATCGTCGCGTTCCTGGGAGCGTTCCATGGCCGCTCGTACGGGTCGGTGAGCCTGACGGCCTCTAAGGCCAAATACCACGCTGGCTTTGGGCCGCTGCTTCCGGGCGTGTTCCACGCGCCGTACGGCCACGTCGAGGACGTGCGCTGGTTCGACGAAGTGCTCTTCGACAAGCTCGCGCCGGCAGCCGAGGTTGCGGCGATCATCGTCGAGCCGATCCAGGGCGAGGGCGGCTACCTCGTGCCGGAGGACGGCTTTCTCGAGGGGCTGCGCCGCATCTGCGACGAGCACGGCATCCTGCTCATCGCCGACGAGATCCAGTCGGGCGCTGGCCGCACCGGCAGGATGTGGGCGGTCGACCATTGGGGCGTCAAGCCGGACATCCTGCTGACCGCGAAGGGCATCGCCAGCGGAATGCCGCTCGGTGCGCTCGTGGCACGCGCCGACATCATGGAGAAATGGGGACCGGGCGCCCACGGCTCGACCTACGGCGGCAACCCGGTCGCCTGCGCAGCGGCGCTCGCCACCATCGAGCTGCTCGAGGGCGGCCTTGTCGAGAACGCCGAGGTTCGTGGGCAGCAGGCCATGACCGGCCTGCGACCACTGGCGGCTCGGCATGCCGGGCTCGTGAGGGAGGTCCGAGGCAAGGGCCTGATGATCGGGGTCGAGTTCGATTCGGCCGACCACGCGGAGGAGGTCCAGTGGACCTGCTTCCAGCGCGGGCTGCTGGTGCTCGAATGCGGAAAGTCGGCCGTGCGCATGTCGCCGGCGCTGACGGTCTCGGAAACCGAGATGGCCACCGCGCTCCGTATCTTCGGCGAGGCCGTCGCGGACGTCGCGGGCGAAGGCGCCGGCCACGGCAAGGTCTACCAGGCGGCCGACGCCGCAGGTGCCATCACAGGGGTCGAAGCCGGGGGTTGACCTCCGGGGTCGCCCTTCGCCTTTGTTTCAGGCAACCTCGAGTAGAGCGCCGGTCAATAGCGGCGTCCTAGAGTCGCGGTCCCGCCATACCTCAATTGGAGGTCAGGCGAATGGACGGGACTCCGAACGGGCGACGGGCGATCGCCGCTGCGCTGCTCATAGCACTGCTCGTGGGATCTGGTGGGGCGCCGGCGACGGCGCACACCGGTCGACACCTGTGGATCCCCATGCTCGGCATTGATGAGCCGGCCTACGCGTGGCCCTGCGCGGGCGGCACGCTGCCGAATCACGTGTACTCGTGGGGCTGTTCGGGCCACAACAATCTGTACCTGCTGGGCCACGCGTGGGGCGTGTTCAAGCCGGTGCATGACGCGTACGACGCCGGGACGCTGACCAAGGGCATGGTCCTTAGACTTCGGACCTGGGCCGGCAAGGTGCTGACATTCCGGCTCGCCTGGGTCAGGAAGGTCCACTCACGGGACCTGGGCACGGACATGTGGGGTCCCGGCAAGACTTGGGCGTGGAACGCGACGGCGCGGCGCGTCGTCACCCTCCAGACCTGCTGGGGCAGGCACAGTCAGGATCGAATCATCGTGCGCTTCCGGCTCCAACCCAATGGCTGACCGAGCTCAAGGCCTCGAGCCGTCCGGCGGAGGCCATATCATGGGCCGCGATGACGGCCGCGGAACCCCAGCTGACCGAATCCGTTTGCCCGTACCTCGGTCTTCCGGACGATCCACGCTCGCATTTCACGTTTCCCGACCGAGCCCACCGCTGCTGGGCGAAGAAAAAGCCGGCAGACATCGATCCGGGATACCAGGCTTCCTTCTGCCTCGGTGAGTCGCACACGGCCTGCGAACGCTTTCGCTCAGCCGAGCGGCCGCTCCCTGCGCCGGCACGGCTGCTAACCGTCTCACGCGCCGTGGCACCTGACGTCGCCGCGACCGCCGCTGCCACGACTCCCCTTTCGCTCCGAGAGCCGACCCCGGTCGTCGTCCCAACGACGCAACCCGCAAGGCGACAGGCAGCTCCGAAACGATCCAGCGGGCTCCGGCGAACCACCCGACGCCTGGCAAGGCTCATCGGCGGACTCCTCGTGCTGGCGGTCATCGCCCTGCTCATCGTGGTGGGAATCGCCTATCTGACCCGGCCTCAGTCGGCTCCGGCCGCCATTGCGATGGCCACGGACACGCCTCCAGTAGCGGCCGTCGTTACCGCCTCACCCGCGCTGCCGCCGCCGGTGACAGCACGGCCAAGCGTCGATGTGTCACCCATCGCCTCGCTCGAGTCCACACCGAGCGCCGCGCCAAGCCCCCCGCCGGCCACATCGACTCCGCTTCCATCGCCAAACGCCAGCGTGACGCCATTTCCCTCAGCCAGCATCGAGCCGTTCCCGTCTCCAACGCCATTCCTGTACACGGTCCAGCCGGGAGACACGCTCATCTCCATCGCGAGGAAGTTCCATATCGACCCCCACACGCTCCAGAAGGCCAACAAGATCAAGAACCCGAGCCTGATCTTTGCCGGGGATCAGTTGATCATCCCGATCGACCCATCGCAGTACCCGGATATCACGCCCGAGCCGACCCTCACCCCTCACCCGTGACCGCCGCGTGACTATCGGAGGGTTGCGCCGATCCGATTAGAGGAGTACGTTAGGCAGCCCGCGGGCCATCTAGGTCCGTTTGGGAGCGCAGCCGAGCGTGGCGTGCCCATCCCAGAGGAGAAGGAGAGCCAAGCATGCGGATGATCCGTCTGCTCCGCATCGGGGCAATCGCTGGCCTCTTTGCGTTGATGTTCACGTCCACGGTCCTCGCATACGAAGGTCAGGTCGTAGGCCAAATCACGGAGCACGGCCCGGACTTCCTGCTCGCGTGCGACAACAACTGGTACCTCTTCGCCCATGTGACCGAAGCCGGAACTGGCAATCCCATCGAGGGCCAGCCTGTAACGTGGACGATCACCTCGAGCCCGGACCCCACCGGTGACTCACTCGCTTCGCACGTAACGACGACGGACAAGAACGGCGATACGCGGAACACGCTCCACATCTCGGCAGTGCCCGGCTCACGAACGATCACGGTCCAGGCAGATGCTCAGACGGACACGTTTACGGTGAGATGCGACAAGGGCGGCCTGCCGCCGACGTCGACGGCCGGCGCAAGCCTGGAGGGAGCGGGTGGCTCTATCCCGATCGGCCCGGGCATGATCCTGGCTACCGCTGCCGTCGTGGCCGGCTTCGGGATCCTGACGCTGAAGTTCGTCCGCCGCTAGGCTCCCAACCTCAATCGTCAACCGCGAGCGCGCGCCGGAAGGCGCGCGTTCCTGATTCTGGGTAAGGTCGCGCCTGATCCATGTCATTCGAGCGCCGTCACCGCCATCACCAATCGTCCCGGAGCTCCGGGGATCGCCGTCGTCCGCTGATCTTCATCGTGGGCTTGGCGGCAGTGCTGATCGTTGCCGTAGGGCTGCCCCTCGCCCTGAGCTCGCCCCCGACCACGGCGCTCCCAATCCCCACGGACGAGCCGCTCCAGACGTTCGGTCCCCAGGCAAGCGGACTTCCGCTGCCGAACCTGCCGAGCCTCATTCCCATATCCCCCGCGCCCGGCGAGACTGACGCCCTTCCAAGCCCCGCCGGTCCGGTCAACGGGATCGTGGCCAAGCGCATCCGCATTCCCAACCTGAGCATCGACCTCAAGATCGTCGAAGGTGACGGGCAGGACGTCCCGCTCTACAAGGCCGCTCATTACCCTGCGAGCGCCTGGCCGGACGGTGGCACGAACATTTACCTGTACGCACACGCGCGGGACGGGATGTTCATCAACCTGTGGAATGCCCGCATCGGCGACCAGGTGATGCTGGATCTTGTCGACGGCAGCACAAAGACCTACCAGGTGGACAAGATCATGCCGCAGGTCGCCTGGGATGACGTCAAGCTCCTGGATCCCACGCCGACCGAGCAGTTGACGCTCCAGACGTGCGTTTCCTATGGCCTCACGGCACCACGCTTTGTCGTGATCGCCCACCCGGTCTCGTGACGCAGCCGGAGTTAGCGCGAAGGCCGCCACCGGCCGAGGTTCCAAGCGAAGTCTCCGCAGGGGGCTACGTGCGTCGCAAGCGAAGATCGCGCTCGCGCTCGCGGCGGCGGCGAATCGTCGGGCTCTTCTTCCTCGTTCTTCTCCTGGCGGTCCTCGGGGGTGGCGCCTACCTGTTTTTCCGCTACTTCCCCCTCCTCGACGAAGCACGGGCGGCGCGCGCCAGCGCACAACAAGCTTCGGCCACCCTCCACGGCGTCGGACTAGATATCGATCAGGCGCACCTCGACCAGCTCAAGACGCAGCTTGCGGACGTGGACACCAAGCTCCAGCCGTTCAGGGACCTCCTGACGGGCGATCCTCTGGTCGATCTCGCCCGCAGGATCCCCGGGGTGCGGGACCAGATCGCCGCCGGCGGCCAGGCCGTCGCAGCCGCGGACGACCTCGTCGCCGCAGGCAAGCTCGGCCTCGGCGTCGGACAACGCTACGTGGACATCCGGACCAAAGCTGCGACCACCGCCGATCATTCGACGCTGGCAGACCTGGTCGAGCTGATGGCCACCTCGACCACCGAGGTGGACCAGATCCAGATGCTTCTGGCGTCAGCCCGGGAGCACCTCGACCAGGTTCCGGCCAATGCAATCGGGCAGATCCGCGAGGCGCACGACCTCATGGCCACTCCCCTCCTCCAGTACGGGCCGGTGCTCGATAGCTATACCCACCTTCAAAGCCTTTTGCCCGGCATCCTCGGCTGGGGCGGCGAGAAGCGCTATCTCGTGCTCGCTCAGGACCCGGCAGAACTTCGGCCCACCGGCGGATTCACAGGGACTTACGGCATCATCGGCTTCAAGGACGGACGGATCGTGGAGCGGCAATTCCACGATGTGTACTCGCTGGACCTCAAGCCAGGACTTCCCTACGTCCTGCCACCGGAGGGCTTGAAGAACCACCTGCTCGGGAATTTCTCCTGGCAGCTGGCAGATGCGAACTGGTCGCCGGACTTCCCGACATCGGCCCAGGACGCCATCAGGCTGTACACGCTCGAGTCGGGAGACACGGGCCAGGTGGACGGAGTGATTGCGATCACCACTTATGCTCTTGACCACCTGCTGAACGTCATCGGGCCCATTGACGTGCCGGAGTTCACCACGACCGTCCACCCTGGCGAAACAACGCTGAAAACCCTCGCATTGACGCGAAAGTCAGTGCCCGGCGTGGACCGCAAGCAGTTCCTCGACACGCTGTCCGCGCACGTACTTGACAAGCTTTTCGGTCTGACACCCTCCAAGTGGGCCGCTCTGCTCACCGAGTTCCAGACCGTCGGCAACCAACGGCTCGCCAGCGTCTGGCTCAAGGACTCGGCGGCGGAAGGTCTGGTCTCTGGATCCACCTGGGGCGGAGCCGTGCGCCAGGACGCCGGCGACTACCTCTATGTCGTTGACTCCAACGTGGCACCCGCATCGAAGTACAACCTCGTTGTGACGCGCACCACGAACCTCGACGTCAAGATCGACAAGTACGGCAACGCCGTGAACACCGTTCAACTGAACTGGCAGAACGATAGCCGCAGGGCCGGCCAACCCTATGAGACCGTCCGTCAGTACGGGACCGGGACCGGCAACATCTACGGGACCTACGTCCGCCTCCTGACGCCTGATCGGAGCCGCCTCCAGAGCGTCAGTGGCGGGACCGTGGCGCCGATCACCGGACCGGAGCTGGTCACTCAGGAAGCCGATCGAACCGAGTTCGCCAACTACCTCATGGTGCTGCCCGGATCGGCCAGCCTGAACTACCAGTGGATCTCGCCCTACCCGGCAGCCATCGAGGACGGGATCGGAAGCTATTCGCTGGTCCTCCAGAAGCAGCCCGGCATGACACCGGAGCCTGTAACCATCCACATCAGTAGCCCGCCCGGCGCCAGCATCACCGCAGTCTCCCCCAACCTCACCGTCTCGGGTGGTGTGGCGACCTTCACGGGCACGCTCACCCAGGACCTGAGTTTGGCGATTCAGTTCCGCACCCGCTAAGCTCTGCCGCGCCCATGGATCTCCGCCGTCAGCTCACCATCCTCCGCCACTGGTCTTGGCTGATCGTCGCCTGTGTGCTGCTGGCAAGCGGTACGGCCTACCTTGTGAGCAGCTCGCTGCCCAAGACATACGACGGCAGGGTCACGCTCATCGTGGGCCAGTCCCTCTCCGCGGCGAATCCGGATTACAACCAGCTGCTCGCGTCCCAGCGACTTTCAACCACGTACGCAAGCGTGGCGACGACCGGCCCAATCATGCAAAGGGTCATTTCTTCGCTCGGACTCACGACGACGCCGGATGACCTGAGGTCGCACATCACCGCACAAGCGCCCGCCAACAACACCCTCATATACATCACTGCGACCGACGGCGATCCTCAGCGCGCGGCCAATATTGCGAATGCCGTTGCCAATGAACTGATCTCCGAATCGCCCACCATCCAGGGCCAATCGGACACGCTGACTTTCACCAAGCAGCAACTGAAGGCTATCCAGGATCAAATCACAAGCACGCAGTCCCAGGTGGATGGGCTGGCAGTTCTCCCAGCACGGACGGCTGAGCAGGAGCAACAGCTTCAGACCCTCCAGGGTCGCCTCATCCAGCTGGGGTCTGCCTACGCGACGCTTCTCCAGCTCTCGTCGAACTCGGCAGCAAACCAATTGAGCACCGTTGAGCCCGCTGTGGCCCCGAGTGAACCTTCCGGCCCGCGGATCCTCCTGAATACCATCCTCGCTGCCATCCTGGGACTCCTGATTGCGGTCGGCATCGCCTTCTTGGTGGAGCACTTGGACGACACGGTCAAGTCACCCGAGGACGTGGCCGAGGTGGCGGGCATTCCAACCCTTGGGGCCATCGTGCGCATGAAGGGCGAGAAGGGCGAGGAGTACAGCTTGACGGCGCTGAACTACCCACGCGCTCCTGCTACGGAGGGCTTCCGAACGCTGCGTACCAACCTGGAGTTTGCCAGTGTCGACGAGCCCACCCGATCCATTCTGGTCACGAGTGCGGTGCCCAGTGAGGGCAAGACCACGATCGCCTCGAACCTGGCGGTCGTGTTCGCGCAGTCCGGTAAGAAGGTGCTGCTGCTTGATGCCGACCTTCGGCGCCCTGGTGTCCATCGAGCCTTCAACCTGCCCAATTCATTCGGCCTGACCAACCTCCTGCGGTTCGACAACCTGACGGTCGATTCCGTCGCCAACGCCACCAGCGAGCGCAACCTGCGGGTCATCACAACAGGGGCGCTACCACCGAACCCAGCGGAACTGCTGTCGTCGCACCGGATGAAGGCCGTCCTTGCGAAGCTCCAGAAGGAAGTCGACCTCATCGTGGTGGATAGCCCGCCGCTTCAGGTCGTAACGGATGCAGCCATCCTCGCCGCCGAGGTGGACGGCACTTTATTGGTCATCGACTCAGGACACACGCGCAAGGGCTCCGTGCGCAGCGCAGCCGAAGCCCTCTCTCGGGTTGGTGCCCACGTCCTCGGCGCAACCGTGAACCGCCTCTCCGACCGCGTGGGGAGCTACTACTACTACCAGTACTACGGGAACTATTACGGATCTTCGCAGGGAAAGCCCATCGAGCAGCCAAAGGGCGCTGTCCCTGGTGGTTAGGGCACTGAACCTTGGGTCAATGACGGATGTTGTGCGCGATACGCCTGGACTAGGCGCGCCGATCGACCCGACAGGCTGAGTCTCCAACGCAGTGACCGCACTTGATCGTCATCGGCGGTACGGCGACGACTGGCGTGCGCCATACCACGAGGCCATCCGTGCCAACGTCAGGGATGACTCGGTGATAATGGACATCGGCTCTGGACGCAGCCCAAGCGTGCCCTACGACCTGCGTCCCCGGTCCGGTTCTTACATAGGGCTCGATCTGTCTGAGGGTGAGCTGCGCAGCGCGGGCGCGGGTGCCTACGATCGATACGTCGTCTCGGACATCACGCATCGGGTCCCTGAGTTGGTGGGGCAGGTTGATATGGCCGTGAGTTGGCAGGTCCTCGAACACGTCCAGCCGATGCGACTCGCCCTTGCGAACATTCACGAGTACCTCCGCCCTGGCGGCTGGTTGGTCGCCAGCTTTTCTGGCCGCTGGTCGGCCTTCGCCGTCTTAAATCGGTTGCTCCCGCATCGAGTAGCCAAAGCCGTCATGCAGGGCCTCCTACATCGCGATCCGGAAACGGTGTTTCCAGCGCCGTACGACCAATGCACCTCATCGGCGATGCAACCGCTCCTGGCCCTATGGGGGTCCGCTCTAGTCATCCCTCGGTATCGTGGGGCCTCGTATTTCAAGTTCCTGCGTCCCGCACAGCTAGCTTACCTGTGGTTCGAGGACGCTATTGAACGTGGTCACCACGCGGACTTGGCGACGCACTACCTCGTCGTTGCGCAGAAGGACAAGGCGCGCGACGTCGATGTCTCCACAACTGCAACGGGGCGACTTGGCACCACAGGGGAGCCTGGTGGCTCTCGGTAGCACCGCACTGTCATCCATCGGCCAATACAAGCGCCGACTTCGCGGCCGAGCACACGATGTCTTCGAACGCGCAGGGTTCGATGTCCAGCCGGTGGCAAGTGCTCGTCACCCGAAGGGTCGGAGGATGCGCCTTCTTCGCCGGCTTGGAGTCGACATGGTCATTGATGTTGGAGCCAACGAGGGGCAGTACGGCCAAGAACTTCGCCGTGCTGGATATCGGGCGCACATAGCGTCGTTCGAGCCGATGGCAGCCGCCTTCGCCGCACTCGAGACGATCTGCTCATCAGATTCGCGATGGATGACCTACCGCATAGCCCTCGGAAGTGCCGAGGGCACGTCCACCCTTCACGTCACCAAGAACTCCGCGAGCAGTTCGGTTCTGCCGATGCTTCCTCTGCATGTCCGCTGCGCGCCGGACTCCGCAGTCTTGGGTGACGAAGACATCACCATCCGCCGTCTGGACGGCCTGGTCGACTCGCTGCTGACCGGCCACACGTCACCCTTTCTCAAAGCGGACGTGCAGGGTTACGAGCTGGAGGTGATGCTCGGAGCGGGGTCGCGTCTGGCGGTCTTTTCGGGGCTCGAGCTGGAGCTCTCATTCGTACCCCTCTACCGAGGATCGGCACTCATCACGGACATCCTCGATTTCACGCGCAGCGCCGGCTACGACCTGGTGGGTCTCACGCCGGGCCTTGCAGACGATCGGTCCGGCATGCTGCTCCAGGCGGACGGCCTGTTTGTTCGGCGGGATCTGATACCCGAACTCCTTCAATGATCGAAGGAAGCCCGATCGTGCCTGACGCGCTTCCGGTCCGCACCGGGCGTCATCACGTCCGTCGCGTGGCAGGAGGGCTCGCCTGGGTCACCGCTGGTGACCTCGCCGGCAAGGGGGCTGCCCTCGCTTTTACAGCGATGGCAATTACTCGCCTGCCTGTCGAGCTGTTTGGAGTGTTCGCTGCATTGCAGGCTGGCGCGCTTCTCGCGGCGGCCATTTGGGATCTCGGATCGGCTCAGCTCCTGACGCGCGAAATCGCAGCTGGACGGCTCTCGGCTGAGACCGCAGTCTGGCGAGTCGTCCGGATCCGGGGCTTGGGCCTCATCCCGTGGGCAACGGTGCTGGTGGGCGTAGCCATTGTCGCGAATGTCCACTCGAGCGACGCCGCCATCGCTGTCGTCGCAACGTTCGCTGGTTCGGCTGCGTATTCCATCGCCCTCCTTCCTCTCGCGGTCCTCCGAGGCACGCGGCGCTTTCGTGAGGTGTCGTTCATTACCATGGGGAGCCGATGGTTGACGGTCATCCTGGGCGCAATCGGCGTGACGTTCTTCAGCGCTCATGCCCTCGTCGTCTTGTTGGCCGCGTGGGCAATCGGCGAGAGCCTCGTTCTCATCTCGGCGGCGCTAGTCACGCGATCGCGAGGTTGGTTCCGGTCCATGGAGAAGCAACTCGGGATGCGGCGATCGCTTCCGTTCTCCATGACGTCAATCCTCCAGATCGCCTACAACCGTTTCGACCTGATCCTCGTTGCCGCCCTAGCAACGGCAGGTCAACTGGGCGCCTATGCGACGGCATCACGGCTCCAGGACGCTCTCCTTATTGTTCCCTCCTCGGTCGCCACCGTCGCTTTCACGCATGCCGCACAGCTCTCGGCCTCGGATCCCAACGATCCAGCGGCTACACGTAGACTGGCCATCCGCTTGGTGGCGTTGTCCGTAGGTCTCAGCTCCGCGATGGCCCTTGCTATCGCCATCCTTGCGCCTTGGATCTTCTCCGCTGTCTTGCCTTCGTACGTGGGAGCCGTGTTCCCGACACAGATCATCTGTCTGTCAATACCTCTGATTGGCTGCACAGCCCCCGTCGCGGCGATCGTGGCAGCCAGGGGACGGCCCGGGATTGTCACCATCGCTGTAGCTGTCGCATTTGGCGTTGTCGTCATTTCAGACGTTTTGTTGGTTCCAGGTTTCCAAGCGGTTGGGGCGGCTACCGCTGCAACAGTCAGAGAGCTTGGCGTGGTATTGGTTCTGTTCTTGGGCGCTCGGCGCGTTGGATTGCTGCCCAGCCGCCTCGCTGCACAGCCGCAGGCGGTGTAGGGAGCCGGCGCGATGTTCATGCGAAGTGAACGGCAAGCTTCTTCGGATGCCGGCACAGTCTGGGAGACCAGAACGGGCGCCGGGCCTGCGACATGTTGATCAACGCGCGGCTCGAGCCTCGAGTGGTCGCCATCCCTGTATGCCTCGCACTCGCGATGCTGGGAGCCGCCGCTACCGGCATCGAACCGCGACTCTTTGTGATCCTGCCTGCGTTTGCAGTTGTCGCTGCGCTCCTCGCGAGCTCGACCGCACGCCTCGCATTCGTCGTTGTTGGCGGGACCGTCGTACTGGGGAGTTCCCAAGATCTGGATGTGACCAAGCTGGCCTACCTGGCTGGCGTTGGCGTCGCTGTCATCGGAGCATCGCTGAATCTGGCGAGCCGCGAACTTGCGCTTCAGCGCCGACTCTGGGTTCCGCTCGCGATCTCAAGCTTCGTCTGGCTTGGTGTATTGGTCATGTCCCTCGTGGTCGCCACAAGCAACGGTATTGGTGTCTTTGCGTGGATGCGCGATGGGTTGAACTACGCTCTGTTCGCAAGCATCCCATTGATTGCGGTGGATGCTTCGACATCGAAGCGCCGCGGGGTGATCGGTCTCGTTCTGCTGACGGCTGGGGCGCTGACGGCGGCTTCGTTTGGAGTGAAGTTTGTGGCTGGCCATGGCCTGGGGGACTTCGGACTTGGCGGTCTTGCCCTGGTGAGCTACTCCCTGCCGGCCGCTCTGTTGTGTTACGCGACTGCTGCCAGTGTGTCCAACGTCCGCAGCTGGGCCATCTGGGCGCTTGCCGCGACAGGAGTCGCCGCGATAATCCTTGCTACGGGCACCCGCAGCGCAGCCACGCTGCTGGTGGGATCTGCCGTGATCCTGCTTGTCGCTAGGCGCCTTGGGCCAGAGCGAGCGCGGCCCGGTAGGGCGGTTCTTGCGCTCGCTCTGGCGGCCTGCATCACGCTTCCGTTGACCGTCGCGGTAGCGAATGTTGACGTGAGCAGCCTTCTCCAACGCTTTGGGTCGATCGGCGATCTCGTTAACCATCCAGCGCTCGACCAGAGTTATGCCGAGCGCGTCTACCAGACGTCCATCGACGCAGAAGCATTCGCCCAGAATCCGCTCTTCGGAGTAGGTCCGGGGCGCGTCATCTCCTATGTCCCAATCTACTCAGCCGATGTGAAGGAGGTGGTCGAGGCCGATTCCCCACTCGGAGTGCCTGCAAAGTTCGGGCTCCTGGGCGTCTTCGCGCTCATGGTTTCAGCGGCTGCCTTCGTGCTGGTTACTCGCGCCCTGCCACGAGGTGTCCCTCGGCTGGCGCTCGCCGGATTTCTTATGTTGGCCCTCGTGCGGCAGCTCTATGCGACTCCTCTTGAGGAAAAAGGCTTCAGCTTTGGATTGCTGCTCTTGCTCGCGCTCGCACTATTCCATGCCGCGAGCCCTCGTCCAGCCACTGTCCCTGACTCGTGAACGCCGACGGCGTTGCTGAATTCATCCCCGAAGTGGCTCACGCAACTGACGCGGCGCATCTTGTGTCGGTTCTGACGCCATCGTTCAACCAGGCGCGATGGCTACATGACAACCTTGAGTCGGTCGCGACGCAGACATATCCCGCGATTGAACACATCGTCATGGATGGTGGATCGACCGACGAGTCGGTCGACATTCTGTCGCACGCCAACCCCGGTGTCGTGTGGAGGTCGGAATCCGACGGCGGCCAGTCGGATGCAATCAACAAGGCCTTTCATCAGTCGACGGGCTCGATTATCGGGTGGCTCAATTCTGACGATGCGTATTTCTCGCGGTCTGTTGTTGCAGATGCTGTTCGCGTCTTCGAGGAACATCCTGACGTCGGGGTTGTCTACGGCCACGCGGCATTGGTGAACGCGTCGGGCACCCTGCTGCAGGTACTGTGGACCCCATCGATCGCGAGCGCTTGGCTTCGCGTCCACAACCTCATCTCCCAGCCCACCGTCTTCATCCGACGCTCGGCCATTGGGCGGCCCTACTTCGTCGATCCTGCCTTCGACTACAGCATGGACCGGGAACTGTGGCTGTACCTGTCCCGCCGTACGCGCTTCAGGCGAATGGACAGGATTGTGGCGATCGATCGTCACCATATGGGCAGGAAGTCCTACACACGTCTAGACCTCGCAGCCCACGATCGCGACCTGATGGCCGAGCGATACCGTCTCCCGGGCATCGCCACGAACGTCCTTCTACACAAGAGCGTGAACGTGGGCGTTCGCCTGGCTGGACTCTCGAAGATTCGCGAGGCCGGGCGTGCCGGTGACGCCCTCCCCCTGGACAGCTCTGCCAAGTGGATCGCGTTGCGGCAGATTGCTCAACTCCGGCGATGGATGCCGTCCGACAGTGACGGACTCAGCGCCGCACGTGAAGACGGTGCTCACCCCAGTGAGGAGCCGCCCGGTCTGGGTCTTGACATCATGGAGTCTTCGGTGACACCCGTCGAAGCCCGCGGCACTTCGACAGTCGAGATGGCGACGGTTGTGCTTTGTCAGACCGCAATCGGTGACTACAGGCAGGCATTCCTGGACGTCCTCGTTGAGCGCCTCGGTCCGCGTCTGATCGTATACTCCGGAGGCGACTATTTTGACGGCACAACCCAGACGAACGTGCAAATCGGCCATGTACTGCGGCCGATCCGCAATCGCTTCTTGCTCCGGAGACGACTCCTCTGGCAATCCGGCGCGGTCAAGCCTATGGTGCAGGCTGGCGTCGCCATTCTCGAGTTCAACCCCAGGATCATCTCCACTTGGGCGGTCTTGGTCACCCGTCGCGCACTGAACCGGCCTTCTCTCCTGTGGGGTCACGCATGGTCACGATCGGGCCGAAGGTCCAGAACGGAACCGCTACGCAAAGCTATGCGTAGGCTTGCGAATGGATTGGTAGTTTATACCGCCTCCCAGGCCGCTGAATTGAAAGCTGCCGATTCCCACGTACCCGTTTTCGTCGCTCCAAACGCCCTCTATCGAACCGCCCTAATGCAACCGCTCGATGTGGCGTCGCCGCCGAACTCGTTCATCTATGTTGGTCGACTTGTGGACGCTAAGAAACCACAGCTGATGCTAGATGCCTTCGTTGATGCGATCCCGGCATTGCCCGTTGGAGCTCGGTTGATTGTCGTCGGACAGGGTCCACTTCTCGAGACGCTTCGGCAGAAGGTTTCCGGAATCCCCGAGGTGGCACAAATCGAGTTTCACGGCCACGTGAGTGACACCGCAGAGTTGCGCCGACTCTATTCGATGGCCATCGCCAGCGTCTCTCCGGGTTTCGTCGGTCTGTCGATTACGCAGAGTCTCGGATTTGGCGTGCCAATGATCATATCGCGAGATGAACCACACTCGCCCGAGCTGGAAGCCGCTCGTGAGGGGTGGAACGCTCGCACATATCATCCATCCACTGCACGGGCTTTGGCCAAGGCTCTCATCGAGATGTCGAGTGCCCGCGAGGCATGGTTCAGTCGCCGCGACGACATCTCTCTGGACTGTCGCACGCGGTACTCCGCAGAGGCAATGGCAGAGGGGATGTTCGACGCAGTCCAAGCGGTGGAGCGGTCTCGATGACAACTGCGCGACCGGAGCGGCCCATTTCACCGTTGCTACGCCCGATTCGAACGGCCGTCCGCTCCTGGCGCCTGGCGACCATGCGTATTCGGCTCGGTCGCCGTTTGACCGTGGGCCACAACGTGATGATTGGGCCATCGTCGCGCCTGTTGCCTCCGGACTACCTACGGATCGGCGACCACGTGGGTATTGGGGCCGAATTCCATGTCGAAGCCAACCTGGTGATCGGATCGGAGGTCCTGATTTCGAGTCGCGTCGCCATCATTGGCCGCGACCACCCATTCACGGACCGGAATACATCGGTGTATTGGGCCGGTCGCGATGAGCCTGGGCTGGTCGTGATCGAAGGGGACAACCTCATCGGATACGGGGTCATCCTCATCGCACCTGCCCACGTGGGCCGGGGTTGCATCGTTGGGGCCGGTGCCGTGGTCGTGGGAGACCTGCCGCCTGACACGGTATGCGTGGGGGTTCCTGCCAAGCCGATTCGCGACCGGTATTCGGTGAAGTGACCGTCGACCTGAGCCAGACGTCACGGCGTGGCTACACGCCAGGTCGACCCTACTGGTACCGTGCAGCCTGGTTAGTGGCGGAAGCCTTGGTTCTCCTGAACCCCGTGGTCACCCCATACGCGCTCAAACGCTGGGTTCTGCGCCGGTTCGGTGCCCGCATCGGGCCTCGCGTGCTCATCAAGCCGAGTGTGCATATCAAATACCCGTGGCACCTGGAGATCGGCGAGAACGCATGGATCGGTGAGCGGGTCTGGATCGACAACTTCGTCACCGTACGAATCGGCGCCAATGCGGTCGTGTCACAAGGTGCGTACCTCTGCACCGGCAACCACGATTGGTCGGACCCGGGCATGGGCCTCGTGGTGAAGCCGGTCACAGTGGAGGGCGGAGCCTGGGTCGGGGCATTTGCCCGGGTGGCACCTGGAGTGACCGTGGGCACCGAGGCAGTCGTCACGCTCGGCTCGGTGTTGCTCGAGAACGCGGCCCCGCGCGGTATATACACCGGCAATCCTGCGGCGTTGGTGCGGACGCGGACGATCCGAGACGAGCCAGGCCCACGCGAATCGTCGACTCCGCCACGAAGAACCTAGGTCCTGGCCGGCGCTCCACCCTGCGACGGTTGGTGGGCTGCAACCAGAACACCTTCCACAATGTCGCCGATCGATTCAATCTCAAATGTGTGTTCGGCGTACGCGCGAGCATGACTGGCCGCCTCGCCGCGCTGGAGTTGGTCCGACATCAGCGAGACTCCGGCTGACACGAACCTCGTGTAATCGCCGGGCTCGACAACCAATCCGGCAGAGGCGCCCTCGAGCGTGCGCGCGGCCAGGTTCTCGCGCGGAATGGCGGCGAGGATCGGGCGCGCCGCGCAGAAGTACGCGAGGACCTTCGACGGGACCGAAAAGATGCCGGCGCCCGGTTCCAGGATCGCAACCAGCACGTCGGCGGTGCCGAGGACCTCGGGCAGCCGATCGTGCGGCTGAAAGGGAATGACCCGGACGTTCTTGAGTCCGAGCGCGTGTGCGCGGCTCTCCACGAATGCCGCACCGGTTCCCTCCGAGACGACCACGACCACGGCGCCCAGCGGTGCAACCGTTCCTGCGAGCCTGATGAGCAGTTCCGGGTTGTGCTTCAAGCCCAGCGTCCCGGCGTAGAGGAACACGAATGGCTCAACCAGCCCCTGCTCCTCCGCCCACGGGTTCCGGCGCGGCGTGACCGGCAGGTCCTCGATCGGCGCCCAGTTCTCTATCACGTGCGTGGTGCTGGGCTCCACGCCCCAGTGCTCGAGCGCCGGCAGGAAGTCGGGGCTAATGACGATCACCGCGTCGGAGCGGGTGAGAAGCCGGCGCTCGACCCTGGCCAGATAGCGCGCCCCGATGGATCCAGCCAAGGGGATCCGGTTGCGCAGCTCGGCACCCATGGCGACGCTGATCACGTCCTGCTGCCAGTAGACGAAGCCTCGCCTCGACCTGCGTGCCCAGTTCTGGATCTGTTGCTGGCCGAACAGGGGCATGTCGGCGGAGAGGACCACGTCCGGCTCGAAGTCCCGCGCGAGCTCCACGAGCTTGCGTCCGCATTGCTGCTCTTGGCGGAACCGCCGACGCATCGAGTGGCGCGCGAAGGGCTCCCCCAGGTCGATCTCACCGAAAGCGAGGCCGGCAGGGTCATCTGGCCGGCGCGCCAACGCGCCCTTTCCGCTCGTGACCGACGAGCAGTGGACGTGGAGAACCTGGTGCTCGCGACGTGCCAGTTCTCGGCTGAGCTGCGCCGGGAAGGCATAGCCCGCGAAGTCATTGACCAAGATCCGCAAGCGGTGCTCAGTGACCTTCGGAGCGAAGGACGGCGGGGAGCGTCCGAAGGGCGATCTTCATGTCCAACCAGAGCGACCAACGATCGATGTAGTCGAGGTCAAGCTTGGCACGCTCGTCGAAGTTCTCATCGAGGCGCGACGATATCTGCCAGAGGCCGGTAATCCCCGGTTTCATCGACAAGCGGCGTCGGTGCCAGATGTCGTAGAGGTTCACTTCGCGAGGTGGTGCGGGGCGGGGCCCAACGAGACTCATCTCACCCTTGATCACGTTCCACAGTTGCGGAAGCTCATCGATGCTCGTCTTCCGGAGGATGCGGCCCCATCGCGTGATCCGAGGATCGTCGGCCATCTTGAATGCTGCGCCGTGCGTGTCGCTGAACGCAGCCATCTCAGCGTAGCGGGACTCGGCGTCCTTGACCATTGAGCGGAACTTGTAGACCGTGAAGGGCCGACCGTTCATTCCGACCCGAACCTGTCGGAAGATCACGGGTGACCCATCGGAAACGCGGATGTAGAGAGCGACCAGCACGATGATCGGCGAGAGGACCACCAGAGCGGTGGTGGCGATCCCGATGTCAAGCAACCGCTTGAGAGCAAGCGCAAGCGCCCTGTCCGGACCCTGGATAACAGAGAGGACAGCCGTCCCATCCAGGTCTTCGACGAAGCGGTGGGCGTTTTCGAACTGGGGAACGTCGATCGGGATCCGGACGATCTTGCCCTCGTCGCTGCACAGCTGCGCAAGCGTCTCGGTCTCGGCAAGATCACGTGATGACAGACAGATCCCGACTTCGTCGACGACGTGCACATGCAGGACCAACTCCAGTGCGTCCATTCCACCGAGATGTCGCCAACGTGGAGGAACCTGGCTGGCGTCCTCCCCTAGGAACCCGATGATCCGCACGCCAAGGGCAGCATGGCCCTCGACCTGAGTCGCGAAGGCGACTGCCCGAGGACCAGTGCCGAGGATAAGCAGGAAACGCTGGTTGCGGCCCTGTTCCCGCAGCCGGACCAACGCCAGCCTGAGCACGCCTCGGGTCGCGATGGCGGAAACCGTCAGGACTGGGAAGAGCAGGAGGAGAAAGAGCCGGCTGACATTCGTCGCATCGGTCAGGAACAGGACTGTGAAGCTTGCGAGGGTCATCCACACGGCTGCGCGCGTGATTCCCCGGATCTCGGCACGTAGCGACCACCGAGCCCGGAGTCGATACAAGCCGGACAAATAGAGGACCGCCACCCAGCCAACGGCATAGATTCCAATCGCTGCCCAGGCCGGGTTGAAGAGAGCACTGAAGGCCAATTCCCATTCGGCACCGAACCGCGCCCGGGACACTAGCAGCAGCACCAACAGAGCAACGGTGGCGTCGGCGAACATCAGCGCCATACGGAGGGCGGCCGTATGACGGCGGATCAACTGGCAGCCTCTGCCGGCTCGCGGAATGACAAACAGCGAGGCCGGTACGTGGCCGGACTGGGCACGGGCGGTATTCCAGTCCCTCTCTCTCCAAGATGGAACGAGGAGGGTACCCCTTGAGGCCACAGATGTCACGCCCACGTGCTTTCCGCACACTGCACGGTGACGAGGCAGTCACGATGCTGCGGGCGTGCCGACGGAGCCTGCGCTATCCTCGGGCCCCTCTCGCCTCAGGAGAAGTCCGGTGCGTTTCAGGCTGTTGACAGCCGTCGTGCTCCTCGTGCTGGGCGTAGGGGTTGCCGGGTACGCTGCTCTCGGATCCGCCGGAAACCGAAACGCCTCCACGGACTACATGACCGCCACGGCGTCGATCGCGGATGTAGTGGATCAGGCAGTCGCTACCGGGACCGTGAGCGCGAGCACGACGTACGGCTTGGGCTTCGGCCGCGGTGCCGCGATCGTTCCGCCTGGAGCGGCGGCCTCGGGCGCGTCATCGGCGGGTCCGTGGAACGTGACCGCAGTGAACGTCGACATCGGGACGACGGTCAAGGCAGGTCTGGTCCTCGCGACGACGGACGCGTCTGCCGCGCAGCTTGCCGTGGACTCAGCCCAGGCGGCTTTGGACTCCGCGAATGCAAAGCTCGAGAAGGACAAGGCGAAGCCCACGCCGGACGACATCGCCAAAGCCCAGACGACCCTCCAGCAAGCTCAGCTCGTGCTCACCAAGGCGAACCAGGCGGTGATCGATACACACGCGAAGGGCCAGGCCGCCATCAACGGAGCGAGCAAGAATCTGCGCGTTGCCCAGCGGATTCTTCAGCAGGACATCAACAGTGGCGCGCTCGCACCCACGATCGAGGCCGATCAACGCGCCGAGGCCGCCGCGAGCGCAGCGCTCCAGGTCGCCCAGGCTGCGGCACCTGCGGCCGACCACGAGGCCCAGCAGGCTGTGGACGCGGCAAAGCTCGGCCTCCAGCTGGCGCAGCAGGCCTACACGTTCGCGACCGCGCCCGCGACCCCCGACACCATCGCCGCGGACGGGGCCGGGGTTGCGGCAGCGCAGCAGGCACTTGCCAAGCTCCAGAGCGCTGGGAACGGCAGCGAGATCGTGGCGCCGGCGGACGGGGTGATCTCACAGGTCTCCCTTGTCGTCGGCGGAACGGCACCCACCGGTGACGGCATCCAGATGCAATCCGGACCGATGCTCGTCACGGCGCCGTTCTCGGAGGACGACATCGGCTCCCTCGCGCTCGGCCAGCCTGCCGTCGTCACGATCGCCGCACTGGGCCAGCAGCTCACAGGCAAGGTGACGCGCCTGTCGGTACTGCCCAACCAGGCGCCCAATGCCCCGGTGGTGACCTACCCGGTGACGATCACCTTGGACACCAGCGCCCCGCAGCTGCATCCCGGAATGTCGGCCAACGTCGCGGTCACCACCGCGAGCGTCAAGGGCGTGCTGGCAATCCCGGCGATCGCGCTCCAGGCGAACGGCAAGGGCTACACCGTGAGCGTGCTGAATGCCGATGGCTCGGTGAGCGTCGTGCCCGTGCAGGTCGGGCTCATCACCAGCACCCTCGCGCAGATCACGAGCGGACTCAAGGCAGGCGCGACTGTGATCGTCGGGTCCAGCACCAGGTGAAGCTGAGGCTGCCGGGTCTTGGTCGGGCCGGTGCTCCGGTCGTGCGGCAAGCCAAGCCGCCGATGATCGAGATGCACGGTGTGTGCCGCTCCTACCGCTTGGGCGAGGTCACGGTCGAGGCGCTGCGCGACGTTGACCTGGAGGTCCGCCAGGGCGAATTCCTGGCCATTGTTGGCCCATCAGGGTCTGGTAAGACGACACTGATGAACATCATCGGTTGCCTGGACCGGCCGACCGCGGGGGACTACAGCTTCGCCGGTTCACCCGTCGCCAGGCTCGATGACGATGCACTGGCTCGCCTCCGCAGTCGAGCGATCGGGTTCATCTTCCAGAACTACAACCTCCTCCCGCGGACGTCGGCGCTGGACAACGTCTCCACGCCGCTCCTGTACCAGGGCGTGCCGCGTCGGGAACGCAGCGCCCGGGCGCGTGCCGCCCTCGAGGTGCTCGGCATGGGCGACCGCGCGGGCCACAGCGCGAGCGAGCTGTCGGGCGGGCAGCAGCAGCGGGTCGCGATTGCTCGCGCGCTGGTGACGCGGCCGGCGCTCATCCTGGCCGACGAGCCGACCGGCAATCTCGACTCTGCCTCCGGCGCAGACGTGGTCGCGCGTCTGCACGACCTGCATCGCTCCGGACACACCATCGTGCTGGTCACGCACGACGCGGACGTGGCGGCCGCCGCGGATCGCCAGGTCCACGTCCTCGACGGGCAGCTCGTGGCGTGAGCACGCTGGAGCTGGTCGGCCTTGCGCTGTCGCGACTGGGCGCGGCGCGGCTTCGAGCCACAATGACCATGCTTGGCGTGATCATTGGTGTGGCGTCGGTGGTGGCGCTCGTGGCTGTGGGTGACGAGGCCGCGCTCGGCGTCACTCGGCAGTTGCAGAGCCTCGGCCTCAATCTGCTGACGGTCAACCCGGGAATGAGCGCCTCGACCGGCGGCCGTCCGTCGGGCACAGCGCAGACGTTGACGCTCGATGATGCCGCGGCAATTGCCGGCGTTACGGGTGTGGCCGCCGTTGAGCCCGAGATCGCGATCCAGACGCAGTTGACGGCCGGCACCCAGAGCGTGACGACCTCGGTGATTGGGACGAGTGCCGACTATCCGGCGGTGCGCGCCTATGCGCTGACTCGTGGCTCGTTCTTCAATGCAGTCTCAGTCGACAATTCGCTTCGCGTTGCCGTCCTGGGCGCGCAGACGGCGAAGGCGCTCAAGCTTGGCTCCGACGCGATCGGGAGCACGATTTCGATCAACCACCTTCCCTTCGCGGTGGTGGGAATCCTCGAGGCCAAAGGAACCACGGGGCCGGTCAGCAACGACGATCTGGTGCTGATTCCCGTCACCTCGATGCAGCACTACTTCAACAACACCCCGAGGGTGCGTTCGATCGGGGTGAGCGTCGCGTCCGCCGGACAGATGACCGAAGTCAAGAGTTGGATGGTCCAGCTCCTGGAGCGGCGTCACGCGACCGCGGCCGGAGGGGCGGACGACTTCGTCATCTCCGACCAGACGCAGCTGCTGGGTGCGACCAACTCGATCAGCGCGCTGTTGTCCGTGTTGCTGGGCGGGATCGCCGTGATCTCGCTGCTCGTGGGCGGCATCGGGATCATGAACATCATGCTGGTCTCGGTCCGTGAGCGGACGCGTGAGATCGGCCTGCGGAAGGCTGTGGGTGCCCGCGCGGGCGACATCCTGGCGCAGTTCCTTGTGGAGGCGCTCACGATGTCGGCCCTCGGCGGTCTCCTGGGCGTGGCGCTTGGCTTGCTGGTCTCCATTGGCATCGGCGCGGCGACCGGCTGGGGATTCGTCTTCAACCCGTTGGTCGTGCTTGTCGCGCTTGCGTTCAGCCTGGTGGTCGGCTGTGTCTTCGGTGTCTGGCCGGCGCGGCAGGCGGCGAGGATGGATCCGATCCTTGCTCTCCGGTACGAATGAATCAGCCCGAGCCGATTCCGCCGCCGGCGAGCGAATACGAACCACCGCTGGACCCACCCAGCTTCGATGAACTCATGCGCCGCCCGAACAGACGGAGGAACGCCTTCGTCAACGGGCTGCTGCTCCTCGGCGTATTCGTCGCTGTTGCAGGGATTTCCTTCGCAGTGGGTCGGCTGTCCGCGCCCACAAATGGTGGAGCTGTGACAACACGGCCTGCGGCGACAACGAGTGCGTCCACCACGCCCCGTCCGCCACCCTCAGCGAGCCCGAGTCCCAAAACGACTCCAGTTTCGTCGTCGTTGAGCAGTGTGGGGCGGATCCCGCCGCCGCTCTGCGCGCGGCGTGCGGCAAGCTTGCAGTCCGCGACCCTCTCAACCGCCCAGCTCTTCCATCGGCAGTGCGTCCCAAGGGCGACGATCGCCCGCCAAATCGAGATGAGCCGCAACACGGTCGGGCGACTGGCCGGCCTATCCGAATGGCCACGATATGCTGCAAACTCGGGGCACGGGTG
>JBBSHN010000028.1:0-22671 GCA_038252945.1 Propionibacteriales bacterium | reverse complement strand
TAGATGGCAGCGAGACTACGCGCGTGAATTCCCTCAGCTGGTCAGTCGGCTGGAGCAAGACACGGGCGTCGCCTTCGCCGTCGAGAACATGTTCCCGTGGCGAGCGACGCGTGCGGAGCTGCAGGCCTATTTACCCGGATGGGACCCGGTCGAGCAGTCCTACCCCAACGTCACCCTCGACCTGTCGCACACCTCGATTGCGGGTGCAGATGCGCTGGCGATGGCGGACGCTCTGGGCCGACGCCTGCGCCACGTGCACTTGGCGGATGGCACGGGTCTGGCGCGAGATGAACATCTGGTTCCAGGTC
This sequence comes from Propionibacteriales bacterium, assembly GCA_038252945.1. Lineage (GTDB taxonomy): Bacteria > Actinomycetota > Actinomycetes > Propionibacteriales > Nocardioidaceae > JAUJOE01. Next base: position 22,363 of record JBBSHN010000028.1, on the reverse strand, counting down.
GTGGTCATGAGCCGTGTTCTGAGCTGCTGGAACGGCTGGCGGCGCAAGGCTACGTAGGAGATGTCGTGGTCGAGATCAATACACGTCGCGCTGTCACTTCCGAGGCGCGCCGGGAGGATCTGGCTGAGTCGCTCGCGTTCACCAGGCAGCACTTCACAGCGCACAGTCCACCAGCTGCTTTGGCCGGACGAATCGGCGAACGGGATCGGTTCTCTGGCCAGGATGACCGCTAGAGCGAATGGCGGGAGGCAGCCTCTCGGCCGCCGTCCGGGCCGCAGCGACACCCGAGCCCGCATTCTGCAGGCGGCCAAGGGAGAGTTCGCCGACAAAGGCTTCGACAAGGCGACGCTTCGCAGCATCGCCATGACGGCAGAGGTTGACCCGGCACTCGTTCACCACTACTTCGGTTCGAAGGACGATCTGCTGCTTGCGGCGCTGGAGGTGCCGTTTGATCCGCGGCGTCTCATCCCCGCGCTCACCGCTGAAGGACTGACGGGGCTGGGTCCACGCATCGCCAGCCAGTTCTTGTCGATCTGGGACGACGCGGAGATGCAAGTCCCTCTCGTGGCGGTGCTGCGGTCTTCGCTCACCACTCCGGCCGCCGCAGCACAGTTGAGAGAGGGATTGGTACGGATGATCATGTCGCCGATCACTGAGCTGATCGGAGAGGAGGACGCTCTCTTTCGTGCGCAACTCCTGGCGTCGCAGTTGCTGGGTTTGGCGGTCACCCGATATGTGTTGAGGTTGGAGCCGCTTGCCTCCGCTCCTGCCGCGGCGCTGGTGGAGCGGATCGGTCCCACGTTGCAGCATTACCTGGAGGGTTCTGGGACTTGACTAGAAGCGCGATTCCGATCAGAATTCAACACGTGTTGAATTCGGTCGCCGTTGAGGTGGAATCCCTGCGCGTTCACCGTGGCGGGCACGTGGTCCTGCCAGATCTTTCGACGACGGTTCGCCGCGGCGAGGTCACAGGGCTCCTCGGGCCTTCCGGATGCGGCAAGACGACTTTGCTGAGAAGCATTACCGGAGTGCAACAGATCCACGGCGGTCGCGTGACAGTCCTGGGAGAACCGGCCGGCAGCGTCTCGCTGCGCCGGCGGGTGGCGTATTCGACCCAGCGCGCGAGCGTGTACGGCGACTTGTCGGTCGTGGAGAACCTCCGTTTTTTTGCAGCGGTCCTGCGTGCCGACAACGATGCAGTGACCGGCGTTCTGTCGACGGTAGGCCTAGGTGGCCAGGCAGACGCCCGCGTCGATCACCTCTCGGGTGGCCAGCAGTCACGCGTGTCCTTGGCCGTCGCGCTCCTCGCCAACCCAGAGGTGTTGGTACTCGACGAGCCAACCGTCGGCCTGGATCCGGTCCTGCGGCGGCAACTGTGGGACACGTTTGATGAACAGGCCGCGAGCGGTCGGGCGATTGTCGTCTCGAGCCATGTGATGGACGAAGCCAGCCGCTGCGATCGACTGCTTCTCATGAGAGACGGTGAGCTGATCGCCGAAGACTCTCCAGCAGCGCTGCTGGCGCGCACCGGAACGCCGGATGTGGAGTCGGCCTTCCTCGCACTGGTGGACTCCAATGCCAGCACGGTGTGCTCGTGAGTCCCGCAGTCACTTGGGCGGTGACGCACCGTGTCCTCACCCAGCTACGTCGCGACCCCCGGACACTCGTGATGCTGCTCGCCGTTCCATGCGCTCTGCTCGGACTGCTGAGGTGGATGTTCAACTCCAACGACGCAATGTTCAACTTCGTCGGCCCTCCGCTGCTTGCGATGTTTCCGTTCATCGTGATGTTTCTCGTTGCGTCGGTCACCACGTTGCGGGAGCGGGCATCCGGCACGTTGGAGCGCCTCCTGTCGATGCCGATGGGCAAGCTCGACCTGGTCCTCGGTTACGCCCTTGCCTTCGCTGTCGTCGCTTTGCTTCAAGCCCTGACCGCGGTGGCGCTGACCGTAGGTCTGCTTGGGCTGGATGTTGCCGGTCCAGTAGAGGCGTTGGCGCTGGTGGCGGTGCTCGACGCCGTGCTCGGTACCACGCTCGGGTTGTTTCTCTCCGCCTTCGCGCAGACGGAGTTCCAAGCGGTTCAGTTCATGCCTGCTGTGGTGATCCCGCAGATCCTGTTGTGTGGCTTGTTCGTGCCGCGCGACGCTCTCCCCGGCGTGCTCTCCGGGATCTCCGACGTCCTTCCTCTCAGTTATGCGGTAGATGCGATGCAGCGGCTACAGGAGTCGGCAGATCTGTCGGGTTCGCTGCTGCGCGACGTCACTGTCGTGGTGGCCTTCATCGTCGCCGGGGTGGCCCTCGGGGCCGTGACGTTGCGTCGTCGTACGCCGTAGCGAACCCGCTAGGACGGGTCTATCTCGGCGAGCCGGTCGCCCTCGGTGACAACGTCACCTTCACGGACTGCGATATCGGTGATCATGCCGGCCACCTCTGCTGGAACCGGAATCTCCATCTTCATCGACTCCAAGATGACCACAACGTCACCTGGGACGACGGTGTCACCGACTGCGGCAACGACCTTCCAGACGTTGCCGACGAGCTCGGCTTCGACGTAGTGACTCACCCGTGCTCCTTGCCGGTGAAGGTGCTGGTCCCGGCGAGCGTAGCCCCGCCACACCGCGTAACCTGGGCGCGCCGCAGCTTGCCGTACGCAGGCGACCGAGGAGGGTCCGTGCTTCGTCAATCACTGCTCCTGCTCTCCAGAAGCACAGGAGTCAAGCAAGCGGTCAGCGCACTTCCGGTCTCCAGTGGGATCGTCGCCAGATACGTTGCCGGGGAGTCAGTCGATGACGCTGTCGCAACCACCAAACAGCTAGCGGATGGCGGCTTGACGGTCAGCCTTGACCACTTGGGTGAGGACACCATCGACACCGCACAAGCCACCACGACAACCGAGGCGTATCTCCTCTTGTTGCGGCGCTTGTCAGACGCGGGACTCACCTCGCACGCGGAGGTTTCGGTCAAGCTCTCGGCGGTGGGACAGGCTCTGCCTGGAGACGGCAGACAGATCGCGCTGGACAACGCGCGGCGCATCTGCGCCACCGCCAGCGCCGCGGGCACCACCGTGACGCTCGACATGGAAGACCATACGACTACCGACTCGACGCTCGACATGCTTCGAGAACTCCGCTCGGAGTTCCCGTGGGTAGGTGCAGTGGTGCAGGCGTACCTGCGCCGCACCGAACAGGACTGTCGCGATCTTGCCTGCGAAGGATCGCGCGTGCGCTTGTGCAAAGGGGCGTACAACGAGCCTGAGTCGGTGGCCTACCAGTCCCGCGCAGAGGTGGACCTCTCTTATGTGCGGTGCTTGAAGGTTCTCATGGCTGGTCCCGGTTATCCGATGGTCGCTACCCATGACCCCACGCTCGTCGACATCGCGGGCGCGCTCGCGGAGCGAAACGGGCGATCCTCTGACTCCTTCGAATACCAGATGCTTTTCGGCATTCGCCCTGAGGAGCAGAATCGGCTGGCGAGGTCCGGTGCGCGAGTCCGCGTCTACGTCCCGTACGGCGACGAGTGGTACGGCTACATGATGCGGAGGCTGGCCGAGCGACCCGCCAACGTGGCCTTCTTCGTCCGTTCCCTCGTCACCAAGAGCTGAGGCCCGGCGACGCGAGATAGACGGTGAATCCGGCCGCGGCGCACGCGCCGAGAGTGCTGAGCACGCTCCAGCGGCGCCAGAAGATCAGAACTGCAGCGACCGCGGTCAGCGTTGCCGCCACCGGTTGCAGCGACGTCAGCTGAGGCACTTCGACGTGGAGCGGCCCGGCGCCGACCGCCATGGTGTCGGCGAACAACGTGTGCAGAGCGAAGTACAGCGCCAGGTTGGCGATGACACCGACCACGGCAGCCGTAATTCCTGTGAGGGCCGAGCTCAACACGGGATTCGAGCGAAGGCGCTCGATGTACGGTGCGCCCAGCAGCACGAAGACGAAGCAGGGGACGAATGTCACCCAGGTGGTCAGCAAGCCACCCAGCACAGCGGCGACCCACGGGTTCAGATCACCTGGATTGCGGTAGGCGCCCACAAAGGCAACGAACTGCACCACCATGATCAGCGGCCCCGGCGTGGTCTCGGCGAAGGCCAAGCCACGCACCATCTCAGCCGGTCTCAGCCAGCCGTAAACCGCTACCGCTGCGTGCGCCACATATGCCAAGACGGCGTAGGCGCCCCCGAACGTGACGACGGCAGCGCCGGAGAAGAACAGGCCCTGATCCACAAACACGCTGTCACGTCCGAACGCTCCGGCAGCGAGTAGCACGGGAACGGCTTCGAGGAACAGTCCGACCGCGAGAATCGCTGCCGCTCGGGACGGGTGATGGCCCCGAACGTCCCGCTGCTCGTCACCGACGAGTGCAAAGGATGGCTCGATCGCGAGGTCCTCACCCGCGGCGGTCGACGAGGAGCGGCCAAGAGTCATGCCGAGAAGGGCCGCGCTCAGGATCACAATCGGAAAGGGCACACCGAAGGCACTCAGTGCCGCGAAAGCGACTCCCGCTATGGCGACGAGCGGAGCACTCGTCAACGCGCGTCTGCCCACTCTGACAATGGCCTGCACCACGATGGAGATGACGGCAGCCGCCAGCCCGGTCAGCAGCGAGGACGCGGCTGAGGTGTCGCCGAAGCCGACGTACAGAGCCGATAGGCCGAGCAGGGCGACGACTCCGGGGAGCACGAACAGCGTTCCGGCGACCAGTCCGCCGCGCAGACCGTTGAGCAGCCATCCGGTGTAGATCGCGAGTTGCTGCGCTTCAGGACCCGGGAGCAGCATGCAGAAGTTCAAAGCGTGCAAGAAGCGGCGTTGTCCGATCCAGCGCAGTTCGTCGACGAGCATCCGCTGCATGACGGCGATCTGACCTGCAGGGCCGCCGAAGGTCTGAAGGGAGATGCGGAACCAGACGCGTACGGCGGACCCGAACGGTACGACGTCGTAGCTGCCGAGATCGTGATTGGGTGGCCGCACAATCTCAACCCTGTCAGTATTGAGGCGGATGATGCCGGGTATGTCGACGTTCAGTAGAACGGACTCGGCACGCGCCGAGGGTCTGCGCCGGATGCGGCTTATGGCGCTCTCCCTGTTGGTGTTCGCAGCCGGCGTATTTCTCGGAACTCTCCACCGTAGTGATCCGTGGACCTTCGTTCACGCCATGGCGGAGGCCGCCATGGTCGGCGCTATCGCCGACTGGTTCGCCGTGACGGCACTGTTTCGCCATCCGCTTGGCCTGCCGATTCCACACACGGCGATCATCCCCACCCGCAAGCTCGCGTTGGGTCGAAGTCTTGAGGAGTTCGTCACCGAGAACTTCCTCGTGGAGTCAGTCGTTCGCGAGCGAGTGGCAACCGCTGCCGTGAGTGAACGAGTCGGGGGCTGGTTGAGCGAGCCGCAGCACGCCCGCCGGGTGGTCGAGGAGATGGCCGGCCTATTACGCACGGGGCTGTCCAATCTGCGCGATGAGGAAGTTGCTGCCCTGCTCGAGAGCGAAATCCTGCCGCGTCTGATCTCTGAACCCCTGAGTGGAGTGTCTGGTCGACTTCTCGAGGACGTCGTGAGCGAACGCGCTCACACCGCACTGGTTGACCTGGCTCTGGAGGAGGTGCACCGCTGGCTGGGACACAACCAGGCAACCGTTGTGCGGGTGCTCGGAACTCGGGCGCCTTGGTGGACACCGCTGTGGGTAGACGACAGGGTCACAGCGCGGGTCTACGTCGAGCTGGTGGCATGGGTCGACGACATCCGTTCCGACCCCGACCACGAGGCTCGGCGAGCATTTGACGCGGTGCTCAGGCAGCTCGGACACGACCTGCAGCACGATGAGGCCTTGATGGAGCGAGCCGAGCGCTTGAAGGTCCGTGTCCTCACGCAGCCCCGCGTGCTTGTTTCTGCACTGGCGGTATGGAACGTCGTCCGGACCGCCCTCCTCAGCACTCTGGCGGACCCAGAGAGCTCGTTGCGTGAACGCGGGATCACCCGGCTCACCGAGTTCGGTGCTCAGATGGTCTCCAACGAAGAGGTGCGCAAGCGCATCGACGGCTATGCCACGGACGCGGCGGCTTTCTTCGTGACGCGGTACGGCGATGAGTTGTCGACGATCATCACAATGACGATTGATCGCTGGGATGGCGACGAGGCGGCCCGACGGATCGAGCTGCACGTCGGACGAGACCTGCAGTTCATCCGCATCAACGGCACGATTGTCGGGGGGCTTGCCGGGCTGATCATCTACACAGTTGGACGGCTGCTGTGATTAGCATCCGGGCATGACGTGCTCGGCCACACTCGTGTACGGCGACGCTTTGACGTCGTATGACTTCGGCCCCGGACATCCGCTGGCGCCGGTCCGCGTCCTGCTCACCATGCGGTTGGCCGAGGGGCTCGGCATCTTCCAAAGGCCTGAGGTCAGTGTGGTCGAACCTCCGCAGGCGACCGAAGCCGACCTCGAGCTTGTCCACAGCCCCGACTACATCGCAGCCGTCCGGGCGGTGAGTCGAGGCGGCGATGGAAGCGACTGGGCACATGGTCTTGGCACATCCGACAACCCCGTCTTTGCGGGCATGCACGAAGCCACAGCAGCAGTGGTCGGGGCGACCTTGGAAGCCGGCAGGCTCGTCTGGACCGGCGAAACTTCCCATGCGGTCAATATCGCGGGAGGCCTGCACCACGCGATGGCCCACTTCGCAAGCGGCTTCTGTGTCTACAACGACCCCGCAATAGCCATCGCTCGGCTGCTCGAGTGGGGGGCGGAACGGATTGCCTACGTCGACACGGACGTCCATCACGGCGACGGCGTCCAGGCTGCTTTCTACGACGATCCCCGCGTCTTGACGATCAGTCTGCACGAGACACCCGAGACTCTCTTTCCCGGCACCGGAACGGCGCGGGAAATCGGCGGGCCGCACGCCCGTGGCTCAGCCGTCAACGTGGCGCTACCGCCCGGCACCGACGACAGCGGGTGGCTGCGTGCATTCCACGCTGTTGTTCCTCCGCTGCTTCGCCAGTTCCGCCCTGACATTTTGGTGAGCCAGCACGGCTGCGACACCCATAAGGACGACCCCCTCGCCCATCTGCTGCTCAGCGTCGACGGTCAGCGTGCTGCTCAGCTGGCGCTGCACGATCTGGCGCACGAGCTGTGTGACGGACGGTGGCTCGCGACCGGTGGAGGCGGGTACGCAGTTGTCGACGTCGTTCCGCGCACCTGGACTCACCTGTTGGCTGTCGCGACGGGCCAACCTCTCGATCCCAGCACGCTGACTCCGGCCGTTTGGCGGGAGCTTGCGTCTGGCATCGCCGGGCGAATTGGACCCGCCTGCATGACCGACGGCAAGGAACCGACTTACGACGAGTGGGAAGGAGGGCAGAATTCCCAGTCTCTGCTGGACCGAAGCATTAACGAAACCGTCCAAGCGGTCTTTTCCCTTCATCGCCTGCCGCTCCCTCAGTGAGCGCAAATGAGGCTGTTCGGGCACATTTATAAGCGACACGCCGAGGACACGACGAGATTTGGCACCCTCGACTTCCCCAACTGCCACATATACCACTACTCTCACCGTCACGGCATGGCGAAAAGGAGACTTCCGCGTTTCGTTGCGGAGGGGCGACCGTGCGGAAGTTGGTGTCATGGCGTCTCGCTCGACGGACCCGTTGTCCGACGTCAGGTTTCTCACAGTCGCCGAGGTTGCGACGGCCATGCGAGTGTCGAAGATGACGGTCTACCGACTAGTGCACAGCGGGGAGTTGCCCGCGGTGCGCGTCGGTCGCTCGTTCCGCGTCACCGAAGATGCCGTCAACGAGTATCTGCGCAAGGCGTTCTTCCAGGCTGGTTGACCGGCGATCTGCGCGGCGTTTCAGCGCCGCCCGAAATCGACACAGGCGATCCAGCCGGTCGCGGCAGACCGCCGTGCCGCCACTCCGTCCAACCGGTAATGCCGGCCGAGGACGATTCTTCGGTGCGGCCGGGACTTCAACCAAAGCTGCACCATCTCCCGCGGCGTGACAGGCCCCATGCCGAGCACTTCGCCCGCTGCTGAAAGTGAGCAAGCCGAGATCAGGTTTCCCATGTCCTGATGGACAAGCCTCCCGAGGTCCAGCAGATGCTGGACCCATCGACGCGCCTTCCGCTGCAAGCAGTGGATGGTACGCACGTGTCGGATCCCCCGGTCGGAGCGGGCCCGGTTGACCCACATGCGAAGCCGCGACGTGTATGTGGACGCACTGAGAGCGATCGCCGGGGTTCTGGCATACGTCGAGTGAACAGCCGCGGGAAGGGCCGACGGTGACGACGCACCTGCAAACTCTCCCGACGAGGCCGTCAGCGCCCCAAGCGCCAGCGCAGCAGCCAAGCCTGAGCAACAGGCAGTTCGGATAAGAAGTCGAAGTAGCATCCTCACCGGCTCATCTCACTTTCCGTACAATTATGAGTGCACAGAGTAGTCAACGACGAGCAGGTTGAACAGTGCACTGAATCTCAGGGGTTCCGCGCCCGGGTACGCTGAGCCGGTCACGCACCGCCTGGAAGGTAGACAGTGGGCTCCGTCATCAAGAAGCGCCGCAAGCGCATGGCCAAGAAGAAGCACCGCAAGCTGCTGAAGAAGACTCGAATTCAGCGGCGCCGCCAAGGCAAGTAGCGAGTCCCCCTTTAAGCGGGCATGAACAGCGGCTGTTTACTCCTGGGCGCCAAGCCGTGAGCGACTCGGCGCGCTGTCGCTTTACGACGTCCCGATCAAGGCACCGTCGGTAGGGGAGTCGACACGCTGACTCCTGAAACAGGCACCGTTGTCACCGGATCGCTGCTCGACGGATCATCTGAGCTGGCCGTCGTAGCTTCCGGACTGGCCGTGGGAGTTCCCGAGGTGACGGAAGCACTCACTGAAGGAGTGCTAGTGCTGGCACTCGGGGTCGTTGGGGCGGTCGTTTGGTCAGTAACGCTGGGAGAGCCGGTCGTCGTCACGCCAGAAGCGGTCGGCGTCTGAACTTGCGTCGGAGACACGCTGGTGATTCCTGACGTTGGCACTCGCTGTGGCGTCCCATGTTGGTGCTTGCCTTGGTGACCGGTGTGTGGAGTCGGTCCCGGGCCGTGTGGCTTGTGGCCGGGCGAAGGAGGTGAGCCGGAGATCCCCAAACTGTCCTGGAGCCACTCCATCACCTGGCCGACCGTCAGAGGAGCGAGCGTGCTGCATGCTGAGCACGTCACGCGGGCCATACGGTCGATTCGCGTCACCACTTGGCCGGCCCGGGTGAGCTGGTCTGCGACGGCTGGCGGCACCGAGGTGGGCATCGACTGCACCGACGTCGACAGCGACTGCAGCTGTTCGGCTGAGTCGATGGTGAAGGTGCGCAGATCGGCGATACTCTGCCGGCCCGAGTCCTGCCGGTAGGCAGTGAGCAGCTGAAGAGCCGCGCTGTGCGCCTCGCCGACGAAGGTGGTCAAGGTCGAGGCGATGAGCGTTGCACTGCGGGGATCGTCAGCACGCGTGATGGCCAAAGCCTGGGCTTCGTCGAGTCGAGTAGTCGCCTCATTGACGTACGCGTGCCCTCGGTCAAATGGCGAGCCGGCGATCGAGACCGTGATGTTCTCAATTCCACGTTTGATCGGATACAAGGCATCGCCGGGCAGTGCCGCCTGACTTGCCGCAGCCACGCCCATGCCGCTGGCTGTGATGATGCAGACAGAAGCAGCGACCGGCAGTACTCGGAGACCCGGCACCCGGCGGCCGCGGGCACGTGCCGAGGAACTGCGCTCCACCGGCGCCGCGACGAGCTCAGTGCTGGCTGCGGTCATCAGGCTGAAGCGCAGCTCGTCAGCGAATTGGGGATCCGGTCTAGGGCCGGTAGTCGCTCGCAACCGCCCGACGAGCGCCAGGAAGTCCTGAGTTTCGGCATCTAGCTTCACATGAGCGTGGCCGTCAGCTGCGGTGGCGAACTGGTCCGCTCGCCGCCGCTCTGTCGCCAGCGACATCACCGAAGCCATCCTTCGTGGTAACAGCGCTCTTGAGGAGCGATTTGTCCAGTCCCTGTTAGGCGCAACGAGACAGCGCTGCCAGAAGTTACGGAGGAGGGCCACCCCAGCTGCTGGAAAATCACCGCAGTCCCTCCGGAAGAATCTTGGCCAGATTACGAATGGCTCGGAGCTGAAGCTGCTTGACAGCTCCTTCCGAGCGGCCGAGTGCCTTCGCCGTTTCGGCGATCGAGCAGCCGCTGAGGAAACGCAGCACCAGGCATTCCTGCTGCTCAGCCGGTAACCGGCTCAGTGCCGTCCGCAAGATGTCGGAGGTGAGCTCAGCGAGCACCTCGGTCTCCGGCCCATCACTGTGGCCCTCCCGACCAGTGAAGTCATTCGTCACCGTCTCGAGTCGGGTCCGACCGGACTTGTAGTGGTCGATAACGAGGTTGCGGGCGATCGTCATCAGCCAGGCGCCGAAGTCCTTGCCCTGCCATTGAAACGACGACATCGAACGCAGCGCCCGGAAGAACGTCTCGCTAACCAAGTCTTCGGCGAGCGCTGTGCTGTTCACACGAAAGTAGATGAAGCGGTAGACCGCGGTGTTGTAGTGGTCATACAGCGCACCAAAGGCTTCGGCATCCCCGCGGCGGGCCAGGTCCACCAACGCCGCAACCCGGCCGGAGGGAAGCTGATCGTCCGCAACCGAGCGGCCCGGTTTGCGACTCGGTGGTACACCGCTGGTGGAGGCCGCTGTCGCGAGCAGCGGCTGCCCGAGAATCGGCACGAGCGCGCGGCGCAGAGCCTCCAATCCCGAGGGATGCAGACTGTGGACTGCGGGCATGGCGAGATGGTACGCCGACTGAGAATCGGGCGAAACCCGACGTAGGCAGCGGAGCGTGAAAGACTTCACACAATGGATCGTCGACAGGACGTGAGGCTGTGTGAGCTCCCGGAAGGCCGTTGTGAGCTCCGGAAGGCCGCTGTGAGCAGAGTGCAGCTGCTGAGCCGGCCTGGATGTCACCTTTGTGACGCCGCGAGGGCGGTGATCACGGTTGTTTGCGCCGAACGTGGGGAGGACTTCGACGAAGTCGACATCACCGGTCGGCTCGAGCTGATGGAGCAGTACGCCGAGCAGATCCCCGTGGTCTTCGTCGATGGGGGTCAACACGATTTCTGGCGGGTGAACGCCGATCGGCTTCGGGCTGCGTTGGACGCCTAAAAACACCTTTGCCTGGTTCGCCGAGAACGCGTGAACGATTTTGTTCTCTCGTTCACAAGCTCCTAGAGTTCAGGTGAGCACCCTGTGGGATGACCTCGATGGTCGAGGTTCTGTCCGCGGGTGGCTGCCAGGAGCCAAGTGACCACAGCACCGAGCCGTCGAAGCGCCCGAGTCCGCGAGGAGCGCTTCGATCGCGACATCCCCGAGGCCACAATCGCTCGGCTTCCGGTCTATCTGCGCGCGTTGACGACGCTTTCTGAACGACACGTCGGCACGGTGAGCAGCGAGGAGTTGGCCGCCGCGGCCGGCGTCAACTCCGCCAAACTCCGAAAAGATCTCTCCTATCTCGGCACGTACGGCACGAGAGGGGTCGGATACGACGTTGATTACCTGCGCTTTCAGATTGCCCGTGAAATCGGGCTCACCCAAGACTGGGCTGTCGTCATCGTTGGCATCGGCAATCTCGGTCATGCGCTGGCCAACTTCTCCGGCTTCGCGTCGCGGGGATTTCGGATTGCTGCGCTTCTCGACAGCGACCCAGATCGGGTCGGGGAGAAAGTCGGCGGCTTGACGATTTCGGCTCTGGACGACCTCGACAGCATCGTCGTGAGACAGCAGGTCTCGATCGGCGTCATCTCCACCCCAGCGAGCGCCGCTCAGGAGGTGTGCGACCGGCTGGTGTCGGCGGGGGTCACCAGCGTGCTGAACTTCGCGCCGGCCGTGCTGACCGTGCCGGCCTCAGTGGACGTGCGCAAGGTCGACTTGTCAATCGAGCTGCAGATTCTTGCCTACCACGAGCAGCGCAAGGCGCTCGGTGACGTGAGGACCAGCTCGGCATGACCTTGCTTGTGGTCGGAATCTCTCATCGCAGCGCGCCGGTTGCGTTGCTGGAGCAGCTCGCGGTCGACGGTGAAGACGCCTCGAAACTGGCGATCGCAGCGCTGGAGGCGCCGCACGTGGGGGAGGCGCTTGTCCTCGCGACCTGTAACCGCGTTGAGATCTACGCCGAGGTTGACCGCTTCCACCGCAGCGTTGACGACCTGACGGCCTTGCTTATGCTGAAGTCGGCGCGTGCCCCCGAGACAGTGGTGCCGAGCTTTTACGTCCACTACGACGAAGCGGCCGTCTCGCACCTCTTCGCCGTCGCCTCCGGACTGGACTCGATGATCGTAGGAGAGGCCCAGATCCTCGGTCAGGTTCGAGAGACGTTCAACCGGGGGCAACGCGACGAGACACTCGGACCAGTGCTCAACTCGTTGTTCCAGCAAGGTCTTCGAGTCGGCAAGCGGGTTCACGCGGAAACGGGCATCGACCGGGCAGGACAGTCGCTCGTCTCAGTGGCACTCGATGCAGCAGAAGCGGCGTTGGGCAGCCTCGCGCGTATTCGGGTTCTCATCCTCGGCGCAGGCTCGATGGCTTCGCTCGCCGGCAGCTCGGTAAGCCGGCGCGGAGCGGCGAAGATAACGGTCGCTTCGCGGACACCCGAGCGGGCTGTCCGGCTCGCGACGGCTATAGGCGCAGACGCTGTGACCCTTGCCGATGTCCCCGCACAGCTCAGGTGTGCCGACCTCGTCGTGTCGTGTACCGGGGGAAGGGAAGTTCGGCTCTCGACCGAGCACGTGGCAACGGGTGCTCAGGGCAGGAGTGTGACGGCGCCACTGGTTCTTGTCGATCTCGCCCTGCCGCATGACATCGACATGGGTGTACGCGACATTCCCGGCGTCGTGCTGATCCGGCTCGCCGACCTCGCCGCCGCGTCACCTCAACAGGTGACCGACGCAGACGTGTCCGCTGCGGAGGCGCTCGTCACGGAGGAGGTTGCCGCTTTTTCAACGGCTCGGTCAGCAGCGGCGGTAACCCCCACGCTCATCGCCCTCCGCAGCATGGCAACCGGTGTCGTGGCTAACGAGCTCGAGCGGCTATGGGGGCGGCTGGAAGAGCTCACGCCGGAGCAGCGCGTGGAGATCGCAACCGCGGTGCGTCGTGTTGCGGACAAGTTGTTGCATGAGCCGACGGTGCGTGTTAAACGCCTCGCCGATCAGGCACCGTCAGCGTCCTACGCCGACGCTCTGGCTGAGCTCTTCGCGCTTGACTCCTCCACGATTGCCGCGGTCACCGGCGGAGGTGAGGGGCCTTGACGACGCGGCTTCGGCTTGCCACCCGGCGTAGCGCGCTGGCGCTGGCGCAGGCGAGTGCAGTAGCAGTCGACCTGCGGCGGACGCTGAAGGTGACCGTCGAGCTCGTCGAGCTGGTGAGCGAGGGCGATCGATCGACCGCCCCGCTCGCCGAGATCGGTGGCCAGGGTGTTTTCGTGGGCGCAGTGCGGCAAGCGCTTCTCGAAGACCGGGCGGATTTGGCTGTTCACTCGCTCAAAGACCTTCCCACCGTGCTCGACGACCGTCTCGCGTTGGCGGCGGTCCCAGCGCGAGGTGACCCGCGGGACGCCCTCGTCTGCAACGTCGGTCTCACACTGGCAGAGCTGCCGGCCGGCTCGCGGATCGGAACCGGGTCGGTGCGCCGCGCCGCGCAGCTTCGCGCGCTGGGATACGGCTTGGACGTCATAGACCTGCGCGGCAACGTCGACAGCCGGCTGCGTCGTGTCTTCAGCGGGGAGCTCGACGCCGTGGTTCTGGCCCGGGCAGGACTGGTGCGTCTGGAACGTGAGGACGCGATCACCGAGGTGATCGACCCGCTGCAGATGCTTCCAGCACCGGGCCAAGGAGCGTTAGCGCTCGAGGTGCTCGCGTCACGTCCGATCCTGGCGGCCGATGTGCGAGCGGCACTGGAGGACTCCACCACACGAGCCGCGGTGACTGCGGAACGCGCAGTTCTGCGCGAGCTCGGCGCCGGCTGCACCGCTCCAGTCGGAGCCCTCGCGGATGTGGGCGACGGCGACGACGGGCCGGAGCTGTGGCTGCGTGCCATGGTGGCGACGTCCGATGGAAGCGAGACCGTGCGCCTGTCCGCCACCGGCGATCTTGACGACGCAGACGGTGTGGGATCTCGCCTGGCTAAACAACTACTCGCCGAAGGTGCCGCCGAGGTGCTGCAGGAGCTCAATCGATGAGAAGGAGCACAGATGACCTCGTTCCTGGCGGTGACGCGGTGACTCCGCCGAAGTCCGTTGCGCGGGCCACCTGCGTGGCGTTTGTCGGCACAGGTCCGGGCGATCCAGGCCTTCTCACGGTGCGCGCAAAGGAACTGATCGAGTCGGCTGACGTGGTCATCACGGAGACACCGGCGCATGCGGATCTGATCGCGGCGGTCCTCGGTGACCGAGTCGCAGACGTTGAGGTCGTCGACGGGGGATGCGGCGACGACGGTCAGCCTCTGACGCATGCCTCTCGAGCCAAGCTTGTCGTCAAGTGCGCCGGATCGATTGGTCTGGTCGTCAGGCTGCTGTCGGGCGACCCTTGGATGTACGCGACCGGAGCTGAGGAGGCTGCCGCCTGCGCCAAGGCTGGAGTTAGGTTCGAAGTTGTACCAGGTGTCAGCTCCGTGAGCGCGGTGCCCACGTACGCAGGGGTGCCGCTGACAACCCGCGACTCACTCGAGATCACGGTCCTCAACGCAGCCGAGACCAAGATCGACTGGAGCCGCTACGCCGATTGTTCGACGCTCGTGCTGCTGTCTGCCGTCAAGTCGATCGGGAGTATCGCCCGGAGCCTGTGCTCCGCCGGCTGTCCTCCGGCGACACCGGTGTCGATGACGTCGGTCGGGACGACGGCGCAGCAGCGAACGGTCGTGTCGACGCTCGCCGACATCGCTGCTGACGCAGCGGAAGCAGAGATCGAGCCGCCGGCCATAACGGTGATCGGCGAGGTGGTATCGATGCGAGCAGTGCTGTCGTGGTTCGAGACCAAGCCCCTGTTCGGTTGGCGCGTGCTAGTGCCGAGAACCAAGGAGCAGGCGCATGAGTTGTCTGCTCACCTGCGCTCGTATGGTGCCGTGCCTGAGGAGGTGGCGACGATCTCCGTGGAGCCGCCGCGCAATCCGCTGCAGATGGACAAAGCGGTGCGAGGTCTTGTGGAGGGCAGGTACGAGTGGGTTGCCTTCACCTCAGTCAACGCCGTCAAGGCAGTCCGCGAGAAGTTCGACGAGTACGGTCTCGACGCCCGGGCCTTCAGTGGCTTGAAGGTGGCAGCCGTGGGCGACAAGACCGCTGAGGCGGTCGCCGCCTGGGGCATCCGCCCAGACCTCGTGCCGTCGGATGAACAATCCGCCCAGGGGCTGTTGCACGCTTGGCCGCCGTACGACGACGTACTCGACCCCATCAACCGCGTGTTCCTCCCGCGTGCCGACATCGCCACCGAGACCCTGGTGGCCGGCCTGGTTGAGCTGGGCTGGGAGGTCGACGACGTGACGGCCTACCGGACCGTGCGCGCCGCGCCACCTCCAGCACCCGTGCGTGAGGCCATCAAGACGGGGTTGTTCGATGCCGTGGTCTTCACGTCGTCGTCCACCGTGCGCAACTTGGTGGGCATTGCTGGCAAGCCGCATGCAGGGACCGTCATCGCCGCGATCGGACCGGCGACCGCGAAGACGTGTGAGGAGCACGGCCTGCTTGTAGAGGTCTTGGCAGCGGAGCCCTCGGCGGGCGCACTCGCCTCTGCCCTGGCCGACTACGGCCAGAGCCGTCGCGCCTCCGCCACCGAGGCTGGAGAGCCGGTGACGAAGCCGTCGCAGCAGCGGGCCGCCAGCCGTCGGCGGGCTACCTAGGCCATGCCGTTTCCGGAGTCGCGGCCGCGGCGGCTGCGTACCCGGCCGGCTCTGCGTCGGCTGGTGGCGGAAGCGTCGCTGGAGCCACGACATCTTGTGCTGCCGATGTTCGTCGCGGAAGGCCGAACGGAGCCGGCTCCCATCCCGGGCATGCCCGGTGTCGTGCAGCACTCGCGAGCTTCGCTTCGACGTGCGGCCAGTGAGGCTGTGGAAGCAGGCGTCGGGGGTCTGATGATTTTCGGCGTACCCGAGCCGCAGTCGAAGGATGCGCTCGGGTCTGCCGGTGCCGATGCCGACGGCATCCTCAACACTGCCCTCGCTGATGTGGTCGCCGAAGTCGGGGCCGATACGGTCGTGATGGCTGACCTGTGTCTTGATGAGTTCACCGATCACGGGCACTGCGGCTTGCTCGACGCGAACGGACGCGTGGACAACGACGCGACACTCGAGCAGTACTCCCTGCTGGCGGTCGCGCAGGCAGAGGCCGGAGTTCATGTGGTCGCTCCGAGCGGAATGATGGACGGTCAGGTTGCAGCGATTCGTGCGGGTCTCGACTCCGCCGGTCACACCGAGGTGGCCATACTTGCCTACACCGCAAAGTACGCCTCTGCCTTCTACGGGCCATTCCGGGAGGCGGTTGCCTCGACGCTGCGCGGTGACCGACGTACTTACCAGCAGGATCCCGCCAACCGCCGGGAGGCGTCGCGGGAAGCTCTGCTCGATCTCGACGAGGGCGCCGACTTGCTGCTGGTCAAGCCGGCTCTGAGCTATCTCGACGTGCTGACTGACGTGGTCGGGGTCTCCGACGTCCCCGTTGGCGCCTACAACGTCTCGGGGGAGTACTCGATGGTGGAAGCGGCGGTGCGAGCAGGCTATCTCGACCGGCGCGCTGCAGTCACTGAGATCTTGACGTCCATTCGCCGTGCGGGAGCTGCCTTCCTGCTGACCTACTGGGCCGCTGAGGCGGCTGGCTGGATCCGAGGGGATTCCAAGTGAGCAGCGACCCGGTTCCGGTGTCGAAGCCGCTCCAGTCCTCGGCGACAATGGTGCAGTGACCGCGAACCTTACCGCCGCCGCCGCTGGCACCGCTGGCACGCGCGCCGTTCGGTCCGCCGAAGAGTTCGCGCGGGCGAGGGCGGTGATCCCCGGTGGTGTCAACAGCCCGGTACGCGCTTTCCAGGCGGTGGGCGGCACACCACGCGTCATCGCACGCGGCGCCGGTCCGTACCTGTACGACGTTGACGGCAACGAGTACGTCGACCTGGTCTGCTCTTGGGGACCGCTCATTCTCGGGCATGCTCATCCGGCGGTTGTCGATGCCGTCAGCGCGGCTGCTGCTCGGGGTATGTCGTTCGGAGCCCCGTCCGGTCCGGAGGTGGAGCTCGCCGAGGAGATCGTGCGGCGCACGCCAGTCGAGCAGGTGCGGTTGGTTTCTTCGGGAACCGAAGCCACCATGTCTGCGGTCCGGCTGGCAAGAGGCTTCACCGGGCGTGAGCTCGTCGTGAAGTTCGCCGGCTGCTACCACGGTGCCGTTGATTCACTGCTGGCAGCCGGCGGATCGGGGATCGCAACCTTCGGGCTTCCCGGGTCGCCCGGCGTACCTGCAGCCGTTGCGGCGAGCACCCTGGTGCTGCCCTACAACGATCTGGCCGCGGCAGAAGCGGTCTTCGCCGAGTACGGCGATGCAGTTGCGTGTGTCATCACCGAGGCAGCTCCAGGGAACATGGGCGTGATACCACCGCGTCCCGGCTTCAACGCCGCACTGGCGCGACTGTGTTCGGCGTCGGGCGCTTTGTTCGTGAGCGATGAGGTCATGACCGGATTTCGGGTCAGCCGATCGGGCCACTGGGGCATGGAAGGCGCCGTTGAGGGTTGGACCCCTGACCTGATGACCTTCGGCAAGGTGATGGGCGGCGGGCTTCCTGCGGCCGCGTTCGGTGGCCGCAGGGATGTCATGGCCGCTTTGGCCCCAGAGGGGCCGGTCTACCAGGCGGGCACATTGGCGGGAAATCCGGTCGCTGCCACGGCGGGACTCACCACGCTGCAGCTGGCGACAGACGAGGTGTACGTACGGCTCGACGAAGTGGCGGCAACGATCATGCAGCTCACCGTCGAGGCGCTGACCGCGGCTGGTGTCCCGCATGTCCTGCAACGTGCGGGCAACTTGTTCAGTGTCTTCTTCGTACCCTCAGATGCGGTGACGGAGGTGCCGGACTACACGGTGGCGAGCAGCCAGGTGCTCCCACGGTTCGCGGCGTTCTTTTCGGCCATGCTGGAGGCTGGCGTCTATCTCCCACCCAGCGCGTTCGAGGCGTGGTTCGTCAGCGCGACGCACGATTCTGCCGCAGTCGACCGCATCGCACGGGCTCTGCCGGCGGCGGCTGCTGCGGCTGCCGCCGTACCGCCAACGGCGTCGAACGAGACCGCTGACGGGCGACGCTCATGACGACTGCGCCCGACCGGACAGTCGTGCATCTGCTGCGCCACGGTGAGGTCTACAACCCCGAAGGCGTTCTGTACGGAAGGCTGCCTGGCTTTCACCTCAGCGACTTGGGAAAGGCCATGGCGGAACGGGTCGCCGAGACGCTGACCGGTCTCGACATCAGCTATCTCGCCGCTTCTCCGTTGGAGCGCGCGCAAGAGACCGCCTCGCCGACCGCCGCAGCCTTCGGGTTGCCGATTGTCACCGACGACAAAGTGATCGAGGCGGCCAACTGCTTCGAGGGCCGCCGGTTCGGGCCGGGAGACGGGTCGTTACGTCGTCCTGAGACGTGGAGGCACCTCTATAACCCGTTCCGCCCGTCCTGGGGTGAGCCCTACCACGACATCGCCGTACGCATGCTTGCAGCGATGCACGATGCGCGAGAAGCCGCACGAGGACGAGAAGCGCTGGTGGTGTCGCATCAACTGCCCATCTGGATGGCTCGGTCGTACGTCGAGGGCCACCGACTATGGCATGATCCGCGGTCTCGTCAGTGCAGCCTCGCAAGCCTGACGACATTCACGTATTCCGACGCGCGGATCGTCAGTGTCGCTTACTCCGAGCCGGCTGCCGACCTGGTGCCCGTGGCGCCGTCCACGAAGTTCGCCGCGGGAGCGTGACTCTCCTCCTGCGCGCTCGTCGTGCCGGTGGCGGATTCGTGGCCGGTGCGGTGACTTGCGTGCTGCTCCTCGCAGTCGCCGGGTGTTCGCCCACGACGTCAGCGACGGGAAGCAAAGGATACGTCTCCGGCACGGGTGCCATCACGACGTTTCCGCCGGCCAAGCGCCAGCCAGCGCCTGTGCTGCAGGGCAAGGATCTCAGCGGACGTCCGATCACGATTGACCCGGGGCGCTCCCTTGCTGTCATCAACGTCTGGGCGTCTTGGTGCGGGCCATGCCGGGCAGAGTCCGACGACCTGGTAGCAGCGGCTCGCCGGCTGCACGACGTGCCGTTCTACGGCATTGACATCCGCGACGACCGTTCGGCGGCGCAAGCCTTCGTCCGCAACGCCGGCATTCACTATCCGAGCCTCTTCGATACCGGTGGCCAAGCGCTTCTTCGATTCCACGACATCGTGACGATCACCTCTCCCCCCACCACACTGGTTTTAGACCGGCGCGGGAGGGTGGCGGCTGTGGTGTCCGGAGAGCTGACCACCGACACACTTGTCGGATTGGTGCACGACATGGTGAAGCGCTCATGACCCCCCTGCTTCCGGGTTCGCTTGCCGCTGTGAGTTACTACCCCGGCTCCATCGGCTCCTGGTTCGCACACACAGCGCTCAATGGGTCGTTGCTGCTCGCTGTCCCCGTAGCGCTCGTAGCCGGGACTGTGTCGTTCTTCTCCCCGTGCGTTCTCCCGCTTCTGCCGGGCTACCTGTCGTACATGACCGGGTTGTCAGGCGCTGACATCGTCGCGTCGGAAACCGGCAGGCGCCGCGGCCGCATGTTGCTCGGCGCCATCTTGTTCGTCAGCGGCTTCACGTTCGTCTTCGTCACCGCCAGCGCAGCCGTGGGCCAGATCGGTGAGCTCCTGCTGGCCTACAGCGCGACCCTCACCCGTGTGTTGGGAGCGGTCACCATAGCCGTAGGGCTGGTGTTCGCGGGAGTGGTGCCTTGGTTTCAGAGGGACGTGCGAATTCACTCCGTTCCGGCCGTGGGGCTGGCGGCCGCTCCGTTGCTCGGTGTGCTCTTCGGCCTGGGCTGGACACCGTGCATCGGGCCGACACTTGCGGCGGTGCTCTCCTTGTCCTTCAGTGACGCAAGCGCGAGCCGGGGAGCGTTGCTGGCCGTTGCATACTGCGTTGGCCTCGGTGTGCCGTTCATCGTGGCAGCGCTTGCTTACCGGCGGGCGGTCGGAGCCATCGGCTGGGTCCGTCGCCACCAGATGTGGGTGATGCGGCTTGGTGGTGCCATGCTTGTCGTGGTCGGCGTCTTGCTGCTGACGGGCATTTGGGGCCACCTCATTGCTCAGCTGCAGAGTCAGGTGAACAGCTATGTCCCGGCTGTCTGAGCCTCGGCTCGAGAACACATCTCCAGACCCTTCACGACTTAAGCAGCCGCCGAGAGCACCGGCCCCTGCTTTGCGTCCACTCGAGTTCGGCCGCTGGATATGGCGGCAGCTCACGTCCATGCGAACCGCCCTGCAGCTGCTCTTCCTGCTCGCGCTGGCCGCAGTTCCCGGGTCACTCATACCTCAGACGTCGGTGGACCCCTCGGCTGTGCTGGCGTTTCGTCATCGCCATCCGGCTCTCGCCCCGGTTCTGGACCGGCTTGGGCTCTTCGCCGTCTATAGTTCGCCGCTGTTCAGCGCCATCTATCTGCTTCTCGTGCTCTCACTCGTCGGCTGCATCGTGCCTCGGCTTCGGGTGTACGCACGCGGAGTGGGCGCCCGACCACCGAACGCACCTCGCCACCTGGCGCGACTGCCGGCCTACCAGCGCTGGCAGACCACGGAACCCGCCGACGAGGTGGCCCAGCGCGCTAGCCAGCTGCTGCGGTCGCGACGGGCGCGCACGGTCGTCTACCCGGCCGCAGAAGGTGAGGTGGTCAGTGCCGAGAAGGGCTACCTGCGTGAGGCTGGAAATCTGCTCTTCCACCTCGCGTTGCTGGTCGTACTGATTGGGGTAGCGATCACACACTTGTACGGCTTCAAGGGCAGCGTCGCAGTCGTCACGGGGCAGGGATTCTCCAACTCGCTCATCCAGTACGACGACTTCACGCCAGGTGCTCGTTTCCAGCCCGCCGACCTGGCGCCGTTCAGCGTGACCGTGAACCAATTCGCGGTGCGTTGGCAGCGGACCGGCCCCGGACGCGGCACTCCGGTGGCCTTCGACGCGCACCTCTCGGTCCGCAATGCTCCGTCGGACCGGCCCTACACCTACGACCTTCAGGTGAACTCACCGCTTCAGGTGGACGGCACATCGGTGTTCCTGGTAGGTCACGGCTACGCCCCCGAGGTCACGGTGAGAGACGGCCACGGCGACGTCGCGTACTCGGGCCCGGTCATCTTCTTGCCGCAGAACGGTTCGTTCGTGTCGTTCGGCGTGGTCAAGGTGCCGGATGCGATACCCACCCAGCTCGGTTTCGAGGGCTACTTCTTTCCCACTGCCGCCATCAGCCCCCAGGGCCAGCCGTACTCCGCCTTTCCGGCCGCCAACAACCCTGTGCTGTCGCTGATCGGGTACCGCGGCAACCTCGGCATGAACTCAGGTGCGCCTCAGTCGGTATACGTCCTCGACAAACAGCAGCTGCGGCCGATCACGCGGCCTGAGGGGAAGCCGCGCCCTTTGCTGATGCGGCCCGGCGACACGCTGCGACTGGGTCAGGGAGTCGGCTCGATAACGTTCAACGGCTACACACAGTGGGTGAAGCTGCAGGTCAGCAACGAACCCGGAAAGCTGGTGCCGCTCGTCGGCGTACTACTGGCGATCGCCGGCCTGCTCGGAACGCTTTTCATCCGCCCCCGGCGCACCTGGGTGCGGGTGCGCCCTGACGGCGGCCGTACGGTGGTAGAGGTTGCAGCGCTCGACCGGGTCTTCGGTGGCGATCCTGAGGGACACGTCGCCTCACTCGCCGCGTCGTTGCGACCGCCGGACCAGCAGCAAACGAAGGAGACGCTGTCGTGACGCAGACGCTCGCGACGTTCAGCGATTCCGCCATGACGGCGGCGACCGTGGTGTATGCCCTGGCGCTGCTCGCTCATACGGCGGAGTGGGCGTCGGCTCGGCAGGTGACCGCGAAAGCGGCGGTTGCCTCACCGCAGCTGGTGGGAGCACCGGTGACCCGCTCTGCGACCGGCGGTGCACGCCTAGCAGAGAGGCCCCCGGACACCAGCGAAACTCCTCTTGAGCGCAGTGATCGCTTCGGTCGCTCGGGTCTGGCCCTGACCGTGCTGGGCACGTTGATCTGCGCGGTCGGGGTGATATGCCGCGGACTCGCCGCGAGTCGGGTGCCGTGGGGCAGCATGTACGAGTTCGCGATCACGGGCTCGCTGGCCGTCGCC
>JBBSHN010000027.1:0-23080 GCA_038252945.1 Propionibacteriales bacterium | reverse complement strand
AGTCCAGTCACGGTGTGCAGGCTCGATACCCCGTCGTGGACCTGTCCCGCCAGAGAGCGCACTCCGACGGCAAGAAGTGCGCACAAACCGAAGACGACGGTGGAGTGCCCGAGCGAGAACCAGAAGCCAACGGAGACCGGCTGCTTACCGTCCGCGAGCAATTTCCGTGTCGTGTTGTCGATGGCGGCGATGTGGTCTGCGTCGAAAGCATGCCGCATGCCGAGGGTGTACGCCGTCAGACCGAGCCCAACCCCGAAGGCTCCGCTAGCACCGACGCGATAGTGCTCCGGCGCCACAAATGCCAGAAGGGTGCCCCAACCGAGGACGTGAAGAGCGATGACCACGGCCGCCATGCCAGCCACGGAGACTTTCTGTTGCCCGGTCATGAGACACGCACGGCTGACCCCCGGCCAAGCCGGGTCGCCCTCGCTGCCATGCGACCACCTTAGACGCGACATTCTCGCAGTTGCAACTAGCTTGCAAGAACAAGCGCCAACAGGCAGAGGTCCACTTCCCTGGTTGTCGGCCGCTGGCCTAGCGTTCCGATGTGGCCGGCGACGAGGGTTTGATGAGCCGCACTTCGAGCAAGCGCCTAGCCGGGCGTCTTTGCTCCCGTTTCTTCGTCGTCCGCCAACAGTGCGCGGAGCGCTGAGCGTGCGGCTCCGTGACAACTTCAGCCGGTTCCCCCGCGCCTTCTGGTTTCTTTGGGCCGGCCAGCTGGCGAACCGGCTCGGCTACTTTGTCGAACTACTTTTCAGCTCGGCTCTAGAGCGCCGGACCGCAGTGTCGACCACCTGAAGCTGCGGGGAGTGCCCACTCCCCCTAGTTCGACCGGAGCGGGACAGCGGCGTCGCCCCTGAGAAAGGTGGCGAGTGTCGCCGTGAACCAGCTCGGGTCGTCAAGCCAGGGGAAATGGCCGCCTCCCGGTTCGGTGACGAGCGTGGCGTTCGCAAAGAGCGCCGCGAACTCCATCACTATGCGCGGAGGGGCGGCGACGTCGAGTTCGCCGGCCACGAGGAGCACGGGCGCGCGCAAGGTCGCCAGAGCTCGGCGGGTCGTCTCTGGGTCGTAGGCGCCCTCGGCACTGAAAACTTTCGCCGCTTCGTCATTCCGCTGGCTGTCCTGTTGCTCGTGATGCGCCCTCGCGGCGGCGTCCCACCGGCCGTACGTGAGCGGTGCGATGGCCTCCCAATCGTCGTCGCCGGCCTCATCGGCCGCGATCCTCTCGAAGGCTTCGGACGCTGATGCGAACCAAGGTTCGCCCACGCGCCGGTGTACGACCTCCCGTCGCATCTGGCTCGTAGCGATGAGACCAACGGCCAAGGTGCTGGGGTTGATCAACAGCAGCTTGTCGATGCGCGCGGGGTACTGAATCGCATACGACACGGCAAGGTTTGTCCCTGCGGAGTGCCCCAGTAGGTCGATCCGATCGAGACCAAGATGCTCCCGGAGCGCCTCGACATCCTCCACGAGGCGATCACAGCGGTAGGAGCCGGTTTCGGCGGGTGTCTGCGACTCACCCGTCCCCCGAAGATCCAGCTTGATCACCTGAAACCACCGCGGAAGCCCGCCAAGGTCCCCGAGATACACCGGGTCCTGCATCGGACCACCCGGCAGACAGATCACTGGCGCACCCCGCCCCAGGACGTGGTAAGCGAGCAGCGTTCCGTCAACCGCAGAGAAGGTAGCCATGACCGGGATCATTTCATCGCCGCTGCACAGAGTGAGGCTACTGACGCTCATCTGGTGCCTCATGCGGTGAGTTGCGCCTAAGTCACGTGTGCGCGACGGACCAGCCGCGGAAGAAAGCACACCATCAGCGTTGACCAGGTCAAATGTGTAAGAGCTGGCGCCTGCAGTCCGCCGGACGCACGCCGTTGCAGGCTGAAGAGCGTGCCCATCACCGCTGCGGCGACCATCAGGGCGGGGTTTCGGGTCGCGGCCGTAGCGATGGTGTAGACCGCAGTGGAGGCGACGACGGCCCGGTCGGCATCGAGCGCCGAGTAGAGGGCACCGCGGAAGAAGACCTCCTCCCCCAAGCCATTGGCCAACGTAGTGGCGAGGTTCAATGCCGTACTACCCTCTTCGGCAAAGGCCATGACATCGCCGACCGCTCGGTCAAGGACAGGGACGCCGCGCGCTATCAGCGCACAGCCACAGAAGAAGCCGAAGGCTCCGACGCCGGTTGCAACCGGGGTGATGAAGGGTCGGCGCAGCTGTTGGTCACGGCTCTGGATCCAGCCGAGGTGCAGCGGCCCGGACAGCAACCCGCCGGCGGTCCAGGTGGCCGCTACGGAGGCGGTGAACCCGTAGAACTCCCGGGAGGCCGGCTCGGTCGAGAATGACTTGCCGAGGAGAGCGGTCCCGAGCAGCGAAACGCCGGCTGCGACCCGTCGCCGGCGGAAGAGAACCGGCGCAGACTCCAGATGCTCGACGGGAACCACATGGCTGATCGGCATCGGCAACCTGGAGGCGATCACGGCCCGTGCGCGCCGCCACTTCTCCGCAGTGGGATTCGAGCTCATTTGGTCGCCTTTTGCCGGCCTTGCTCGCGGAGGGCGGTGCGGACCGCCTCGTCGTACCCCATCGGCTCGAAGGGAACGATGGACCGGAGGCTGTCATCGGTGACCACGACCTCGTTTGCCATCGAGTCGACGAGCGACCTTCCGGCCTGGGTGTTGACATCGGTGACAAGTGCCAGCCAGCGCGACGACAAGCCCGGGCTGAGCAGCGGCACAGGGACGATGAACAGCCGACGGTTCTTGATGTCGGCCACTCGTCGCAGCATGGTGACGTACTGCAGCACCTCGGGGCCGCCGATCTCGAAGATCCGTCCCTTGGAGCGCGGCTCGTCCAGCACCCCGACGAGGTAGCGCACGACGTCGGCAACTGCGATCGGCTGTGTCTTGGTGCGCACCCACCGCGGCGTCACCATCGCGGGGAGGTGCTCGACCAGCTGCCGAGTGATCTCCCATGAGATGCCGCCGCTTCCGACGATGATGCCGGCTCGCAGCACCGTGACCGGCGCTCCGGCGCTGCCGAGATAGCTCTCGACGTCCCGCCGACTTCGAAGGTGCGACGAGAGCTGGTCGGCATCGCTGCCCAGTCCGCCCAGATAGATGATCTGCCCGATCTCCGCCTCGAAGGCGGCCTGACCAAAAGCTCGAGCAGCCTCAGCATCAAGGCGCTCGAAGTCCTTGGAGTCCAGCGAGTGCACAAGGTAGTAAGCAGCTCGGCACCCGTCGAGGGCCCCCGACAGCGTGGCGCCATTCCGCACGTCACCGTGCACTGCGTCGCCGTCGCCGTCGTAGCTGTCCGGATTGCGGGTCATCGCCCGTACGTCGTGACCAGCTGCAGTCAGCGCCGAACACAACCGACGACCCACGAATCCCGAGGCTCCCGCGACGAGGACCGGACCGGTCGACGTCATGAGCTCTCCTCGGCACTCCGCTGTAAAGACTCCCGACTTGGCTGGGGACGTTGCTGCCCCAGCTCTCCTCCGATGCGGCCGCCATACGGTCGGCCGTGGTCGGCGTACTCCTCACGGGCGTACGACAGATGCCAGGGGCCGAGGTCGATGCCGCAACCCGTACGCAGTATGGCGATGTCGGCGGGCGCACCGAACACTCTGGTGCTGCCCGGGCTACCAATCCGGACCAGAACGAACTCGTCGTTGTCGTCATGTCGGACCTCCGCGTGCAACGGCTCGAGTCCCGGCAGCTGGAGGTGGCACTCACCGCCTGCACCGATGGTCGTGACGTCGTCGCGGAGGCGGAAGACCGTTGGGCGATCACTCGCCCTTGCGTATGGGCCAAGGGGCAAAATCAGCCGCGGATCTCCGCCACGGTATGGGTCGTGTGTCGTCGTCACTGGCCGCCGGTGGCGACTCCGGAGTATTGTCGGGGCGACCGGCAGGAGTGTCGGAGGTGGTGCGAGGGCCGCCGACGGCAGCGCACCGCCGATAGGGGCCTGGCGCCGACCGCGGAGCAGTGACCACAGTCCGGCGCCCCGCTCGATGCGAACGTGTCGCGAACCCGTCATCCGGCGTTGCAGCCATGACGTCGACGCCGCACCCAGCGTGACCAGCGGCCCTGTTGGCGCGACGACCGTAATCGACATGTCATGGGCCGCCAGACCCCTGGCGAGCCCGCGGATCGCCCCCGAGTCTGCCCGCCCGGCGAACAGAAACGGGGAGCTGACCCGCAGCTCCAGATTCTTCCCAGAACCGGTCAGCGACCCGGTCACGTGACGAGAACCTGCGATGTCGACCGAGAACTCCAAGTCGGCGTCGATGGTGAATTGGCTGGCCACCGAAGTCAGCCGACGCGCTCGGGCGTGCTCGCGTTGTCCTTCGTGGTGACCTGGAGAGTGCCGTTGAGCTTCCAGGTCGCTCGCGGGGCGCCCGCGCCGGTGTCGCGCGGAACTTCAACGGCCATGTCGATGAAGCGGTAGTTGATCGCCGCTTCACGCCCGGTGAGGAAGGACCACATCTCGCGGCCCAGGTCGGTCCAGTCCACGACCTCGCCAGACGGGTCGGTGGTGTCGATGGTGCGGTCGGTCATGACTTCTCCTTACGTCGCAGCCCCTGAATCTCTATGCTTCTTCAACGGCTTGTTTAGGTTTACACTCACAGCATGCACCCCAAGGGCACCTCAACGCAACCCGCAATGCCGGCGGCTCAGCTCACAGCGAGCCTTAGCATCGGCGAACTCGCGCAGCGGACCGGCTTGAAGCCGGCGACCGTGCGGATGTGGGAGAGCAGGCACGGATTTCCGCCAGCCGAGCGTCGCAACAGCGGGCACCGCCGTTACACCGAACACGACGCCGAGCTCGTACGGCAGGTGATTAGGCGGCGGGACGCCGGCACCCGCCTGGAGGTCGCCATAGCAGCGGTGGTGCTCGCCCAGGCGGCGGTTGAGCATCCACCAGGCGCCCCATCGGTCCATGCGGCTCTGCGGCGCAAGCACCCTGCCCTGCAACCTCAACGACTCAAGAAGTCCACCCTGATCGCACTGTCGTGGGCCATCGAGGACGAGTGCTGCACGCGCGCCGAAAGACCTGCGATCTTCGGCGGTTTCCAGAAGGCGCGCTACTTCGACGCTTCCAAGGAGCGGTGGACTGAGCTGGCGCGGATCGCCTCGTCGACGATGGTCTTCGCCGACTTCGCGGATGCGGTCCCCGCCCTACCGGGCATTACTGTCGTGGATCTTCCCGCCGATGCTCCGTTGCGGCGGGAGTGGCTTGTTGTCTGTGACGCCGCGGCCTATCCCGCCATGCTGACCGCGTGGGAGTTACCCGGCCAGTCGACCGTTCCGGATCGTCGGCGGCTCTTCGAAGCCATCTGGACCGTCGAACCTGCTGTCGTGCGCGATGCCGCCCGCGCATGCGCTCAGGTAGCTCTCCAGCTGGGCCACGAAGAAGCGGCCCCGCTCCTCTACGACTTCGCCGAGAATCCTCCAGCGCCTCCAGTCCAGCTGCTCACCGCAACTGCTCTGCTGAACCGAGTGGTCGCCTACGTCGACGCCGCGCATTGACTCCCCCAAAATCCACTACAACGACGTCGTTTCACCTCATATACGAAGACACCACATGCCACGGCCAAGTTCAGCGAGTCAGCGGTTCCCGCCATCGGAATGCGGGCAACGAGATCCGCACCGGCTATGACCTCAGCCGGAAGTCCGCACCCTTCGGAACCGAACATCGCCGCCATGGGGAGTGAGTAATCGACGCTCCAATGATCGATTACTCCTGCCCTCGCCGAGGTCGCGACGATGGCAAGGAGTGTCTCGATTTCCCACGCCGCCTCGAGTGCGCGCGACACCGGCTGGATGCCTTCGACGAGAAACACCCCTTCACGGCGCCGGGCGGCGGTGCTTCGGTGCAGCGTTTTCACACGTTTGATCAAGGGGCTCGTGCGACTCACGATCGCAGCCTGCCTTGTCGGCATGCACACCGTCCCTCGTGTCGAACGGGCTGAGGCTTCAGTGGTGGAGCTGAGGGGACTCGAACCCCTGACCTTCTCATTGCGAACGAGACGCGCTACCAACTGCGCCACAGCCCCAAGATCTCGCGTTACCGCATCATTTTTCATGGCGTGAGGACGCGGTAGGACACGGCAAGTCGACCGCCACCTTAGCGCACCGGGTCAGCCGACTAGGTGCTCGTCAGCCGTTGACGACCTTCGCCGGCTCCGCATTGACCACGTCGTCGGTCGGCTCGCTGACCGACGTACTGGCGGTCTGGCGTACCCAGATCTCCGAGTCCGAGCTACGCCCAGCTGGGACCGTTGACCCCTCAGCGCCACCGACTGTGGGTGTGGACGTCGCGCTGAGGTCGACAGTGCGGATGGTCGACGAGGCGGTCGCTTTCTCGACGTACGTCGGGAGCACTATCGGCAGCGGGTCCCACAGTGAAGTGCCGTCAGATGTCGGCAATGACACGGCGACACTGTGCTCTTGCTCCAGGGCCGCGACGGCGGCCCGGAGCTTGTCGCGATCCAGCGGCACAGTCGGTTCGTCGTCTGGTCCGCGTGCGGCGCCATGCGAAGCGTCAACCCGGGTGGACCCTCGTCGAATGACGTTCGTGGGGTCTTGAAATGGAGCTTGCGCCTCCTCCCAGTAGGCGTCACTAGCGCGGCGCGCCTGCCGACGAGCCAGCATCAGGAATGCCGCCAGTGAGGCGACCGGCGCAGCGATCGACCACAGCGGAAGGAAGCTCATCACAGCGGCGGCCGCGACGGCAGCCAGCAGGGATGCGAGCACGAGAAGGACCCGCCGCCGGCGACGAGCGGCAGTCTCGAGAGCGACACGGCTCGGCCGGGGGCCAGATAGGACTGCCGCAGCGGAACCCGCCGGACTCGGTGCCGGGCTCAGCATTCGGTCGCACATGCGTGGCGGCGTGACCACGGTCCGACCAGAACTTGCCCTGCCGCGCCGAGACAAGACATTCATCCTGGTGGAAAATCGGTCGACTGACCGCGCCCGCGCGGTCTCCTCGTGCCGGCGCAGCGCCAAAGGAATCAGGTAGGCAGCCCACGCCACGACGATGCTGGCGTAGATAATCCCGGTCAGACCCACGCACTGACGGTAAAGCCGCGATCACTGACGTTTGAGCAGCACAGGCGGTGTGTCGGCTGAGAAAACAGTGACGCGGCGGCCGCTGCTGAGGTGTCGCCGGAGCCACGAGTCAAGCGAGACGAGACTGCAGGCCTTCTGGTACGTCCTCGGCGGTGACGGCGAAGAGCATGTGGTCGCGCCAGGCGCCGTCGATGTGAAGATACCGCGGAGCAAGCCCGACTGAGTGAAAGCCCAGCTTCTGCACGATGCGCAAGCTAGCCGTGTTCTCGGGGCGAATTGCGATCTCGATGCGGTGCAGGCGCAGCGTCTGCATACAGTGATCACAGGCCATAGCGACCGCCAGCGGCATGATGCCGCGGCCGGCGTACCCCTGGTCGATCCAGTAGCCGATCTGCGCCCACCGCGCTGATCCCCAGGTGATGCCGGTGACGGTGAGCTGCCCCACCATTTCCGAGTCGTATGTGACGACAAAGGGAAGCGCTCGGCCTGCCTTGCCCTGGCGGATCAAGTCCCGCGTCATTGCTCGGTAGCCGGTCTGGCCAATGGTGGCTTCGGGTGGCCGGGTGGACTCCCAGGGGCCGAGCCACTCCGCATTGGCATGGCGCAGCTCGGCCCACCTACCGGCGTCCCGCACGGCCAATGGACGCAGACCCACCCGCCCGGAATGCAGGCGGACCGGCCAGACGCGACTCAGATCTCACCCCCTGCATCGGAACGCGCGTGGTCACCGCCAGAAAGCTGGTCAAGCGCGTGCTCGAGGATCGGCATTAGCACCGCTAGCCCATCCTTGACCCCGCCGGCAGAACCCGGGAGGTTGACGATGAGAGTCCGCCCGGCGACTCCGGCCACCCCCCGAGACAGGCACGCGGTCGCTACACCTTGTGAAATGCCGTGGGCACGGATCGCCTCGGCGATACCAGGGACCTCGAAGTCGAGTACGGCCTTCGTCATCTCCGGAGTTTCATCGGTCGGGCTAACTCCCGTGCCGCCGGTGGTGACCACCACATCGGCCTCTGCCGCAACAGCACGCCGCAAGGCTTCGCGCACCGACTCACCGTCGGGCACCACGTCGCTCTGCACGTCACCGAAGCCCAGGTCACGTAGCGCCCCGACAATTCGCGGGCCGGTGGTGTCGTCGTACACCCCTGTCGCGGCCCGGTTGGACACCGACAGCACGACCGCGCGACCAAGCGTCGTCACGGGTCACGCTCCGGTCGAGTCCAAGTGCCGCTGCGGCCTCCGGACTTCGCGACGATCTTGACGTCGTCGATCACCGTCGCCTTGTCCACTGCCTTCACCATGTCGACGACCGTCAAAGCGGCGACGCTGACAGCGGTCAGCGCCTCCATCTCCACGCCGGTCCGATCAGTGGTGCGCACGGTTGCGGAAATCTCCACCGCGTCGTCGGCAACCTTGAGATCGACGGTTACGCCGCTGATCGACAGCGGGTGACACAGTGGCACTAGATCCGAGGTCCGTTTCGCTGCCAAAATGCCGGCGACCCGAGCGACCCCAAGAGCATCGCCCTTCGGCACGCCGTCACCGCGGAGCAGCTCCACTACGGAGTGAGAGATGAGTACCCGCCCAGTGGCTTCCGCTTGGCGCTCGGTGACGGCCTTGCCGGAGACGTCTACCATGCGGGCGGCTCCACCCTCGTCTACGTGGGTCAGCTGGTGCGGCCGTTCAGCGGAACTCATCAGAAGTTCCGATCGAGGGCGGCAACATCGACCGTTTCACCCACCTCGACACCCGCGACGCCCTCTGGCACGACGATGAAGGAGTTCGACTGTGCCAGGTTGCCGATCAGGTGCGAGCCGTGCCCACCGATCGGAGCAACCGCCGCACCTCGGGGGGTCACGTCGAAGCGACCTCGCACGTACTGTCGGCGTCCCTGCACAGATGCGAAGGCCGCCGTGCACGTCGCCCGCACCAGCGGCCGCCGATACGGCAGCCGGCCCATCATCCGCCGGATCGCGGGCAACACGAACGCTTCGAACGACACGTACGACGACACCGGGTTGCCGGGAAGCGTGAAAATGGGGGTGGCGTCCTCCCCGATGGTGCCGAACCCCTGCGGCTTGCCCGGCTGCATCGCCACCTCGGTGAACTCCACGGTGCCCACCCGGCTCAGCACCTCCTTGACCACGTCGTAGTCGCCTTTGCTGACGCCGCCGCTGGTGACGACGAGGTCAGCACGCACGAGCTGGTCGGACAAAGCGTCGCTCAGCTCGGCACGGTCGTCAGCCACGATGCCAACGCGGTAGGCGATGGCGTCAGCCTGCCGCGCCGCCGCCGCGAGCGCGTAGGAGTTTGCGTCGTACACCGAGTCGAATCCGAGTGATTCGCCCGGCTCGCGCAGCTCGCTTCCGGTGGAGATCACCACCACGCGAGGTCGTGGGCGAGCGCGGACCTGCGCCAGCCCCACAGCTGCCAGAATCGCCACCTGACGGGGGCCCAGCACCGTGCCCTCCTGAATCAGCAGGTCACCGGACCGCACATCTTCGCCTCGCGGACGTACGTGCTGACCCAGCGTGGGGGCCGAGAAGATGGTCACCTTTGCACGCCCGCCGTCGGTCCACTCGACCGGAACAACCACGTCGGCGCCAGTCGGCAAGGGAGCCCCCGTCATGATCTTTACCGCCTGACCGGGCGCCAACGCGTACGCGTGTGACTGCCCGGCAGCCGACTCGCCGACCACCGGCAGCAGCACCGGATTTTCAGGTGATGCGTCCTGTACCTCGTCGAGGCGGCAGGCGTAGCCATCCATCGCCGAGTTGTCGAAGCTGGGCAGATCCAGGGTCGCGGTGACGTCCTGGCAGACCGGCAGGCCGAGCGCTTCCAGAAGCGGCTGCTCGTACGGCGGCAGCGGCTCCACAACGTCGAGGATCCGGCTGAGGTGCTCGTCAACAGTTCGCATGAGGGCTTAAGCGGCTCTCGTCAGATACGGACGGGGCTGCCTTCACCCTAGTGTGGCACCCGAGCGAGCCTTTTCGGCACGCTCTAAGTGCCCTCGAGAACCGAGCCGTCTGGCACAGTGCCCGCGGCGTTGGCCTCCGCCAGCCGACACTCTCCGCGGACGACGACTCCACGCCCGAACGTCCAGTCTCCACTCACCGCGAGGGAGGTAGCGTCGATCAGCGAGGGCACATCGTGCGGAAAGCGAGAGTCGAAGTCGCCGACCAGCTTGTAGTACTTCGGGT
The DNA here is from genome assembly GCA_038252945.1 of Propionibacteriales bacterium. Classification (GTDB taxonomy): domain Bacteria; phylum Actinomycetota; class Actinomycetes; order Propionibacteriales; family Nocardioidaceae; genus JAUJOE01. The sequence goes on along the minus strand of JBBSHN010000027.1, from coordinate 12,804 downwards.
CGAGGTCGACCAGCGGAGCATCGGTACGCTCTTCGGCGAGAGCCATCGAGAAGTCGGCCGCCCGCTGGTAGGCGTCGGACCGCAGCACCAAAAGGTCGTTGGTCGACTTCACCGGCACAAAGCGAGTGCGGCCCACCTGCAGCGCGACAGCACCGGAGAAGACCTCAACGGCTGCGCCCATCGCCGTCTCGATCTGCACAACCTCCGTTGAGGACGGATCCGTCGGGTCGACGGTCTTTGGATTGCGGATCAGCGGCAGGCCGAGCACGCCACCTCGGGCACGCAGGGTGTCGTTCAGTGCCCCAAGGTTCATCCAGAGGTTGTTGCAGTTGAAGTAGCGGTGCCGGGTGAGGTCGGTGAAAGCGTCGGCGTCCTCGGGTGCGGTCTGCGCGGTCTCCCGCAACACCAGCTGACCGTCGCTTCGGCGTACGGCGAGGTGCCCGCCTTTGCGGTCCGCCGAAGTGCGCCGACACACCTCGCTCGCGAACGGCGCACCGGTCGACGCGAACCAAGCGGCAACCCGCGGATCTGCGGTCGCCGCGAGGTTGTCACTGTTCGACACGAAGGCATAACGAAAGCCGGCTGCCAAGAGCTGGTCGAGCAGACCTGACGCTGACAAGGCGGTGTAGATGTCACCATGACCGGGAGGGCACCACTCCAGGCTCGGGTCGGCTTGCCACTCCACCGGCATCAGGTCGTCAGATCGCAGTTTGGGCTCTCGGTTCTGCACGAAGTCAAGCGGCAGATCACCGACAGGAAGGTCGGGGTAGGCAGCCAGCGCCGCGAGGGAGTCGCTCCGGGTGCGGAAGGAGTTCATGAGGATGAGGGGCAGCCGGACCCCTGTCCGCTGGCGCTCGTGCAGCACCTGACGGGCGATCAGGTCCAGAAAGGTCAGTCCCTCGCGAACTTCAAGCAGCGTCTTGGCCCGGTCCATGCCCATCGACGTACCGAGTCCACCGTTGACCTTGATCACCACGGTGTCGTTGAGGGCGGCAGATCCGGCGTCTGGGTCGAACTGAATATCGTCGAGATGTGGCGGATCCGCCAGCGGTTCGATGTCCGACTCCGGAAGTATGCCGGTAGCCCCGCTCTCCAGCTGTCTGTAGTAGTGAGCGAAGACGTCGATCGCCAGCGGGTGAACGCCTCCGGCACGCATCTTTTCGACAGCTGCTGCGAGTCCGTCTTCGCTCATGCTGGCATGCTAGTGACCGCTTGCGACGCCGCGTCTCCCCTACCTTGACCACATGAGTGGTCCGCGCGCCGACAAGAGCATGCTGCGGCGGGCTGTGCTCGACCGTCGGCATGAGATGTCGCAGCATCAGCAGCAGCGCTTGGCACAACGGCTCTGTGAGCAGGTGCTCGGCCTTCCGGAGATGCGGGCCGCCTCTACCGTTGCGGCCTACCGTTCCCTGCCGGGGGAGCCAGGCACCGGTCCGCTGCTCTCAGCCTTGTGCGACGCGTCCGTCACGGTGCTGCTCCCCGACAGGCAAGCCGACAACTCGCTGCGCTGGAAACCGCTCACCTTGTCGAACGGGTCTCCGGAGGCGGCGCCGGACCACCTGCAGAGCCTCGAGGAGGGAGACCAGAGATTCCGAAGGGTGGACGTGATCGTCTGTCCAGGGGTCGCAGGCGATCTGCGTGGGCACCGGCTGGGCAGAGGTGGTGGATCATACGACCGTGCGTTGGCCGATCTGGCGGCGTCGGTGCGGCGGTGCCTCCTGCTGTACGACGACGAGGTGCTCGAGGCCGTCCCGTACGAGCCGCACGACCAGCCCGTCGACGTACTTGTAACCCCCACGCGGATCCTTCGGCTTCATCCTTAGCTCCCGGGAGCTCCCAGACTTCCCCGGGAGCAGCGTGCGCACGGTACTGCGACCGACCAGATGAGCAGTCGCAAACCACCGGGGCACTCGGCGGCGCCATTGCGGGCAGCCCGGTGCCCCGAGGAGTCAGCCTGACTCCGTGCGACCTGTCAGACTCCGTACGCCTTCATCTTGCGCCAGACCTGCCGAAGCTGATGCTCATGCATGAGCATGAGCGAGTGCCGGATCTCAGTCCGCATCGCCTCTAGGACCGGCTTCGGCCCGCCGGGTCGTCGCGGAAAGACTGGCGCCACCGGCTTGAGCTTGGCGCCGCAGAAGTTCCGGACCATCGCGCGCACGTGCCGAAGCTGTCTGCCTCCCAGCTTCATGACCGCCGGTCTGATCCTCAGCCGCAGTGCGATCGTTGCGGCCTTAACGCCGAGCTGGCGGTTGGGCGTGAATGCCGCTTTCAGATGGCCGGTGCAGAAGACGTGAATCATCTCCACGCCGCTCATAGCCATGCTCGAATTCATGGCATGCACGTGTGCCCGTGGAATGGAGCCCATTCGCGGAAGAGGCTTGCCCGTGAACATGACGCCGCCGAGTCTGCCGTCATAGATCAGCGCGGCCCGTGGGCGTCCCGGATGCAGACCCGGCTCGCCATTGGGGTTGAACCAGTGCGTCTGACCCGACGCTTTCGAAAGTCCGGGACGCCATCGAGCCTTGATGTGAGCGGCGGTGTGCGTGGCACAGAAGTGGTTCACCCCGTTGAGCAGATTCTGAGCCCGCGTCCGCGACCACTTGGTAGCCGCTGCCACTTTCGGGGTGTACGTCGAATTGGCCGGCTCGACGGTCTCGACACAGTTGCCGTTCGCGTCTTTGTGAACGTTGGTCCCACTGCACGCGAGCACGGAGCTCCGCAGGCCCGTGGAGACAGCATCTGGGCTGGTGCTCACCGCTGACGCGTCCGCGAGGCCAATCGAGCCGAGAAGAACCGCGGCGCCCAGCGTGCCGCCGAGAAGTTGCCTAGTCACAGTTGCTATTCCTCCGTGTAGTCGGGCGCCCACTTAGGGGTACCATTGAGCACGGTCAATTACACATAGTAGTCGAGTCTTCACTTATTGTCACATAACACCCACAGATACACTCACACCACTTCCCCGGCGCGACTGGCAATCGGGGGTTCACTGAGGAGACCAACGGAACATGCCCGTCTACGAGTACGCCTGCACCGAGTGCGGCCAACGACTTGAGGCGCGGCAGAGCTTCACCGACGAGCCCTTGACGACATGCGACGTGTGCGGTGGTCCGTTGCGCAAGCTGCTGAGCCCGGTGGGTGTGGTCTTCAAGGGTTCCGGGTTTTACCGCACGGACAGTCGCGGCGCACCACCCTCAGAAGCTGGCTCAGGCAACGGGAAAACCGACGCCGACTCCGGAAAGTCCACGTCGGCGCCGGCGGAAGGCGCAGGCTCGTCGAAGCAGTCCGGCGAAGGCAAAGGGCCGTCGCGCGGCAAAGGCGCTGACTCCGGCCAGTCGAGCGGTTCCGATGCTTCCTCATCCACAGCGGCAGCTAAGTCCGGCTAGTTGAGGGCGGGCTGTGGATGACCACAGCGAAATGAACGGCGCATTTTCTACTCTGATCTGGTGATCGACCGGCGGAATTTTTCCAGGCGCCTGCGCCGCTTCTATCTGCGTTACCACCGGGCACTCGCGGCGGTTCTTTCCGGTGCCGCTGTTTTTCTTTTTGCCCGAGCCGCCGCTCCGCCACCTGCCGACACCGTCTCGGTGGTCGTGGCAGCGCACGACCTGAGCGGCGGTGCGGATCTGCAGCCAGGCGACGTCAGCCTCGTGCATCTGCCGCCCAACGTCACCGCTGATGGCACCTATTCTTCCCTGGCCACGGTGATCGGACACACGGTGGCCGCACCCATGCGCGCCGGGGAGCCGCTGACTGACCGCCGGCTCTTGGGCCGATCCCTGCTCGCGGGGTACGGCACCGGGCTCGTTGCCGCCGCGGTGCCCATCCAGAACCCCGATGTGGTGGCTTTGCTGCATCCCGGCGACGCCATCGACGTGTACGCCGCGCGGTCAACAGTCGGGCCGGCCACGCTGCTGGCTTCCGCTGCGCCGGTGGTGACTCTTCCGCAGAGCACAGGCGACACGGAGCAGGGAGGACTCGTTCTGCTCGCCGTCACCCCGGCCCAGGCGGCCAGCCTCGCCTCGGCAAGCGCCACTTCACCCCTGTTCATCGCGTTGCGAGGCTGAGACCTCGCGGTGTCGACAGTCGACGAGGTCGTCGAGCAGAATCTGCGCATGGCGCACCCCCGGGCTGGCCAGCCCGCTCAGTCGGAGGATCTGATTGACGTCGACCAGGTCGTCGCCGCCTACTACGACCTCGTCCCAGACCCGAGCGACCCCGCTCAGCTTGTCGCTTTCGGAACTTCCGGGCATCGCGGCGCCAGCCTTGACTGCGCCTTCAATGACGCGCACATAGCGGCCATCACCCAAGCCATCTGTGAGTACCGCGCGAGTCAACACATCACCGGCCCGCTTCTCATCGGCCGAGACACTCATGCGCTCTCGCTGCCGGCGTGGCGTACGGCCCTGGAGGTCCTGGCCGCCAATGGAGTCACCGCGCTGATCGACGCGCGTGACAGCTACACCCCAACTCCCGCCGTGTCTCATGCCATCTTGCGCCTCAACGGGTCGGGCCAAGCCGGTCAGGCGGACGGAATCGTCGTCACGCCGTCGCACAACCCACCGCGAGACGGCGGGTTCAAGTACAACCCTCCGCACGGGGGTCCTGCTGGCACCGAAGTCACCAGCATGATCGAGCAGCGCGCCAACCAGCTGCTGGCCGAACGGACGGGCGTGAAAAGGGTCTCAGGCGAGCGTGCGGAGGCTGCCAGCGAGCGTTACGACTTCCTCGGCACCTACGTGGAGGACCTGCCCTCGGTCGTCGACCTCGAGGCCATCCGCTCCGCAGAAGTGCGGATTGGCGCCGACCCGCTCGGTGGTGCAAGTGTCGACTACTGGGCCGCTATCGCCGACCGCTTCCGCCTGAACCTCACGGTCGTCAACCCCACCGTCGATCCACGGTGGAGCTTCATGCCGCTTGACGCGGACGGGAAGATCCGGATGGACTGCTCTTCGCGATACGCCATGGCTTCGCTCATCGGAGTCCGGAATGACTACGACATCGCCACCGGTAACGACGCCGACAGCGACCGGCACGGCATCGTCACGCCGGACTCCGGACTCATGAACCCGAACGCCTTCCTCGCGGCGGCTATCCGGTACCTCTTCGAGAAACGGACCCACTGGCCCTCCTCGGCCGCCATCGGCAAGACACTGGTCAGCTCGTCGATGATCGACCGCGTGGCCGCCGACCTCCACCGCGAGCTGCTCGAGGTACCCGTGGGCTTCAAGTGGTTCGTGCCGGGACTCCTCGATCAAAACGTGGGCTTCGGTGGTGAGGAGTCGGCGGGCGCGTCGTTCTTGCGACGCGACGGCTCAACCTGGACGACGGACAAAGACGGCATCATTGCCGCTCTGCTGGCGAGTGAGATGCTCGCGGTCACGGGCCGATCGCCGAGCCAGCTTTACGCCGAACTGGTGAAGCGGCACGGGGACCCGGCGTACGCCCGCATCGACGCCCCCGCAAGCAAGGCGCAAAAGGCGAAGCTGGCCCGACTGTCCGCCAGTGACGTGGCCGCGGACTCCGTTGCCGGCGAGCGTGTCCTGGCGACGTTGACGAGTGCCCCCGGCAACGGAGCACCGATCGGAGGGCTCAAGGTCGTTACCGAGTCTGCCTGGTTCGCCGCCAGGCCCTCTGGGACCGAAGACGTCTACAAGATTTACGCTGAGTCGTTTCACGGCCCCGAGCACCTCGCCGTCGTCCAACAGGAGGCCCGGGGAGTGGTCGCTGCCGCGCTGTCGTGAGGATCCAGGACAAACCGGCTCAACGAGCACATCGGCGCTATGCTTACGCGCGGCCTTTCGCCATGTCGGCAAACGGCGGTAGGAAGTTAGGGGGCTATTGATGACGACCGCTGCTGATGACAATCACCGCTACGCCGTAGTGGTCGCGGGAGGCTCGGGGACACGCCTGTGGCCGCTCAGCAGAAGCAGTTTGCCCAAGCAGATGCACAGCTTGGTGAGCCAAAAAGCGCTTATCGTCGAAACAGTCGATCGCATCAAAGGCGTCCTGCCCGTCGACCGCATTCTGGTGTCGACCACGCAGAACTTCGCTCCGCGGCTCAGGGAAATGCTGGCGGACATTCCAGCGGACAACTTCATCGTCGAGCCGGTGGCCCGGGGCACCTCAGCGGCCTTCGCGTTGATCGCACACACGGTGTACGAGCGTGATGCGGACGCCGCGATATTCAGCTTGGCCTCCGATCACGTGATCGCCGAAGTGGAGAACTTCCAGCAGGGCATGCACACGACGTACGAGTTCGTGAGCCGTCACCCGGACCACGTCGCCTTGGTGGGCATCAAACCCACCAGCGTCAACTCAGAGCTTGGCTACATCGAGGCTCTACCCACGCCGCTGCAAAACGATCCCGCGGTCTACCCCGTCAAGAGGTTCGTAGAGAAGCCGGCACAAGATCTCGCCGCGAAGTTCGTCAAGTCAGGCAGGTTCTTCTGGAACGCCGCCTACTACTGCTTCCGTGCCGAAACCCTGCTGCGCGCGTACGACGACGTAGAGCCGCGGCTCACTGAGGCGGCTCGCAGGTTCGCCAAGACACAGGACCCGGCTGACTACATGTTGGCTCCCGATGACGTTCGTCACGAGATCGAGGTCATCGACTCGCGCAAGTTCCCGCTCGCGGTGGTGCCCGGAGAGTTCACCTGGAGTGACATCGGCAGCTGGAGCGCCCTGCTCGAAATCTTGTCTCAACAGGCGGGCACCCCGATGTCGCCGACGGAGCATCCGGCCCACGTCGACCTCAATAGCCGCAACGTTCGCGTGTTCAGCCTTCCTGATCCGCCGGCTGCTTACCCTGTCATCGCCACTGCCGGCTTGGAGGACGTCATTGTCATCTGCACGGAGCGTGCGGTTTTCGTGCTGAGCCAAAGACACTTCGGGAAGTACCCGGAACTGCGACAACTCATGGAAACCGTAGGTATGGAAGACGCAACCCTGTGACCCATTTCATTGATCCCTCGGCCTTTAAGAAACTGGACCGGGGACGCTCGCGGATCCTCCACATCGTCACCATCGCGACAAAGCCCGACATCATCAAACAGGCCCCTATCTACCAGGAGCTGGTCGACCGAGGTGAGCAGGTCTGGCTGTGTCACACCGGTCAGCACTACGACCACAACTACAGCGGCGGGATGCTGAGTGAGTTCGGGCTCACGGTCGACCTCCATCTGGAGATCGACGGTCCGCTGCATACCAAGGCCGCACAAATCATCGACCGGTTCGGGCGAGTTCTGCAACAGCTGATCGATGAGGGATGGGCTCCGGTCCCGTACATCCACGGTGACACGGCAACGTCCATGGCAGTCGGCGTGGCGTCGTACCTGTGCGGCGTCGCGTGCGTCCATGTCGAGGCGGGCTTGCGCACTCTGACCCCTCGCAGTGACGTGTACGAGCAGTTCTACGCCGACTTCCGCGCCGACCGGTTCGACTGGGGCGGCTACAGAGACGCTCTTCTCGACCCCAAAAACTTCGAACGCGGGAGCCGTGAGCCGTTTCCCGAGCAGTTCAACACTCGCGTCTCCGACGCGGCCACCGGTTTTCACGCTGCGCCTGTGGAGCTCAACCGAGGGTTCCTCCTCGACGAGGGCTTTCCCGCCGACACCATCGAAGTCACGGGTAACACCGTCGTCGACGCCATGGCCACGGCGACCTCCGACGCTGACAAGGCGACCGTCTTCGAAACTTATCCTCAGCTCCTCTCTGGGAAGTTCATCCGGTTCTGCATACACCGGCGTGAGAACACCGCCGACGCCATGCGCTTCACGGTTCTTTTCGACGCCATCGAGCGGCTGATCCGGACCGGTCACTCCGTCCTCTTGATACGTCTTTTCGGCACAGACGACGCCATAAGAACCCATGGCCTCGAGCCCCGCCTGAAGTCGCTTGAGGAGGAGTTCCCGGTCAGCTTCATCTCATCACCGGTGTGGCCGCACTACCGAGATGTCATGGCAGCGATGGCGAAATGCCGGCTCGTGGCGACCGACAGCGGCAGCATGCAAGAGGAGATGAACGCGCTGGGCATTCCTTGCGTTACTCTCCGGTTCGGATCCGACCGGGCGGAGTCAGTACTCGGTGGATCCAACGTCTTGGCGCCGCCGGTCGACAGCGAATTCGTGGCCAGCATTATCGAGCACGCGTCCTCCGACGACGGTTTGGCCCTGACGACCAACCTTTACGGGCACAACGTGTCGTCCGCCATCGTCGATGCAGTACTTGCCCAAGACGGCATTAAGTCCGGTCAGGGACTATTCCGCCCCGAGGAGCAGCGGTTGCGGGTCAGACAGTGGTCGGCCGCTAGGCAGCTGCTGTAGAGCGCCGTTACGCAACCGCGTATCAGCGCACGTGTTGACTCAACTCCGCCAAGGCAGATCCACCTCTCGGATCTCAGCGTGACGCAACGCGGCTAGCCCCTTCCTGGCTGTTGACGCGCCGACCACGAGAACAGTGAGCGACGCAGGGTCGAGCACGGTCGAGTAGGCGGAGTTGGCCGCCTCGGTCGTAACTTTTCCGATGCGCTCGAGATTGACGTCGACGTGATTCAACGGCAGCCGCTGTGACAGCAGCAGCTCCACCCGACCGGCGACCGTTACTGCACGCTCATACCCAAGTGGCGCCGAGGAAGTGACTGCGCGAACCGCCGTCGCTACCTCCTCCGTCGTCAAAGTGCCCTGCGCGTCCGCCAGAATCGTCAAGATGTCAGCGACCGCATCCGCCGTCGCCTCACTGGTCACCGCTGTCGAGACCGCAACAAACCCCGCGCAGCGGGTGCTGTCGAGCATCGACATCGCGCCGTACGTGTAGCCCTTCTGTTCGCGAAGGACCGTGTTGATGCGCGAGGAGAAGCTTCCGCCGACAGCGTGATTGGCGACGAACATCGGCGGCCACAGCGCATGCGCCCGAGTGATGGCCGGTCCAGCCACCCGAATTGTCGACTGCGGAGCGTCGGGCCAATCGACGAACAGCAGCTGCGCGCACGGCGCGACCGAGGGCTCCTCGCGCTCGCTCGGTGGTTCACCCCTCCTCGTCCACCTGCTGAGGCAGCGGTCGGTCACGTCAATGACGTCCAGTGAGGTGAAGTCGCCGGCCAACACCAACGTTGATGAGGCAGGATTGAGATAGCTCTCGGCGTAAGCCGTGACGTGCTTGCGTTCCACCGAGCGAACCGTGGTCGTGGTCCCGCCGACCGGCCGAGCCGCCCGGGCGGAGCCGAACAAGGCGGCGTTGAGCTGCTCGTTGGCCACATGCTGCGGGTGAACATGCGCTTGCTCTATCTCCTGAAGGCGCAGTTCGCGCTCGTGGATGACTTCGGAGCTCGCAAAAGTCGCATCGGCCACGGCGCCGGCGAGCAAGCCCAGGCCATCCCCTAGATGAGTTACGGGAACGTTCAGCCGCACGGTGAACGCGTCGAGCGAGGCATCCGCCTGTAGATCCGCGCCCGCCGCGGCGAGTTGGTCGGCGAATCCTTCCGCAGTCAGCGTGGTCGTGCCCCGACTCAGACACCGGGCCGTCATTTCGGCAACTCCCTCGACCTCCGCCGGCTCGACGTTCAGCGGAACCTCGCAGACCAGCGACGCACAGGCGACATACTGGCCCGGACACTGGTAGACGAGAACCTGCAGACCGTTGTCGAGCTGATGAGACGCGTACGACGGAAAGCGCCAGCTCGTCGAAGGCTGTACCGGCGGTGGGGTCTTGTGCGTGGTCATACCTGCGCGTCCTGTTTGTGATTGCCGCCGCCTTCCGTCGGCAGCACGCGGACCTGCGCGTTCAGCACGGGGCGCAACCAGCTCTCGGCCGCATCGCGGACCTCGTCTGCAGTGATCGACCGCAAGAGCGGCAGCCGCTCATTGATTACCGCGGGGTCGTCGAAGAGAAGCGCGGCACCAGACACCGCATCAGCTCGCCCAGCGGCCGTCGCCATCTCGTCCAACCACTCACGCTCGGCCAGCGCGCGCACGATCGCCAACTCCGTCTCTGTGGGGCCTTCGCTCGCCAGCAGGTCCAACTCTTCGGCGACCCCGGCCACGATCGCGTCCAGGTCTTGGTCAGGAATCGCCCGCACGGAGCCAGCCACAAGTGAGTTACCAGCAATCAGCGGGTTGATGCCGACCGCCGTCGTGGTCGCCGACTGGTCGCGGCGCACGAGCCGCCGGTGCAGTCGGCTTGTCTCGCCCTCGCCGAAGACGCTCGCGGCAAGCGCGGCCGCGGCAAGCTCGCGTGAGTCCGGTGCGTCCGCCGGCAACCGACCGGCGAACCAGACCGCTGGAGCCGGCACGTCTTCAGTGTGCAGCTGCATGCGCGGACTCCTCAGCGCAGGCAGCGCCGAAGGGATTTCGCGCTTCGGTGCGTCGCCAGCCGGAATGGCGCCGAAGTAGGCGCTCGCCTTGGCGAACGCCGCTTCCTCGCTCACATCACCGACGATCGAAAGAACGGCGTTGCTGGGCATGTAGTGGCGAGCATGGAACGTGCCCACGTCGGTCAGCGTCGCAGCAGCAAGGTGCTCCATATTCCCTATCGGCAGATGTCCGTAGGGATGGTCGGCGTCGAAGACCAGCGGCAGCAGTCTCTCGAAGACCGTCCCGTACGGCACGTTGTCCATGCGTTGACTGCGCTCTTGGGCCACGACCTCGACCTGGTTGTCGAAGTTCTGCTGAGTCAGCACGTCGTCGAGGAAGGCCATCCGGTCCGCCTCCAACCACAACGCGAGATCAAGCACGCCAGCCGGCATGGCCTCGAAGTAGTTTGTCCGGTCGAAGGACGTTGTGGCGTTCAGCGTCGCGCCGTTGCCTTGGAGCAACGCAAAGTGCTCACCGGGCTGTACGTGCCGAGAACCCTGAAACATCAGGTGCTCAAACAGATGGGCGAAGCCTTGACGTTGCGGCTCCTCGTGGCGAGACCCAACGTCGTACCAAAGATTGACGGCCACGACCCCCAGTCCCGGAGCGGGGCTGGCAACCACACGTAGCCCGTTATCGAGAGTGCGGTAGGTGAGTGGAAAGTTGCTTTCGAGGGCCACCGCGGCAATGTACCCGCAAATGTCCTGTAATCTGGTTGCTGGCGAGGGGCTGGCGATCGCCGCCGACGTGCGGGGACGAGGGATGGCGATTACTCTGGGTATGGTGAGCAAGGCACACCGTCGCCGTACGCCGCAGAGAGTTCTAGCGCTCTCTGTGGCTGCGCTGCTGCTTGGCTCCGTCATGGCGCGCGCCGAGCAGATCGCCACCGCCCTGGGGGCGCCTGGCTCTGCCCGTGCTGACCTTGCTGCACCGTCCGGTCCGCACACCATGGGCCGAGTACGCCTGGCAGCCGTCAATGACCGGAAGCTTCCGCGGCTTTCGCATGTCGTGGTGGCCGCCCCAGCCACGCGAGTGCGGCAGGTGAGCGCGAACACCTCCTATGACGTGCCACTCGCGGCGATGCAGGCCTATCGGCAAGCCGCTGCGGTCTTGCGCAAGAGTGCGCCCACCTGCCACCTGCCGTGGTCGCTGCTCGCCGCCATCGGGCAGGTCGAGTCCGATCACGGGCGCTACGGTGGCGCGCAGGTGCTCGCCGACGGAACCGTGACTCCCGCCATCGTTGGTCCGCCGCTGGACGGCCGGGGTGGCCGAGCCCGCATTTCCGACACGGACAACGGCCAGCTCGACGGCGACACCCGGTGGGACCGGGCGGTCGGTCCGATGCAGTTCCTGCCGTCGACATGGGCTGTGATCGGTGTCGACGCCGACCAAGACGGAGTCCGCAATCCGAACGACTTCAATGACGCCGCGCTTGGTGCCGGCACGTATCTCTGCGCGATGTCGGGTGACTTGCGCAATCCGGCGCAGTTGCGTGCGGCCGTCTACAGCTACAACCACTCAAAGGCTTACGTGGACCTGGTCCTCTCGCTTGCCCGCGCCTACTCGCGTGGGGCTGCTCATGTGGTCGACGGCTACCTGCCCCCGGCGCCGCCCGCGGGCACTACGACGAAGGTCGGGAGCGCCCAAGCCGCGCAAAACCCGCACATTCACCTGCGCGTCAGAGTGCAGACCCCGACAAGCCCGTCCCGCACGACCGGTCACCGTTCCGGCGGACCTTCGCCGACTCCGGCGACCACTAGCGGCACCACAACTGCCATGCCCGCACCGACTGCCCCCACTAGCCCGACGGCCACGCTCCCGTCACCGTCGAGCCCCCCCAACACTGCACCGACGAGCCCCGTCGTCACCACACCCACGAGCCCGGTGACCACCACACCCACCACGCCTGTGACCACCACACCCACGGGGCCGGTGAACACCGCGCCCACCACCCCGCCGAAGACGACGCCTCCCGCAACGACTTCGCCGACGCCGACACAGCCTGAAGTCATCCGCTACGCAGGCACGTTGACCGCCTGTGACAGTGGCTGGTGCCTTCAGGGAGCGCCGCTCAACCTGGGAACTGATCCCGATCTATCGACCGTCCAAGGCGACTACAACGGCGACGGCACCGCCACACCTGTCCGTGACGAGCTCACGGCGCTCGTTGGCAAGCATGTCACGGTGCAGGCGAATGACGCCGGTCTCGTGCTGACGATCAACCTGCTGCCGTACGCCGACTCCGAGCTGCCTACCGGCGGAGGCGCCACCAGCATCTCGCCGAGCAACGGAATGCCGACCTCGTCCTGAGCTGCGTTGCATCGCCAACGCCACAGGATGAGGCCCGATCTGCCGGCTTGCGCCGCTGACAGGGCAGGGCCGGTCAGTTGACCGGGCAGAACGCGATGCCGTCGTGGACGAGGAACTGGCCGGAGCTGTCCTTCCCGAAGTATCT
>JBBSHN010000026.1:0-23396 GCA_038252945.1 Propionibacteriales bacterium | reverse complement strand
GCACTCGATACGGAAGTTGCAACGGTGCGAAGGAACGCGCATCGGCGTCCGTTCGTCGATCACGGATGCGCCGCTAACGCTCCGTCGCCGAGGCAACCGGGCGATTCTACTGCACCCGATCATCAAGATCCGACGTGCAGACCCACATGGGGCACCAGGCGGAGGTCCTTTCAACCGCGAAAGCGGCGCCACAACGAACCACGACCAACGGCTCGACGCACCACGAGTGACGGCTCAACCCACCACGAGTGACGGCTCAACGAACCACGAGTGACGGCTCAACGAAGGGGTCAGGCGCGGCCGTCGAAAAGGCTAGTAACCGACCCATCTTCGAAGACCTCGCGGATCGCCCGGCTGATGAGCGGTGCAATCGACAGTGTCGTGAGCTTGTCGAATTGCTTGTCGTCGCTGATCGGGAGTGTGTTGGTGACGATGACCTCGCAGGCACGACAGTTCTTGAGCCGGTCGATCGCCGGGCCGGACAAGATCGCGTGAGTCGCGGCGATTACCACGTCCGCGGCGCCTGCCTCTATGAGCGCCTCGGCGGCCTGTACGACGGTGCCGCCGGTGTCGATCATGTCGTCGACCAAGACGCAGGTGCGGCCGTCCACGTCACCCACCACCCGGTTGGCCATCGACTCGTTCGGCCGGGCGATGTCACGAGTTTTGTGTATGAAGGCCAACGGCGCCCCTCCAAGCCGCGACGACCACTGCTCGGCCACCTTGATGCGTCCGGCATCAGGCGACACGATCGTCAGGTCTGAGTCCCCGTGCCGCTCGGCGACGTACTCCGAAAGAATCGGCAGCGCCATCAGATGGTCGACCGGTCCGTCGAAGAAGCCTTGGATCTGAGACGTGTGCAGGTCGACGCAGATGAGCCGGTGGGCTCCCGCCGTGCGGAACAGATCGGCGACGAGCCGAGCTGAGATCGGTTCCCGACCGCGATGCTTCTTGTCCTGGCGGGCGTAGCCGTAGAACGGAAGCACGACGGTGATGCGCTTGGCCGACGCCCGCTTCAGGGCGTCCACGAAGATGAGCTGCTCCATGATCCACTGGTTGACTGGCGCGGTGTGGCTTTGGATGACGAACGCGTCGCAACCGCGAACAGACTCGTCGAAGCGCACATAGACCTCGCTGTTCGCGAAGTCGTACGCCGAAGTCGGGACGATGGCCGTGCCCAGGAGGTCGGCCACCTCATCGGCGAGCGCACGATGTGCCCGACCGGTGAACAGCATGAGGTTCTTCTCGGTCGTCTTCTTCAGACCGGTCACGTTGACGCCTCCTGCTGGTCAGTTCCTGCGTCCTCCGCAGCTTGCGCGGACGGCGTACCCGGCCGCCGCCTCTGTACCCATTCTTCGAGGTTGCGCTGCGGGCCACCACTGACCGCAAGCGCACCGGGAGGGACATCGCGACGTACGACGGCCCCAGCACCGGTAGCAGCGCCGTCGCCGATGTCGACCGGTGCCACGAACGTGTTGTGGGATCCAGTGCGGCAGTGGCGCCCTACGACTGTCGCGTGCTTGGCGACTCCGTCGTAGTTGGCGAAAATCGTGCCGGCACCGATGTTGGTTCCCTCGCCGATCGTCGCGTCACCGACGTACGACAGATGCGGGACTTTCGCGCCAGCGCCGAGTCGCGCGTTCTTGGTCTCGACGAAGGTGCCGATCTTCCCTCCGGTGCCGACAAGAGTGCCGGGCCGCAGGTAGGCGAAGGGGCCCACGCTGCTCGACTCACCGATGACCGCCGACGAGCCGTGGGACCGAACCACCCTCGCCCGGGCGCCCACCGTCACGTCCGTGAGTGTCGTGTCCGGGCCGATCACCGCACCGGTCGCCACGGTCGTACCGCCGTGCAGCTGCACACCGGGCTTGAGTGTGACATCGGACGACAGCTCGACAGTCACGTCGACCCACGTTGTCGCCGGGTCGATCACCTCGACGCCCTCGGCCATCCAGTGCTCAAGCTGTCGGCGGTTGAGCTCCTTGCCGAGCGCCGCGAGCTGACTTCTCGTGTTGACGCCTTCGGTCTCCCAGGTGTCGCCTGCGAGGACGTCGCCGATACGGTGGCCGTCTCGGAGTGCCAAGCCCACCACGTCGGTCAGGTACATCTCACCTGCCGCGTTCACCGTACCGACTCGGTCGAGGGCATCCCTTAGCACCTTGGCGTCGAACACGAAGATGCCGGAGTTGATCTCGCGAATGCAACGCTGCTCTGTGGTGGCGTCCTTCTCCTCGACGATCCCGGCGACGGCGCCGTCATCGCTCCGCAGAATCCGGCCGTAGCCGAACGGCTGCTCGACGCTTGCCGTCAAGAGCGTGACTGCGTTGCTGTCGGCGGAATGCCGCTCGAGCAGGGCTGTGAGCGTCTCCGCGGTTTGCAGAGGTACGTCGCCGTACGTGACAAGCACGCTGCCGCCGACGTCAGCCGGAAGAACGTCGAGCCCGCATTGCGTTGCCCGTCCGGTCCCGGGCAGGTCGTCCTGGTCCGCGACGAGGGCGTCGTCGTCGAGCTCGTGGACATGCTGGGCGACGCGGTCACGCTCGTGCCGCACGACGACGACGAGAGAGCGCGGATCGAGGCTTCGAGAAGCGCTCAGCACGTGGCAGAGAAGGCTGCGCCCGCCGATCCGGTGCAACACCTTTGGCGTAGCGGACTTCATGCGCGTGCCTCCGCCAGCGGCGAGTATCAGCACCGCAGCCGGGCGGTCTGCCGTCACCAAGACTCCTCGCCGTGTCGCTCCCCTGCCTGGCTTCGATCCAGGACCTCAAGCTTCAAAGGCTTGCGGGCTGCCGGGTTACCCCACAGGGGATTGCGTGGCGTGCTCCGTCATCGGCGCACCCCTGCGGAATTCAAGTCTGCCACAGCGAGGTGCTTCCGCCTGCGACGTTTGCGGCCCTCTTGGAGTGGGCACTTCGCAGCCGCCACAGCTAGGCGGTTACGCTACCGTAGGTTAGGATGGCGTAAGAAGGTTCCCAGGGAAGGATGCCCCCATGACTCCTGCCACCGCCGTCGCCGCGCCTCCGCGGCAGACGCAAGCCGAAACCCTCCCAGACGGCACGTTAGGCGATGAGACTCAGTCGACGACTGAGCAGATTATTTTGGGCATCTTCATCGTGGTGCCGTTCCTGGCGGTCGCTGCCGCCGTACCGGTCGCATGGGGTGGCTGGCTCGGCTGGCATGACGTCGTGATCGCGTTTGCAATGTACGCACTGACCGGTCACGGGATCACGGTCGGGTTTCACCGATTCTTCACACACAAGGCGTTCAAGCCGAACCGCGCGCTCAAAATCTTCCTCGCAATCGCAGGATCCATGGCCATCCAGGGCCCCGTAGTGCGCTGGGTCGCGGACCATCGCAAGCACCACAAGTTTTCCGACCGCGAAGGTGATCCGCACTCACCCTGGCGCTACGGCGAAACCATCCCCGCCCTGATGAAGGGCCTGTTTTACGCTCACATGGGATGGCTCTTCGACTCCGAGCAGACGTCTCAGCGGCAGTACGCTCCAGACCTTCTGAATGACGACGACATCGTCAGAGTCTCGCGAGCCTTCCCGGCTCTCGTTGCGGTGTCGCTTGCCCTGCCGCTGGTGATCGGCGGCCTGTGGTCGTGGTCATGGCAAGGGGCGCTTACCGCGTTCTTCTGGGGCTCGTTGGTCCGGGTGAGCCTGCTTCACCACGTCACGTGGTCGATCAACTCAATCTGTCACGCCGTGGGTGAGCGGCCGTTCAAGTCTCGTGACAAATCCGGCAACGTGTGGTGGCTCGCTATTCCTTCGATGGGCGAGTCTTGGCACAACCTTCACCACAGCGACCCCACGTGTGCTCGCCACGGCGTCCTGCCCGGACAGATTGACACCTCTGCCCGCATCATCTGGCTGTTCGAGAAGCTTGGCTGGGTTCGCGCCGTCCGGTGGCCGGTCAAAGAGCGGATCGAGGCCAAGCGGGTAGAAGCACCTGCCGCCTGATCAGCCAGCGCTTTCGCGCAGCGTGGCCGTGCGGGCCGCCCGGATGGTAAGGGTGCCCAGCAACGCCGCGACGACAAGCAGCACCGCCAAGGCAGCTGCCACCAGCCTGAGTGCGGCGCTGAGATCAAGAGCCGAGGTCACCCGTGGCGTCGCGATGGTCTGGACGTAGCCCAGGGTGAGGGTGCGGACGACAACGGACTCAGCGATGGCGCCTGCCACGACTCCAGCCACTGCCGCGCTCGCAAGCAGCACGAGGTACTCCCCTGCGGCTGCCAGGAAGATAGACCGTCGAGGCACACCCACAACCCGCAGCGACGCTGCGTCTCGACGTCGCCCTGGCAGTTGTACGCCGAGATTGACGCACAGCCCGGTGATCGCTAGCAGCATGACCAGCGCTGTGACAACCAGGTAAAGGTTCAGCGCCAACGCGTATGGCTCCTGGTCCAGCGTCCGTCGCACCACCTGCAGCCTGGTAGGAGAGGCGACGCCATGGGCGGCCAGCTGCGCCAGTACCGCAGGAGGTGTGTCGGAGCGGGCGAGGATGCGCACGTCGCTCACGGCATCCAAGACGGAGCCCGATCGGCTGTAGACGGTGTAGTCCGCGAGCATCGCGGCCGGTCCGAGGAGAGGGGTCGACTCCGTCGTGCCAACGCGGCGTAGCCGGACCGACTCCCCCGGCGTCGTCCTGACGACGAGGACATCGCCTCTCCGGGCAGTCACTGCCGGACTTGCGGTTCTTCCGACCAGCACAGGAGCAGTCCCCGGCACGTCTTCGGGAGCGAGCACACCCACCGTCCGGTGCCGCCCGGAGTTCAAAACCACTCGCAACGACGACGTCGTGGTGCGTGCGCTGATTACTGCCGGCGATCCGTCCGGAATTGCGCCGGCCCGCACGCCGCGCCATCCGATGCGGGTGAAGTACGTCACCGGATGCCCGTCCAGCCGCATGTTGCGAATTGCGAGTTGGCCGCTCATGCGCCGCGCCAGGGTGCCTGGACCGCTGATCGTTATGCCGGTCACTTCACAACCCGACGCACAACCGGCCGCCGTTGCACTGCGGACGGCAGTCCCCCGCGGAAAGGGTCCGACGAAGAAGTGGGTGATGCCGCCGTTGGGAGCACGGCCATCAACGCTCACGAGCACACCACCTGGGCCACCGCCAACCTGGTTGTTGACGGTCATCTGCAGCGTGCGCCCAGCCAGTACCAGCGGCGGTTTGGCCGGACCTAGGTCGTGCGCGACTTGGTCGACGCTGAGGTTTGGTGTCCAGGATTGCGGCCAGTCCATGACTCTGGCCATGCGCGAGGAGTCGACCAGGCTCATGATGTAGCCGGAGCTGTAATCGGCGCTGGCAGCCATCAGCCATCGACCTTTCGGGTCCACTTGTCGTGTGAGCGTTTCCGCTTCGGCCATCGGCAGTTCGACGTTGAACGACATGCCCGACCCGACTGTCGTAGCGGCGACGCTGGCACGCCAGTTCGCGGCGGTCGTGTAGACGGCACCGGCGAACACGGCAATCGCGAGCGCTGTGGTGATCGGCAGCACGACGCCGGCCCCCTCCCGCCGACGCGAGACCGTTCGAGCGGCCAGATAGCCGGCGAGGCCACGAGACCCCACGGAAGTACCCGCCCACCACCGCGCCGCACCGGCCGCAAGAATCGTCGTCACCAGCCCAGCGGAACCTGCTAGCAGGATGGGCAGCACCAAGTCGGCGGCGTCGAGCCCTTTGCCGGTGGTAGCGAGTCCAGTGCTGGCGAGAACGGCCACGGTGGCCGCGATCAGAGTGAGACGCCCCAGCAACGACCATCGGCTCGGGCGCACCGGGCGACGCACCGCCGAGATCTGAGCGCTGAGCGGCTCACCGGTCACCGAGCGCACAGTCAACGCCGCGACCACCACTGCGGCAACGAGCACACCGACTGCGAATCGGACGCTTGACCATTCGAACGGGACGGGCAGCCCCGGCACGAGCCAGATTCTGGCGAGCGCTCGTGCGCCGAGGAAACCGCTGACGATTCCGATCGGCGTGGCCAGCAGGAGGATCAATCCCGGCTCGGTCATCCCGAGCATCCACAGTTGGCGCCTTCCGATGCCCCGAAGGGCCGCGAGGGCCAGCTCTGGGCGCCGCAAGTCCATGGCCGCCGATGACAATCGCAGCAGCAGCACCAAAGCGACGACGATCAGCGACCCCGCAGCGGGGAGCACTGTGAGCTGCGCGTCAAGCCGTCGCCCCTCGGTTTGCCGGGTGACCGCCGGCAACTCAGAACCAAGACCAACATCGAACGAGCCAGGCGCTGCCGAGTTGCGCGTCAACATGCCGAGCCGCTTGACCTGCCTCACAGCTGCCTGAAGGTCCGTAAGCGTCGTGTTGGCCGGTACTCGCAGCCGGAAATCCATCCGAACCACGCCCGGCAGAGCAGAACGGGCAAACGTCGAAGCGTCGACCACAAACGGTGCTGGAAGGTATCGTGCGGGACCGCCCGACACTGGCTGTGGGGGTGCGCTGGTGAAGAGGACCGGGTTGTACCAGCCGGAGGTGTCCGTGGGGAGCCGATAGGTGCCCACCACCGTCAGCGGCTCCGGCAGACCTCCGATCTGCAGCGGGTCGCCAAGTCTGGTGCCGTTGAGGGTCGCGTCTGAGCGCAGCACCAGCGTCTGGTCGGGTCGAGTCGGACAGTGGCCGGTCACGATCACGAGTCGCCGGCATAGATTCGGTTGCGCGGTCACTGCCCCCGTTGCCTCCACGTTTGGGGTCGTCCACGTGTCCACGGCCAATCGTTCCGCCCATAGCGACAGCTCTGGAGATGAGTAGTGCGACAGGCTGAATGCGGTCAGGGGCGCTTCTGCCTGATGTCGGGCGACGGCGAGCCCGGTCTTGGGCTTCGGCTGGTAGTCCAAAGTGACACCGGTGACGTAGAACGGCTCGGCTCGTAACGTCGTTACTAGATACGACGCCGTGGCGCCTGACGCATACATCGGGGCCACCACCGCGGCTGCCACCGCGAGAGCCACCAGCACCAGCGATGCGAGAGTGAGCAGCGACCGGTAGCGAAGGCCACGCAGTCCAGCGGCGAGAAGCGTTGCCACGTCGAAGCGGGTCTCGCTCATGAGGCGTCCGTTCGTAGTGTGCTCGGCGGCGAGGTTCGGCTCACCAGACGTAGCGCCAAGTAGGTCACCAACGCGACAAACAGCCCTGCACAGAGAGCGAGGCCCGCTGTGAGTGCCGGTATCGGGGTGGCGTCGAGTGAGACGTCGAACTGCCGAGGCTGCACGAGGGGAAGTACACCCAGAAGCGCCCTGCATCCCAGCTCGGTCGCCGCTGCGGCGACAACGGCCACCAGCGCAGCCAACGTCACGACTTCGCCCCGATATCCGGCGTCAATGGCGGCGCTGTGGACTCCTGCCACACGAAGGGACGCGGCTTCGCGGCGGCGCTGGCCGCGCTGTTCAGCTATCGCCGATATCACGCTGAGGGCGGCGATGAGCAGCCCTACTTCGGCAAGCAACAAGTAGAGCCCGCTGACGTCGGCGGCGCCGCGGGCCTGCAGCTTGGAGAGAGCCGAGTCCAGTGTGAGCCGCCTTCCCACGGCGTCCGAACCCTGCAGCCGCTTCAGGACGCCAGGCGGTGTGTCCGGACGAGCCACCACCACGGTGGTGCTCTGGGTGATCTGTGCACCGGCTCCGCGCAACGCCGTGCCCAGGTCGAGAAGCACCCCTTCCCTGCCAAGGAGCGGAAGAGCAGACACCTGCCCAGCCGTCCTGATGAGTTGGCGTTGTCCGTCGAGTCCGTTGACCACCGGGCGGCCTCGTCGATGTCGGAGGTTTATGCCATCGGTCGCCAGTGCCGGAGAAGGAGCGGGCGGTTTCCAGGCCAGAAACGTACGGGCGGTGTACGGATTGGCTAGGTGAAGCCGCACGCCAGTTGTCGTCGTGGAGGCTCGCATGCGCTTCGAGCTGACGATCTCTTGTCCACTCGGCACATTCGGTATCAGCCGAAGATCCCCGAACTTCAGCTTCTTCACGTCGAGTGACCCGTCGGAGGTGAGGCCCTGCACCTGAACCTGTTGCACCGCGCACGCCGAGAAGCAGCCCGGAAGCTGCGTCGACACCGTAACGAGTCCGCTGTGCCCGGTGCGGAGATGCGACTTCGGTAGTTGTGCAACCAACGACACACCGGCTGAGTTGACGTACTGGATGCTGAATCGAAGCGGGAGGAATCCGTATCCGGCCCGTGTGCTCCGCTTGTGTCTTAGCCACTGGGGCGACGGCAGACTGGTCAATGAGGACGCAGCAAGCGTGAGTGACGCCTGTTGACCGGAGGTCCATGACACCGGCCTGCCCTTCGCCAGCGCCTGGATGTGGGCGGCGACCTCCGCGACCGGTGTTTCTGCGTAGAAGGCACCCACTACCCGCTTCCACCGGGCGGAGTCGACAAACACGTCCCGGTAGGAGCCACCAGAGGCATTCGGGGCGGCGGACATGGCCATAAGCCACCGGCCGTGCGGGTCGACCTGGTGGGAGGCGGCGTAGGCCTGCAAGCCGCCCGCAGGAACGGCGAACGTGATCGGGCCTCCGGCGTTGATGTGGGCGGTGTCGGTGAGCCAGCTACCGGCGCGCAGCCAGGCAGTGGCGGCGATTCCGGCGACGACGACGGCCGATACCACGAGCCGAACAGCCGACAGGCTGCTTGTGGAGCGGCTGAAGCGGCGCAGCGTCAGGTACCACCCGAGTCCGCCAATGAGCGACTGCCCCCGTAGTCCCAGCCGGGACAGAACCGTCAGCAGCCATATCCCAAGCTGTCCGGCGGCGAGTCCCAATAGGGCAGGGCTGACGAAGCTCACCCAGTTGGCATGCCGAACCCCGAGCGAGCGCGCGCGATACAGTGCAACGGCAGCACCGACCAACACCAACAGTTGCAGGAACCACACGATAGGCGAGGTGGTCGCCGATCGTCGGGGGTCGGCAAGTCTTGCCGGCAAAGGTTCGTTGACACCCCGCCAGGACACCATCGTGACTGTGATGACGCACACCACGATCACAATGACCGCTGTCAGCAACCCTGCCGTCGGAACGCCCAGCACATTCGATGTCTCCCCTGAGCCCACGGCTGACCTGCGCGGAATCAGCGCTCCGACCGTCGTACCAGCGACTCCGGCAGCCAGCAGGATGAGGACCGGCTCCGCCGCAGCGGCTCGCAGCAGACGGAGGCCGTGCCGACCGCGAAGCGCCGCCAAGGTCATCTCATGTCTGCGGACGCGTATGGAGGTCGTCGCTTCAGAGGCGAGCGCGACGACGCCGAGAACCACGACGCCGGCCGCTGCTTCTGCTGTGCGGTCGGCGCGACCTTGATACGTCACTGCAGCAACACACCCCGCAACGACGAGCAGCCCGGTCGCGAATAGCAGCGCCGACTGACCCGCGCGAGCCCGAAGACCCCGAAGTGTCACCATGCGGCCACCCTGCTGCTGCTGCTCACTCTGCTCAGCCGCTTACCCGCGAGGTGCTCTGAGTAGCGTCGCCTCAGCACCTGCCGCGACGAGACGTCCCTCGTCTAGCGCGAGATGGCGGTCGGCACTCTCCACGACGGCCGGATCGTGACTGGCAACCACGACCGTCGCGTCCCGCTCGGCCTCCGCGTGCAATTGGGCGAGAACGTGTGCACGGTTACCCTCGTCGAGCTCACTGGTGGGTTCGTCGGCAAGCAGGATGTCGGCGTCGACGGCGAAGCCACGCGCGCATGCCACTCGCTGCATCTGTCCACCCGACAGTTCCTCGACCTGCCGGTCACCGAGGTCACCGATGTGGAAACGTGCCAGCTCCCCGTCCGCGCGCTCATCGGCCGCGGCCGGCGACATTCCTCTGGCGCGAAGAGCGACAGACACGTTCTCCCGCGCCGACAGAATGGGTACCAATCCATAGACCTGCAGAATGAAAGCCACCTCCGGTCGCGGATCACCGTCGCCTTGCCACATCGACCGACCGGCGTACGACGTCGTTCCTTGCGTCGGCTGGAGCAACCCACCTGCGATTGACAGCAAGCTGGTCTTGCCGGAGCCGGAGGGACCGCTGACAGCGGTGACTTGTCCCGGCTCGAACGTCAGCGTCAGAGGCTCGAGAATGTGTCGCCCAGCCAACACCAGCTCGACCTTCGCCAGCTCCAGCCGATCGCTCACCGCTCCGAGCCCGTTCCTACAGCGTCGCTGGGCTTGGTGAGCAGCACCCGGTCCTCGTGTTCAGGCTCCACCCGGACAAGCGTCCCGGGTGGCCACTGCAGCGCGACGTCTGCAGGAAGATGCAGGACGCCGTCCTGTCCCACGACCACGTACTCAGCGCCATACCTGCCCTCCGAGCCGACCCGGCCTCCCAGCATTCGCACGGCGCGGGGAAACGTTTCCGCCACGGCAGGCTCATGTGTCACCACGATGATGGTGGTGCCGTAGTAGTTGCCGAGCCCGTGGATCAGATCAAGCACCTCGTCACGATCGCGGTGGCCCAGTTGGCTAGTGGGCTCGTCGGCAAGCAGCAACTGTGGATTGGACACCACTGCACAGCACAGCGCCAACCGCTGCCGCTGACCGCCAGACATCGTCGACACCACCTGATGCGCCTGGTTTTCCAGGCCCATCCGTGCCAGCAGCTCCATTTCGTCAGCGGCGTGCTCACGGTCGGCAGGGCGCATGGCCAGTTTGGCGAATCTGAGGTTCTGTCGAGCCGTCGCGTACGGCAACAGATTGCGGCTGGCGCCTTGCAACATCGTGCTGACCCGGCGGGCCCTCAGCCGAGCGAGCTCATGCTCACTCATTCGAGAGATGTCGTCGTCACCGAGCACGATGCTCCCCGCCGAGGGTCGCTGAATGCCGCCAAGCAGCGTCAGCAACGTCGACTTGCCAGACCCTGACGGACCGAGGAACGCCACGCGTTCACTCGGGGCGATGTCCAGGTCAACGCCCTGAAGAGCGACGACGTCATGGCCTGCGAATGTGCGGTACAGGTGCACCACGCCCCGACAGCGGACTGCCAACCCCGCGGCGACAGGCCTTGTCTGCGCCGGCCCAAGTTCGACCACCATGCCCACTCGGCATCCTCCCGCCTGGTTCGAAACGTGTCCCGGACGCTCGCAGAGCACAGCGAAACACAGCAGCTCGCCCACCAATCGGCGCGCCCGAGCATCGTTGGACAACTGCAACCTTCCGGCCCCGACTGGTGGCGGCAGACGCGCTCCGGGGTCGCGGTGGAGAATCAAAAGATGAGTAAGAGCAAACGCAACTCCCGTTCCCGCATGACCAGCGCAGAGCGACGTGAACAGCTCATCGAGATCGCGCGTGGTCTCTTCGCCGAGCGGGGCTTCGAAGGCACCTCCATCGAGGAGGTCGCCGCTCGAGCAGAGGTGTCCAAACCAATCGTGTACGAGCACTTCGGAGGCAAGGAGGGCCTGTATGCCGTCGTCGTCGACCGTGAAGTGCGGCAGCTCCTCGTCATGATGCGGTCGGCGCTGACCGCCGGCCATCCACGCGATCTGCTCGAGCAGGCAGCTCTTGCCCTTCTCGACTACATCGAGCAGTCGTCCGACGGCTTCCGCATCCTCGTGCGGGACTCTCCGCTGGGATCCGAGTCGGGATCGTTCGTCTCCATCATCGGCGACGTCGCGTCGCGAGTTGAATACATCCTCGAGGAGGAGTTCCGGCACCGCGGTTTCGATCCGAAGTACGCACCGATCTACGCGCAGATGCTCGTCGGCATGGTCGGCACCACCGGACAGTGGTGGCTGGACGCGCGCTCACCGAGCAAACAGGAGGTCGGGGCACATCTGGTCAACCTTGCCTGGTACGGGCTTTCCGGGTTGTCGAAGGACCCCGAACTCCGCACCCGCTCCTCAGGCGACTAGGTCACCCGAAGGTTTGCCATGCTGACGTTGCGGGCTCCCCGTCCGCGGGGCTGATCTGCGGTGCTTACCGTGCATCTGCGGTGCCGGGCTCGTGGGCAGCCAGCCTCTGCGGTGTCAGCCTCGTGGGCAGCAAGCATCTGAGCGCGGGCATGAGGGTGCGAGCATCTGAGCGCCGGCACGCCGCCGCCCACGTCACCGCTGGCGCTGCGCTACCGAAAAGACCCGACGAAACGGCAGTATGGTGCCGAAGGATCGCTGCGGGTACGCCGCTCGCAGCGCCTGCTTGTAGTCAGCCACGAACTGGATTCGCTGCTCTCCCTCCAGCGCCTGAAGCACTGGACGAGCTCCAGTGCCGGAAATCCACTGGAAGACCGCATCGTCGCCTTGCAGCACATGCAGGTACGTCGTCTCCCACGCGTCCACTCGACACCCCAAGGCGCTGAGATCGGTCAGGTACGTGGCGGCGTCGACGGCGTCGGGATAGTGCACCGACTTAGCGGCAGCGGCGTAGCGCGCCTGCTGTGCGAGCGACCGCAGCAGCGTGTGGCTGGGCTCGCCGAAGTTGGCCGGCACCTGAATCGCTAGCCAGCCGTCAGGCCCGAGCGCTGAGACCAATTGGGGCAGCAGCGCGCGGTGACCAGGGAGCCACTGCAGCGTCGCGTTGGAGATCACCACGTCAATCGGCTCGGTCGCCCGCCACGTCGCCACGTCGGCCAGCTCGAAGGACACTCGCTCGGTGGTGAGCCGGCTCGCCGACTCGATCATCTCTGGTGAGTTGTCGATCCCGACGATGTGGGCCTGCGGCCAACGCTTCGTCAGCGACGCCGTGAGCTGCCCCGGCCCGCAGCCGAGATCGACGACCGTCCGCGGTCCTGTGGCGCCGATGCGGTGTACCAGCTCCTCGAAGGGCCGCGAACGCTCATCCGAAAACTGCAGGTAGGTTGCTGGATCCCACGTTGCCACCGCGCCTCCCGTCTCTGTTCCGCCGCGACCGAGCGCGGGCAATCTCTTGGCGTCAAGATTCTTGATACTCAACGGTGACGGCTAGCCTAAGGTGCCGTGGAGTATCCGTACGTCGACGAGGTCGACCGCTTGGTCGTTGCCTGGCAGCGTGAACGTCCCGATCTCGAGGTCGGTCCTATGCAAGTCCTCAGCCGGGTCACCAGGCTGGCGCGTCACCTCGACCTGGCTCGCGCGGAGGCGTTCGCCGATCACCGCCTCGAGACATGGGAGTTCGACGTCTTGGCGGCACTCCGACGCTCCGGGTCGCCCTACGAGCTGTCTCCGGGTCGGTTGATTCGCGAGACGATGGTCACGTCGGGCACCATGACGAACCGCATCGACCGGCTGGCCGACAAGCATCTCGTGGAGCGACTGCCCGATCCCGCAGACCGGCGTGGTGTGATCGTGCGTCTCACCGACGATGGAGTGAACCGCGTCGACGCTGCCTTCGAGAGCTTGCTCGAGTACGAGCGGCACCTGCTCTGCGACCTCGGCGAGAGCGAACGATCGTCCCTGGTACGCATGCTGCAGACGGTGGTCTCACGATTCGAGCGCGTCCCTAGGTGACGACTCGGGCGCCCGTGACGGGACCCGTGGCACGCTGCACAGAACGGCACAAGCCGCTGCTCGACAACCCGACGGCGAGATCGATCGCGTGATCGGCATCGGCAGCGAGAAACAGGCATGTTGGCCCGGCGCCGGACACGATGGCACCGAGCGCGCCGAACTCCTCACCAACCCCGAGCGTCCTCCGCAGCGACGGCCGTAGGCGCAGCGCAGCCGCCTGCAGATCGTTGTGCAGTGCCAGTCCCAGTGCGTAAGGGTCGCCGGACCGCAGCGCCGCCATCAAGGCGTCCGAGACAGCAAGCTCCGCGCCCTCACGCTCATTGCGGCGGTCGAGCTCGCCGTACACCTGCTCGGTGGACAGTCCCGTGTCGGCGTACGCGAGAACCCATTCAAAGTCGCCGCGGGCCAGCACCGGGGAGATGTGCTCGCCACGTCCCGTGCCGACCGCGTTGCCGCCAACCAAGCAGAACGGCACGTCACTGCCGAGTTGCGCGGCGAGCTCGAGCAGATCGCTGCGGCCCAGACCGGTGCCCCAAAGACTGTCGCACGCGACCAGGGCACCCGCGGCGTCCGCGCTGCCACCGGCAAGCCCGCCAGCCACCGCTATCGTCTTGTGCACGCTGAGCGCGACGCCCTCGTTCACTCCGCACGACTTCGCCAAGAGCCTGGCGGCCTGGACGGCAAGGTTGTTGTCGTCGAGTGGCACGACGTCCGCGCCTTCGCCGGTGACCTTCAGCGAAATGTCGCCCGCTGCCGCGGGCCGGGCCTTGACCTCGTCGTACAGGGAGATCGCCTGGTAGACGGTGACAAGAGAGTGGAAGCCGTCGCGGCGGGCCGGTCCTACAGTCAGTCCGAGATTGATCTTGGCTGGTGCACGGACTGTCACCAGGCTCATGAGTTCAGGCTACGTGCGGAGTGTGCAGCGCGTCGGCAATCCGGGCGAAGTCCACCACTGTGAGTTGCTCGCCCCGCGCAGTGGGCGCCACCCCGGCCGCCTCGAGCGCCCGCGTCGCCGCAACAGCCGAGCCGGCATGATCGGCGAGCGCTGCTCGCAGCATCTTCCGCCGCTGCGAGAACGCGGCATCGATCACAGCAAATGTCGCAAGCCGGCCCGCCGTGGTCACTGGTGCAGGCCGCCGCACTAGCGCGACAAGGCCGGCGTCGACGCGTGGTGCTGGCCAGAAGACGGACCGGCTGACCGACCCTGCCAGCCGTACCTGTGCGTACCAGGCGGCCTTCACGCCCGGTACGCCATACACCCGGGAGCCCGGCGCCGCAGCCAGTCGTTCGGCGACCTCACGCTGCACCATCACGAGCATGCGCTCGATCGACGCGAATGTCGCGAGCAGATGAAGGAGAACCGGTACGGCCACGTTGTACGGCAGGTTGGCGACCAGCGCGGTGGGGGGTGGGCCAGGCAGCGTCGACACGCGCAGTGCGTCGCCAGCCACGACTTGCAGTCGCTCCCGCCGCTCCGGAGCGAACTCAGCGACAGTTTGCGGCAGGGCGTTGGCCAGGATGGGTTCGACCTCGACGGCGGTGACCCTCACGTCCGCGCTCAGCAGTCCCAAGGTCAGTGAGCCAAGCCCGGGGCCGACCTCGAGCACGGCGTCGCCTGGACGCAGGTCCGCCGTCGCGACGATGCGCCGCACGGTGTTGGCGTCGACGACGAAGTTCTGACCCCGCCGCTTGGTCGGCCGCACACCATACCGCTCAGCGAGGCGACGTACGTCCGCTGGTCCGAGCAGCGATACCGTCAGCCGACTCCCGCTTGCACCGAGCAGACCGGCCAGGCACCCCACCCCTGGGAGGCCTGCACCCGCTCGGCGACGGCGATCTGCTCCTCCCGTGTGGCCAGATTGGCGTACGACGCATAGGCGCCGCCGCCGTACCCGAGCCAAGTCGACTCGGTGAACTGGAGTCCGCCGTAGTAGCCGTTGCCGGTGTTGATGGCCCAGTTGCCCCCGGATTCGCACTGGGCGATGGCGTCCCAGACTGTGCTGCCGGAGGAGTAGTTCGGTGCTGGCGCCACAGGTGCTGGCGCTGGTGCTGGTGCTGGCGCTGGCGCTGGTGCTGGCGCTGGCGCTGGCGCGACGTAGTGATGCTTGGTGCCGTAGTAGACGACCCGCGGCGATGGCCGATGTAGCGTCTCCCGCTTGACGACGCGCTTGCTCACCCGTTTGCCGTTGATCCGCACTACCTTGTAAGTCACCTTCTCGGCGCCCCGGTGACCGGAGCGGGCCACCCTGGAGTGCCCGACGTACATGCCGCTGTCGTAACGCTTGACCGTCCGAAAGGCAGTTCTCTCCCGCGCTGTGACGAGCTTCTTTTCCACGCGCGTCACGATGATTCTGGTGCCGTCGTGAACGGAGGTGCCTAGCCGAGGCGTGACCCGGTCGAACCGATCGAGCCGGATGCCGCGCGCAGCCAATGCGTCACCCACGGTCAAGGCGGTGGTGGACACGTGCTTCGCCTTCTGCCCGCCCACCTTGAGCTTGATGCTCTTGGGGGTGTTGACCGTGAACGACAAGCCTTGGCGACCGATGAACGTCGACCGGCTGATCGAGTAGTCGGATCCCGCGTCGAACCTTTGCCCGATCTGGGCGAGCGCTTCGTTGACACTGCTCGCAGTGGTCCAGTAAGTCGACGTCTTGCCGTTGACCGTCACTCGGAGCTGCCGACCGTAGGCCACCGCGATGCGGGTGCCGTCGTTGACGGGCGAGTTCAGTGACGGCGCCACGGCGTCGTGCTGACCGACGGTGATGCCGTCAGCGCTCAGAGCGTCGGCGACGGTCTGGTGGAAGCCGGTGACGGTGACCGGCTGTTGTCGACCCTCAACGGAGACGGTGACCGTCTTACGGGCCGCGGCGTACGTCACGCTGGTGGCGACGACGGCGAAGATGGCGATGAGGGACAAGACAGCAGGAACAATGCGCTTCGACACGGCACTCCGGTTGGGTTGTACGGACAGTCCGTTCGGGCGCAACTGCGGTGCACTGGTTGGCACGGGGAAGAGCAGCCACCCGGGTCACAAGCCGAGGACCTTGCCATAGACGGCAGGCCGATGCAAAAGCCCGTCCGAGTTGTCCTAGTGCGGCGCCACAGGGGTCGCATCGGTCACACCTACGTATCCGCCGACGACTTGGCGCCGACTTCGACATCACCCCCAAGCGCCGCCGAACGCCGAGTTCGTGTTGGCATCAATGGCCGCACACAACCCCTTGAGGTCGCAGCGCCGGACCTCGGCCATTGCTCGCACAGTGAGCGGGATGAGGTACGACGCGTTAGGCCTACCGCGGTGCGGCATCGGCGTCAGGAACGGCGCGTCGGTCTCCACCAGGATTCGGTCGAGCGGTGCGACGGCGAGAGCGTCGCGGAGGTACTGAGCGTTCTTGAACGTCACCGTGCCGGCGAACGACAGATAGGCCCCGCGGTCGAGGCAACGACGAGCGAAGTCGTCGTCACCGGAGAAGCAATGCAGCACGGTTCGCTCGGGAACTCCGTATGCGTCCAGTAGAGCGAGTACGTCGTCGTGTGCGTCGCGGTCGTGGATGACGAGCGTCTTGCCGAGGGTCCGCGCCAAATCGATGTGAGCGCCGAAGGCCTCCCGTTGGGATTCCATTCCGCTCGGACCAGTCCGGTAATAGTCGAGCCCAGTCTCGCCGATCGCGCGCACCTGGTCGCTCGCCCGCGCCAGCCGCTCGATCTCCCTGAGTCCCGCGTCAAGCTCACCGCGCTCGGCGAGACGTGGCGCCTCGTTCGGGTGTATCGCCACGCCTGCGACGATGGCGTCGTACTGCTCGGCTGTCTGCACCGCCCAGGCGGCGCTCGGCAAGTCACAGCCGATCTGGACGATGCGGTTCACGCCGACGCTCGTCGCCAGCTCGAGCGCCCGCTGCGGGTCGAGCCAGTCCGCTCCGTCCTCGATGTCCAGGTGGCAGTGGTTGTCAGCCACCGGAACCGGCAACGCCTCAGGCAACGGCGGTCGACTTTCGCGGCGACGACCTCCGTATTCGTCGTTGACGCGCGACCGAGTGGGCTGGCTTGTTGGTTCGCTCACCCTTGCGCCTGCGCCTGCAGACGTCCGAGCTCTTCCTCCACCACAGACACATCGAGCTTGGCGAAGATCGGTGTGGGCTTGGCGACCGGAGTCCCGGGTACGACGAGCCGGCGCTTCCAGGGAACAACGGAGTGGTAGTCGCCGGTGATGATGGGGTAGCCAGGGCCGCCGTCGAGGTCCTCGACCTCCTCGATGCGGGGCAGCGGAGCGAGATCTCCCTTGCCGCCGAGAGCCGAATCCACGGCGTTGGCGCTGTGCGGGAGAAACGGCGCGAGCAGCGTGTTGCAATCGCTGACTGCCTGCGCCGTCACGTGCAGGATGGTTGCGAGCCGCTTGCGCTGATCAGCGGACTTGAGCTTGTACGGCTCTTGCTCCGTGACGTACTTGTTGATGTCGGCCACAGTGCGCATTGCTTCGGCCAAGGCCTGCTTCTGCCGGTGCGACTCGATCGAGGCGCCCACACTGCCGAAACTGCCTTCCACCCGCTCGAGTAGCCGACGGTCTGCCTCCACGAGTTCCCCGGCGACCGGAACCTGCCCGAAGCTCTTGGCGATCATCGTCGCCGTCCGGTTCACCAGATTTCCCCAGCCGGCGACAAGCTCACCGTTTGTGCGGCGCACGAACTCAACCCAGGTGAAGTCGCTGTCGGATGTCTCCGGCCCGGCAGCGCTGATGAAGTAGCGCAGCGCGTCCGGCTGATAGCGAGACAAGACATCGCGCACATAGATGACGATGCCCCGACTGGAGGAGAACTGCCTCCCCTCCATCGTCAGGAACTCCGAGCTCACGATTTCCGTGGGGAGCTGCAACTCGCCGTACCGGCCGGGCGTTCCTCCGCGGCTTCCCCGACCGTCGTAGCCAAGCAGCTCTGCAGGCCAGATCTGGGAGTGGAAGGTGATGTTGTCCTTGCCCATGAAGTAGTACGAGCGAGCGTCCGGATCGTTCCACCACTGCCGCCACGCGTCAGGGTCACCGACCCGCCGCGACCATTCGATGGACGCCGACAAGTAGCCGATCACGGCGTCGAACCACACATAGAGGCGCTTGGTTGGCTGGTCGCGCCATCCGTCCAACGGCACGGGGATGCCCCAATCGATGTCGCGGGTGATTGCCCGAGGCTTGATGTCCTCGAGGATGTTCTGGCTGAACTTGACCACGTTCGGCCGCCACGTACCCGAGGCAGCGCGGTCATCGAGCCACTCACCCAGTGCATCCGCGAGTGCCGGCAGGTCGAGGAAGAAGTGCTGCGTCTCGACGAACTTCGGCACTTCACCGTTGATTCGGCTGCGTGGGTTCTTTAGGTCCGTGGGGTCCAGCTGGTTACCGCAGTTGTCGCACTGGTCCCCTCGCGCGCCGTCGTATCCGCAGATCGGGCACGTTCCTTCGATGTACCGGTCGGGAAGAGTTCGACCGGTGGAGGGTGAGATGGCGCCGTACGTCGTCTGCTCGACTACATAGCCGTTGCGGTAGGCGGTCGTGAACATCTCCTGCACGACGGCGCAGTGATTGGGCGTCGTCGTACGGGTGAAGAGGTCGTAGGACAACCCGAGCGACACAAGGTCCTCGACGATGATCCGGTTGTTGCGGTCGGCGAGATCTCGAGGTGAAATGCCAGCGCCATCCGCGGCCACGAGAATCGGCGTGCCGTGCTCGTCGGTGCCGCTGACCATCAACACCTGGTGTCCAGCCATCCGCATGTATCTGCTGAAGACGTCGGACGGCACGCCGAATCCGGCGACGTGGCCGATGTGGCGCGGGCCGTTCGCGTACGGCCAGGCAACGGCAGACAGAACGCGGCTCATGTCCGCTCATCCTAGGAGCGGCGTCACGTCAATTTCGGTGTGCGGCGTTGTAGACGACCTTGCGAGCCAGGTCACTGGACCGGGCCACCATGGTGACCGCGTCTTTCCGCGACATCCCATGCCCTACCAGGTCGTTGACCTGCCGTCGCAGGTCAGCGTCGTCGACTTGACGCGCCGGCCTTTGAGTCGCGCCGCTCACGACGATCGTCACCTCCCCACGGATCCCGACGGAGTCGGCGACGAGCTGCTCAAGCGGCCCTCGTCGTACCTCTTCATGGGTCTTGGTGAGCTCCCGGCACAACGCTGCCTGACGCTCTGCCCCAAAAGCGTCGGCCATGGCACGAAGGGCTGCAGTGGTGCGGTGCGGCGCTTCGAAGAACACCAGGGTGCGGCGCTCCTGCTCTAGGTCAGCCAGCCGGCGAGCCCGTTCAGCAGGCCGTCGAGGCAGGAAGCCCTCGAAGCAGAACCGGTCGACCGGCAAGCCGGAGATGGCCAGCGCGGCAAGCACTGCGGAAGGGCCCGGCACGACCGTGACCGGCAGCTTTTGGTCCACCGCAGCGGCCACCAGCCGATAACCCGGGTCTGAGACGCTCGGCATGCCGGCGTCGGTGACGAGTACGACGTGGCGCCCGGCCGCCACCTCCGCGAGGAGGCCAGGCGTGCGTTGCTCCTCATTACCGTCGAAGTACGACACCACCCGAGCTGCTGTCGTCACGCCGAGACCTGCCAACAGGCGCCGGAGCCGACGAGTATCTTCAGCCGCGATAACGTCTGCAGTCGCCAACGCGGCAGCCAGCCGAGGTGAGGCGTCGTCGATCTGCCCGATCGGACTCGCAGCGACGACGAGCGTCATGGCAGCCATCCTGACAGGGAACGCCACCTAGCATGGCGCCGTGGCGACAGCAGTGCCGGCTCCCGCCGCGACTCCACAGCCGAACCGCTCGGCCACGCTGCTCGCCTCAACCGTCGACGGGGAGCCTCTCCCGCCTCTGCGCCGGCGGTTCACTCCGGCGTACTACCGAAGCGACCCCTTATGGGGATGGCTGGCGCCGATCGTCATCACACTGCTGTGCGGCGTGCTGCAGTTCTGGCACATTACGACGCCGCACGACATCACCTTCGACGAGACGTATTACGCGAAGGACGCGTACTCACTGCTGGTCAAGCACTACGCCGCAAGCTTCGTCAACAACCCCGACACCGACAAGAGCGAAGCCGACGCCATCATCAACTCGGGCTCGACCAAGGGCATCTTCCAAGACAGCACCCCGAGCATGGTGGTGCATCCCGAGGTCGGCAAGTGGATGATCGCCGTCGGTGAGTGGATGTTCGGTCTCACACCTCTGGGCTGGCGGTTCTCCTCTGCGGTGACCGGTACGCTCATGGTGCTGGTCCTGTGCCGATTGGTACGCAGGCTGACCGGCTCGACGGTGCTCGGCTGCGTGGCCGGAGTGCTGCTGGCATTCGATGGCCTCCACTTCGTCATGTCGAGGTTTGCGCTGCTCGACATCTTCTTGGCGTTCTGGCTGCTGTGCGGAGTGCATTGCCTGGTCGCGGACCGGGACTGGGCCCGGGTGAAACTGGCGCGAAGGTACGGCACATCACCGACATCCCACGCTGGCGAGTTCGGGCCTGTGCGCGGGTTGCTGCTGCGGCCTTGGCGAATCGCCGCCGGCGTGTGTTTCGGACTCGCGTGCGGCACCAAGTGGAGCGCCATCTTCGTGTTGCTGGGGTTCACCGTGCTGATGTGGGCATGGGACAGCGGCCTGCGTCGTGCGCTCGGCGTCCGATGGGCACCCCTGAAAGCTCTGGTAGTGGACGAGCTACCCGCTGTCGGATCGTTCCTGCTCGTCGCATTTGTGGTCTACGTGGTGTCGTGGATGGGCTTCTTGACGCACGCGCAGCTGTTCGAGGACGCGTTCGGCCACGCCGTCGACGCCAACGACTGGACCTGGAGCTCAGTTGACGATCATCCCCACAACGACTTCCAGGGCGCGCTGCATGCTCTTGACGCGTTGTGGAACTACCACAAGGAGGTCTACGACTTCCATACCGGCTCGTACATCAACGCGGCCACTCACCCGTTCCAGTCGAACCCAGCGGGGTGGCTGCTCGTCAATCGGCCGCTCGGTATCGCAGCGACGAGTGGTGATCGCAGTGTCGTTCCCACCTGCCCGCCTCATCAAGAGTGCGTCCAGCAGGTTCTGGCGATCGGTACGCCGGTGCTGTGGTGGGGTGGCGCTCTGGCACTGATCGTCGGCCTGGGGTACTGGGCCACACGTCGGGACTGGCGCTTCGGCGTTCCTCTCGTCGGGGTTGTGACGACCTGGCTGCCGTGTGTGCATTACGACCAGCGGCCGATCTTCTTCTACTACGGCGTCGCGATTGTGCCCTTCACCGTCATCGGAGTGACGCTGGTGTTGGGAAAGATTCGCGGCCGCCCGAATGCCTCACGCCGCCGGCGCCTCGTCGGTTCACTGATCGTAGGCGCCTTCGTGGCCGCAGTCGCTGTCAACTTCGTGTACTTCTACCCGATCCTCACCGACCAGCTCTTGACCAACGCGCAATGGAATGACCGGATGTGGCTCACCCATTGGATTTGAGCTCGCGCCTCATTACGACGCGTGTGGGCGAGCGGCGTACGACCTCCGTAAAGCCGACCGCTTCGTACAAGCTCCGCGAGCCGAAGAACATGAAGTCGTCGTGACTGCGCTCGGGCTTGTCGACCGGATAAGCCTCAAGCGTCCCAACGCCCTGCTCCGCTGCGTAGCCGATGGCTGCGTCCAGCAGCTGATGCTGCAGACCCTGACCGCGGAGTCGCTTTGCGACGTACGTGCACACGATCGACCAAACGCTGCACTCGTCGACAGGCTTCATGATTGGAGACCTCCGGAGCTTGGCGTAGTCCTCCCGTGGCCCCAGGCTGATCCAGCCCACGGGTGACCCATCGAGGTAGCCGATGAGACCTGGCACAGATCCGCTGTCCACCAGTCGTCGCAGCTCACCCTTGTTGGTGCCGGTCAAGATGCCCGACGACTTGCCGCTCTTTCGGTAGAACATGCACCAGCAGCCGCGCACTATCGAGCCACCCGGCAGTTCGAAGAGAGCGACAAGGTCGTCCCAGGTTTCTTTCGTCAGCGGTTGTGCGGAAAAGGCTGCGTCCATGGGGCACTCTCAGGCAGTTGTAGACGTTCATTCCAGTGTTTGGCATAGGTAGTTGAGCACGGCCTCACCTGCTGACGCCTGCGTCCGACGCCTCCGCTGGCCCTGAAACGCGCGGTCGAGAGTTCTACGGGACTAGCGAGGAATCGGTCGAACCAACCGGCAACGACCACTTTTCGTCCACTCGCGCGAATCGCCAGAAGGCCAAAGCAGCCAGCCAAGTCACGACGAACAACCCGACGATGAAGAAGCCGACCTGGTTGAGGTTCAGTTCGCCGATCCAGGCGAGCGGCCCCGACGTGATCGACAGCTGCTCGACCACGATGGAGAGCAGTTCGACCGTGCCGATACCGAGGGCAACGGCGACGGAGAGAGCCGTAACGGTCAGGTTGTAGTAGACCTTGCGAACTGGCTTCGCGAATGCCCACCCATAGGCGAAGTTCATGAAGCAGCCGTCGATGGAGTCCAGCAGGCTCATGCCGGCAGCGAACAGAACGGGCAACGTCAAGAGTGCGTACCACGGCAGCGCAAGAGCGGCGGCGCCACCGGCGAGTACGAGCAGACTGATTTCCGTCGCCGTATCGAAGCCGAGGCCAAACAGCACGCCAACCGGGTAGATCTGCCACGGCTTGCTGATAGTCCTCGTCAGCCCACCGAACCAGCGGTTCATAAACCCCCGGTTGCTCAAATGTTGTTCCAGCGCCACCTCATCGAGGTCGCCACGTCGCATCTCCCGGAATATGCCGAGGATGCCGCTCAGCACCACGAGGTTGAGCAGGCCGATGAGGTAAAGGAAAGCCGCCGACACGCTGGTGCCAATCAATCCAGTCACGGTGTGCAGGCTCGATACCCCGTCGTGGACCTGTCCCGCCAGAGAGCGCACTCCGACGGCAAGAAGTGCGCACAAACCGAAGACGACGGTGGAGTGCCCGAGCGAGAACCAGAAGCCAACG
>JBBSHN010000025.1:0-23444 GCA_038252945.1 Propionibacteriales bacterium | reverse complement strand
GTGCCCGGCCGGCACAAAGCGGTGGCGGCCGACGGCAGCCACCCAGCGCCTCCATCCGTCGTCGATGCCGGCCAGAAGAGGCACTGACGCCAGATCGTCGACTGTCGCGGCGTCCGCCAGCGGCCACCCGGCTTGGACATCGGCGGTCTTCTGGCTCAGCGACGTACGTCGAGGCGCCGTGTCAACGGGAGTAGTCGCCAGCCACTGCAAGACAGAATCCACGTCCGTGGCGGTAGTGCCGTGGTTGAGGATGCAGGCCCGCAGGGCGTAGCGCCCGAGGAGACGAGTAGAGGAGATCATCGCCTGGCCGCTGTCGAGCAGTTTCGTGAGCAGGGCCGTGTTGAGCTCTTCTAGTCGCTGCTCGTCGTTCTCACCTTGCGGCCGGCGACGGAAGCACACGATCCCAAGAGTGGCTGGAGCCATCAGCTCCAGGTGGTCTGTTGCCTCCACGAAGCGCTGGGCATGCTCAGCGAGACTCAGGCAGCGGTCAACAGCGGCTGTGAAGGCATCCAGCCCGAAGTACCGCACCGACATCCAGATCTTGAGCGCTCGGCTCATCCTGGTCAGCTGTAGACCTCGGTCGGCGAAGTTGACCTCCCGGTCTGCGGCCGCGACGGAGTCCTGCAGGTAGTCGGGATGGATCTCGAACGCCTCGCTCAGCAAGTGACCCTGGCGCACGAGTACGGCGCCGCACTCGAACGGCTGGTATAGCCACTTGTGAGGATCCAACGTCACTGAATCCGCGAGAGCAAGGGCGCTCAGTAGCTCGCGGCCACGCGACGTGATGGCCGCGAATCCGCCGTACGCGGCATCGACGTGAAGCCACACTCCATGGTGGTGACACAGCTTCACCATGTCTGACAAGCGGTCCACCGCTCCGGTGTTGGTCGAGCCGGCGACCGCCAAAACCGCCAACGGCCGCCGCCCCGCCGCAATGTCGGTCTCGAGGGCGACACTCAAGGCATCCACCCGCATCCGGAATCGCTCGTCGACCGGCAGCACGCGCACTTGTTGAGGCCGAAAACCAAGCACCCGAGCCGCACGGGCGAGTGAGGAGTGCCCCTGATCCGACACGTAGACGACGACGTCGTCGCTCATAGCGCCTACGAGCGCCTCCCGGGCGCACGCCAGTGCTGTGAGGTTCGCCGCCGAACCGCCGGACACCAACACTCCCGCTGCGGACTCCGGGTAGCCGATCCAGCCTGCGAACCAATTCAGAACAGTGAGCTCCAGCTGGCTCGGACCAGCCGATTCCATCCAGTTGCCGACGTCGATGTTGTAACAACTGGCGATGAGGTCGCCCAGCGCACCGGGCCAAGTGCCTTCACCAGGGACGTAGGCCATGTACCGGGGGTGATCAATACGGCTGCGAAAGGGCAGGACGTGTTCGCTCAGGTGACTCAGGATCGAGTCGAGGCCTTCGCCCGTTGCTGGCGCCGCTGCCGGAATCCGCTCGCTCATATCGGGAACGGTCATCTGTTGCAGGACTGGTTCGTCCCGCCGACGGCGCTCACGCTCCACCAGCCAGTCGACGGTTCGGTAACCCATCTGCCGCATGATCTCCGGGTCTACGGCGAGCGGATCATCGTCCATCGCGAACCTCGGAGTTGAGAAGACACGTCACCCTACTGATCGCGCAAACGCCCGAATAACCCATACCCTCCAGCAGATGGGCGCCGTAGCCGTCGTTGCAGGAGCGGTAGGTCGCAACCGGCCGTTGCTTCGGCTGATCAGTGCCTATGGCCTCTTCGTGGTGGCCGAATACGCCAGCTGGCTGGCGGTCTTGGTCTTCGCCTTCCGTCGAGGTGGGGCCACCGAGTCCGGGCTGGTCGCCGTGGCCCAGCTGCTGCCAGCCGCTGCGGCCGCTCCGTCGATTGCAGCGTTCGCCGATCGCAGCTCACCAGCTCGGCTGCTGCTCGTTGGCTTTCTCGCTCAAGCAACCGCGATGGCGGTAGCCGCGGCGGCCATGATGTTTGGCAGCGCGTACATCGTCTATCCGGCCGCAGTTGTCGCGACCATCAGCATGGTCACTACGCGGCCGGCGCAGGTCGCCTCGCTTCCTGAGCTCGCTCGCGAGGCGCACGACATCACGGCGGCCAACATCGGATTGGGCTGGACGGAGAACGCTGGAGTCGTCGTGGCGGGGCTCCTCAGTGGCGCCTTGTTGACGTGGCGAGGTGCGGCGAGCGTGCTGATCGCCACCGCTGTGCTCCTGCTGTTCAGCGCTGTACTCGTACTGCCGCTGCCCGGGAAGCCACCTATCGCTGGCAACGACGATCGAGGGTCGAGCCTGCGTGACGCTGTGCGGCTCCTAGTAGGACCTGCTGGGCCGCGCTCGCTCGCCGTCGTCTTCTCGGCCGAGTGGCTCCTGATGGGCGCCTTGGACGTGTTGTATGTCGTGATCGCCATCGACATCCTGACCGTCGACCCGGGCTGGGTGGGTTACCTGCAAACGGCCTTTGGCGTTGGTGGAATCGCCGCCGGCCTGCTGACGGCGCACCTGGTGGGCAGACGCCTCAGCACGCCGATCCTGTCGTCCGCTCTGTTGTGCAGCTGCGCGCTCGCCCTCGTCGTTGTGCGAGGAGGCACCGTCATCACGGCGCTGCTCCTTGCCGTCGTCGGGGCAACCCACGCCGTGCAGGATGTCGCCGGACGGACGCTGCTGCAGCGGGCCGTACCGGTTCACGTCCTCGGCCGAGTGTTCGGCCTGCTCGAAGGGATCTCCCTGGCGGGCCTCGCGGCCGGCTCGCTGTTGGTTCCGTTGCTCATTGGCGTCGGCGGCGACACGGTTGCCGTGCTTGGGATCGCCGCGATTCTGCTTCTCGCGGTTGCGTTCAGCGCCCGCTCGCTGGTCAGCCTCGACGCGAGCAAGCCCCCGGCCACCGGTCGGATCGAGGTACTCCAGCAGGTGTCGCTCTTCGCTGGACTACCCGCCCCTGTGCTCGAAGGTCTCGCCGGGGCGCTTCAGCCCAGGGAAATACCAGCGGGAGGTGTTCTCATGCGCGAGGGCGAGACGGGTCTTCACTACTTCATCCTCAACGCCGGTGAGCTCGCGGTGACTCAAGGGGGACGGGAGCTGCGGCGACTTCAGCCGATGGAGGGAGCCGGCGAGATTGCGTTGCTGCGAGACGTACCCCGCACGGCCACGGTGACGGCTACCGTGCCAAGCGTGGTCTACCAACTCGACCGGGAGCCGTTCCTCGCAGCCGTGACCGGCCACGCACCCACCCGCGAAGCCGCCGACGCCATCGTCGACCAGCATCTGTCCTGCGACGACCCCTGACCAGCCGCCCTTCCACCGCCCGCGCCGCCGCGCGCCCGACCCCGACCTTGCGGTTTGCCATGCGGACGTATCGGATACACCGTCGACACCGCAGATCTGCCATGCAGACCGTGCATCTGCCGCGTCCGAGCAACTATCACGTGCGCAGATCTGCGTGCGCAGGCTGCTACTCGCGCGCCGCAGTGGTTGCTCCGTCGGGACGCTGCGACCGCTTGCCGGGCAGGACAACCTTCCCCGTTGACACCGCAGAATCAGCGTGGGCACCGCAAAGGTGCCATGCGGACGGTGCAGCCGCCACGTCAGCATGGCAAACCGAAGACGGTCGGGGACGCAAATGACCGTGGATTGGTGCCAGTCCCAAACGTGACCTGATTGTTATCTGCGAAGTGGAGCCGAATTCCTGAGAAGAGAGTCTGATGTGCAGTACAGCCGCTGCTGGCTGCTTCCCCTGAGAGGACCGTGAATGTCCACAAC
Source organism: Propionibacteriales bacterium (assembly GCA_038252945.1). Taxonomy (GTDB): domain Bacteria; phylum Actinomycetota; class Actinomycetes; order Propionibacteriales; family Nocardioidaceae; genus JAUJOE01. Next base: position 19,687 of record JBBSHN010000025.1, on the reverse strand, counting down.
CCGTGTAGGACGCGGCTGGCTTAGCCCGCGCTTCGGCGTACTTGGAGCGGCCTGCGCCGCTCTTCTCGCCACCACCGTTCCGGCGAGCTCGGCAGTATCTGCCGCCGACCCGAGCTGCCCGACGGGCACGCCCGCCAACGCCATTACCAAGGGCATGGCCGTACATGGCCTCACCGTCACCAGCGGCACCCAGCCCGACAAGTTCCAGGGCAATGTGCTCGGCGTGCTGAACGACGGCATCGCGCCGGGCATCGACATGATCATGGTGCAGCTCCGAGGCTCGCAGATCACCGACGCCAAAGGCAACGTCGACAAGGGCATCTGGTACGGCATGTCCGGCTCACCGGTGTACGACGCGCAGGGTCGGCTTCTCGGTGCCGTTTCCTATGGTTTTTCCGCCTCACCGAGCGACGTCGCCGGCCTAACGCCAGGCCCGGCGATGATGAAGCTGATCAACGGATCGCCAGCCAAAGCCGCCGGAGCGGCAAAGGTGGCCCTCCCCAACACCACGGCGCATCGCTTGGTCGCCTCCGGGGCTCTGACCTCAACACAAGCAAGTGGCGGCCTTAAGCAGCTTCCGATGCCGATAAGTGTGTCCGGATTGTCGCAGCGTGACCTCACCAAGATTGCCAACCGGTTCAACATCAAGCGGCAGTTGGTCGCCGGTGGCGGTACGTCGACGAGCACCGCCGCCACAACAATCGTGCCAGGAGGCAACCTGGCAGCGGCGCTCGCGTACGGCGACGCTGCCTGGTACGCCATGGGCAGCGCCACTGCGGTGTGCGGCAGCCAGGTACTGGGCTTCGGGCATCCCTTCGGGTGGACCGGCTCAAGCATGTTGTCGATGCACGGTGGCGACGCGATCTACATCCAGAAAGACAACACCTACGGGTCGTTCAAACTCGCCAACATCAGTGCTCCAGTCGGGCGGCTGGTGCAGGATCGGCTGGAGGGCATAGCCGGCGTACTCGGTACTTTGCCACCGTTGACGAAGGTCACCTCCCATGTCACCGCTACTAACGGCAATAGCCGAAACGGTACGACGATGATCGCCTATCGGCCGTATACGGCGCTGATAGCGGCTTTTGGGCACCTGTATGTCAACGCACTTGTGGTGCTGGACAAGCTGCGCAGCGGAAGTGCGACGGTGCAGTGGACGGTCAAGGGCACCCGCGCCGACGGCAGCAGCTGGACTTTCAATCGCCAGGACAGGTTCGCCAGCCACTACAGCATCGCGTTTGAGTCCAGTTACGAGTCCTACCGGCAGATGCAGACGATCATGCACAACAACTTCGAGAATGTGCGGATCAACAGCGTGCACTACGACGGGTCGTACTCCCCGAAGTTCCACGCCCTGACGATCGACAAGGTGCAGGTCAAGCCAGGCGCCAAGTGGGTCACCCTGAGCAGGCGCTCGAACACGCGGGTCAAGGCTGGCAGCAAGCTGCCGGTGCGGGTAACGCTGATGCCGAGCAGCGGTGTCGGCGGTCCGGTGATAGCGAACCTCGCGGTATCGGTTCCCCGGTCCGCGAAGGGCAGCGGAGGAGAGTTGGTCATCGAAGGTGGCCCAGGCAGGTCTCGCCTGCACGCCACGTCATTCGACGACCTGCTGACCAAGCTGGCGAACTCACCCCACAACAACACGGTGACGGCCTCGCTGTACGCCGACACCAAGGGTGGCGGTCGCAATCCCAGCTCCTCGGATACGCAGCTGGTGTCTGACGTCGTGTCCGGCTCCCAATTTGGGCAACTCAGCATTCGCTGAGCTTGAGTGAGGGGACGGCATGCCTACCTGGCTGCCGTTCCCCCCTTCGGGTGTGCCGTTCCCCGTTCGGGTCCCGGAGGTCCCCCTCCGGGCGGGTGACCCAGCGGGATCAGCCGGCGCGGTTGAGCAGCGGACTATGGCCCGCAGGGACGACCTCGCCTTCGGGAAGCGGTCCTGGCGGCGTACCGTCACCGAAAGGGCGGCCACCCAGTGCCTCGCGGCCGTGGGCTTCCATCCAGTTCGAGAGGTCAGGTCCACGCGGCACGATCTGTGTCGGATTGATGTCTGTGTGCACGATGTAGTAGTGCTGCTTGATCTGTACGAAGTCGGTGGTGTCGCCGAAACCTGGTGTCTGGAACAGGTCCCGAGCGTACGCCCACAGCACTGGTAGCTCGCTGACCTTGTGCCGGTTGCACTTGAAGTGGCCGTGATAGACGGGATCGAATCGGGCGAGAGTAGTGAACAGCCTGACGTCGGCCTCGGTGATGGTGTCGCCGACGAGGTAGCGCTGCGCTGACAAGCGCTCGCTCAGCCAGTCGAGTCGGCTGAACAGCCGGTCGTACGCCTTGTCGTACGCCTGCTGCGAGCCGGCGAACCCGCACCGGTAGACGCCGTTGTTGACGTCGCGCAACACGAGGTCGTTGACGTTGTCGATCTCCTCACGCAGCGCCTCCGGATAGAGGTTCGGCGCGCCCTCGCGGTGGTACTCCCGCCACTCAAGTGAGAAGTCGAGCGTGATCTGTGGGAAGTCGTTGGTGACGACTTCACCGCTCGGTACGTCGACGACCGCCGGCACCGTCACGCCGCGGGGGTAGTCGGGGAACCGCTTGAAGTACGCCTCCTGCAGTCGCTCGATGCCCAGCACCGGGTCCACACCCCCCGGGTCGAGGTCAAACGTCCAGCTGCGGTTGTCGTGTGTCGGCCCGCACAGCCCCATGGACATGACGTTCTCGAGACCGAGAAGCCGTCGCACGATGATCGACCGGTTCGCCCACGGGCAGGCACGCGCCGCGATCAACCGATAACGGCCAGGTTCGACCGGGTAGCCGTCGGCGCCGTCGCGCGTGATCCGCGTGGGGATGTACCTGGTGTCGCGGTTGAACTCCTTGCCTGACTCGACGTACGCACCCTTGTCGCTCTGTTCGGCTTCTTGCGTGGTCATGCGGAAGCTTCCTCCTGTATGCCAACGGATTGCGCCCCAGTGTGCCTGACTCCGCTGCGGTGGCTCGCCCGCCAAGATCCGACGTGTGGTGCGCTATCTGACACCAGACGTCGGCTCTTGCGTGCCGCGGCGGCCGTCGAGCAGCGGTCGCGACGGATCGTACGAGGCCGCATCGCCGCGGCGACGAAGCGCGATCGCCGACAGCGCCTCGAGCACGACGCGGTTCGCGAGCGCGGCGGTGATGTCAGCGGAGTCGTACGGCGGGCTGACCTCCACCACGTCGACGCCTGCGACGGGCAGCTCGAGGCAGATGCGGCGTACCGAGTCGAGCAGGTCGCGTGCGCTGAGGCCACCAGGCTCCGGCGTCCCCGTGCCGGGAGCGTGCGCCGGGTCGCACACGTCGATGTCCACCGAAAGGAAGACTCCGTCGCAGCCATCGGTGGCGAGTGTGAACGCCTCGTCCAAGCAGGCGGTGAGCCCGCGAACGCCAATCTCGGTCATCTCGAACGAGCGCATGTGCTGGGCAGCCATCCAGTCCAGCGTCTCCGGTCCGGGCCAGTAGCCGCGCAGACCGATCTGTAAGAAGCGGTCACCCCGCACGGCCCCGGACTCGATCAGCCGGCGCATCGGCTGGCCGTGACCCCACAGCGACCCGAACGCGATGTCACCGGTGTCGGCGTGTGCGTCGAAGTGCAGCATCGAGACCCGACCCGCGCCGAGCACGTTGGCGACTCCCTTGGCGTCAGGGAAGGCGATGGCGTGGTCGCCGCCTAGCACAACGGGGATCGCGCCGGCGCGTGTCACCGATTCGACCGCTGACTCAAGTCGGGGGAGCGCGTTCTCGATGTCGCCGGAGAACATCTCCACGTCGCCGGCGTCGACGACCTTCAGGTCACGCAAAGCGTCGGTACGCAGTGCGAGGCTGGGGCGGGAGCCGTCGTGAGGGAGGTAGTCGGTCATGCGGATCGCCTGCGGCCCGAACCGTGTGCCGGGCCGATGCGATGTCCCGCCGTCGAACGGTGCGCCGACGATCACCACATCCGCGTCGGCGTACGACGCCACGTCAGCCAGGTCGCAGCGCTCGACGCCGAGGAAGGTGATGTCAGGGCCGTATTGCGTGCCGTACCGGGTCACTGTCAATCTCCTCGCTGTTGGCTGGCGGCAGCATAAGACGCCGGAGATACTGTCGTGGTCGTTGCGCCGGCGAAGCTTTGCAAGCCGACACCTGCGACCCAGGATGTGCGGTAACTCACGGCTGCTTCTCAGGGCAACCGCTTGGGTAGGGCAACGACCGTTCGTTAGCCTGGGTAGGTCGCCTGATCAGGTTCGGCACCTCCTTGTTTCATCCGTTGGTCTTCGCTGTGCGCTGGAAAGGAAGCATGTCCTCGTCCGACCGGTCGGTCGACTCGATCCCGAGCGACGTCGAGGAGTTGTCCGCGCCTGGCTTCGACCCGCTGCCAGAGAACGCGCCCCGCCAGACGTTGCCCGGGTCACGCGCCCAACCGCCGCGTCGGCCTTCCGCCCCTCCGCAGGATTTACTTGAGCCCGACGCCGCCAGCCCCTCGTGGGAGGTTCCGCATGCCCCGACGTCCGCCAGCCTTCAGATGCTCCTCGAAGAGTCACGACGGCAGCAGCCGGCTTCTCCGCCCACCGGTGGTCTAGAGGAGCACCCACCCAGGAGCGGGCGGCAGGAGCAGTTGCCGCCGCTCGAGCCAAGGGGCGACCGCGCTGACGAGCCGTCAGTCGCCGACGCTGGAGGTTCGAAGCAACCTGCGCCCAGTCGCGAACACATGAGCATCAGCGTGCCGAAGGTCGTCGGCGGAGCCCTCGCGGCCGCGTCGGCGGCGGTCGCCTCCTCGGTCCTCGGCGTCGCCGGGACCGTGGGTGGCGCCGTCTTCGCCAGCGTCGTCATCTCGGTCGGCACGGCGCTCTACAGCCGGCCGATCGAGCGCACGTCGCAGGTGCTTCGCGAGACACTTCCGCCCCGGCTGGAGCGCAGCCGTGCGACAGTCGCTGGCGGAGCGAGCCAATCCGCAGGTGCCACGTCGCTTCGCCGGATGCCACGCTTCGGGAGGTCGGGCGGCGGCTCAGCGCGGTCAGCGTTGTCCGGGCGACGGTGGGGAGCTGTGGCCCTCAGCGCGGGCGCGATGCTGGCGCTGGCGTTTGTGCTGCTCACCTGCCTGGAGGATGTGACCGGCAAGCCGGTGTCGGCTTGGACTGGGCACGGTTCAGACTCTGGTACGACGCTGGGACACCTCCTTGGTCGCGGCTCTCCCGATAGCAAGCATCCTCCGCAGCAACCGCCAGACCACCACCGACCGCACGGGATTCAGCAGACCGCGCCGAACCCACCGGCGACCACCGGCCCTACAGCGTGGACGACCGCGCCGGCGACTAGCCCCACGGCGACACCAACCACGACGACGGCCACGACACCCACGACACCCACGCCGACTCTGTCGTCGACAGCGCCGACGCGCACGGTCCCGACGTCCCCGACCGTCGCTCATAAGGTGCCGACCACCACGGCCAGCCCCTGACGTCGTACACATCGGACGCGTAGTCCCTTCTGGGGGTTTTCTCTGGCGAAGGCCCGGTTGACTCGGCTACGCTGGGCATATGCGGCGAGTTCTGCTTCTTAGTTAGCCGCGCTGAACGCACCATCTATCAGCGCGGCTGCCCCTCAAGCGTGAGGGGCTTTTTTGTGCCCCCGCGACATGCGAGCAGCGGCGGGCACGACAACCAGGGACGGCAGGCAACGAGCACAGGAGACGACCGCCATGACTGAGCAGACCCAAGTGGAACGGCCCACGACGTACGACGTCCACGCCGTGCAGGACAAGTGGCTGAAGGTTTGGACCGAGCTCGACCCGTTCCGGCGGATCGACGACGGCAGCCGCGAGCGGCGGTACCTGCTGGACATGTTCCCCTACCCGTCCGGCGACCTGCACATGGGCCACGCGGAGGTGTTCGCGCTGGCCGACGTGATCGCGCGCTATTGGTTCCAGCAGGGGTACGACGTCCTGCATCCCGTCGGCTGGGACTCCTTCGGGCTGAATGCGGAGAACGCCGCGATCAAACGCAACGAACACCCAGCCGAGTGGACCTACAAGAACATCGAGAAGCAGGCGGAGTCGTTTCGTCGGTACGCCATCTCGTTCGACTGGTCGACGCGGCTGCACACGTCAGATCCGGGGTACTACAAGTGGACGCAGTGGCTGTTCCTTCGCCTGTTCGCCAACGGGCTGGCCTATCGCAAGGCGTCTGCGGTCAACTGGTGCCCGCAGGACCAGACCGTCTTGGCGAACGAGCAGGTCGTCGGCGGTAAATGCGAGCGGTGCGGAACGGAGGTCACCAAGCGGGAGCTGACGCAGTGGCACTTCAAGGTCACCGACTTCGTCGACCGGCTGCTTGACGACATGGAGGCACTGAAGGGCAACTGGCCCGACCGCGTGCTGACCATGCAGCGCAACTGGATCGGGCGCTCGGAGGGCGCCCACGTGGACTTCCGGATCGTCGGTGTGGAGGAGGAGGCGGGGTCTCGACAGGCTCGACCGGCAGCTGAGGACGAGGAGCGGCCGGAGCGTGTGGACGCCACGCCTGCGAGCGGGGAGCGGCCGGAGAAGGTCACGGTGTTCACGACCCGGCCGGACACTCTGTTCGGCGCGACGTTCTTCGTCGTGGCTGCCGATGCGCCGCTGGCTGCGCAGCTCTGTGCGGCTGAGCAGCGCGAGCAGTTCGACGCCTACCGCGAGCAAGTGGCGCGCGTAACGGAGATCGACCGGCTGACCGAGGGCCGGGAGAAAACCGGCGTGTTCCTGGGCGTCTTCACGGTCAACCCGGTGAACGGCGAGCGATTACCGGTGTACGCCGCCGAGTACGTGCTGGCCGACTACGGCACCGGCGCGATCATGGCGGTCCCCGGGCAAGACCAGCGTGACTGGGCCTTCGCCAAGAAGTTCGATCTGCCGATCGTGCGCACCGTGCAGCCGCCCGACGACTTCGACGGCGAGGCCTACACCGGTGAGGGGCCGGCGATCAACTCTGCGAACGACCAGATCGACCTGAATGGTATGGACGTCGACGCGGCGAAGTCGGCGATCATCGCCTACCTGGAGCAGGCCGGCACCGGGCGAGGCACGGTCAACTACCGGCTGCGTGACTGGCTGGTGTCACGGCAACGCTTCTGGGGACCGCCGATCCCGATCATTCACTGCGAGAACTGCGGTGAGGTGCCGGTTCCCGAGGAGTCCCTGCCCGTCGTACTGCCCGATCTGCGCGGTGCCGACCTGCAGCCCAAGGGCACGTCGCCGCTGGGCTCGGCGACCGAATGGGTCAACGTTGAGTGCCCCAAGTGCGGCGGCCCGGCGCAGCGCGACACCGACACGATGGACACGTTCGTCGATTCGTCGTGGTACTTCCTGCGCTATCCGACGCCGAACGACGACACTCAGGCATTCGACGTCGAAGCGGTGCGCCGCTGGTGCCCGGTCGACCAGTACGTCGGTGGAGTCGAGCACGCGATCCTGCACCTGCTCTACTCGCGGTTCGTCACCAAGGCGCTTCACGACATGGGCTATCTGGACTTCGTCGAGCCGTTCACTGCGCTGCTGAATCAGGGTGAGGTCACCAACCAGGGCCGCGGCATGAGCAAGTCGCTGGACAACGGGGTCGACCTGGGAGAACAGATCGCGGAGTACGGCGTGGACGCCGTACGGCTGACCATGGTGTTCGCCGGCCCACCAGAGGACGACATCGACTGGGCGGACATGTCCCCGGGCGGGTCGCTGCGTTTCCTGCAGCGGGTCTGGCGGTTGAGCGGCGACATGACGAGCGAGCCAGAGGTCGAGTTCTCCGGCGGCGACGTCACGCTGCGCAAGATGACCCACCGGACCATCGCCGAGGCCACGCACCTGGTCGAGGCACACCGCTTCAACGTGATGATTGCCCGCGTGATGGAGCTCGTCAACGCGGCGCGCAAGGCGATCGACACCGGCTGCGGACCTGCCGATCCCGCCGTTCGCGAGGCTGCGGAGACCGTGGCGATCATCCTGAGCCTGGTGGCGCCGTACACCGCTGAGGAGATGTGGGAGCGGCTGGGTCACCCCGCGACGGTCGCGAAGGTCGGCTGGCCACGTACCGAGGAGTCGCTGCTGACCGCCGACGAGGTGACGTGCGTGGTGCAAGTGCAGGGCAAGGTGCGCGGCAAGCTGCAGGTGAGCCCGTCGATCAGCGATAACGAGCTGCAGCGGCGGGCGTTGGCCGAGCTGTCCGTGCAGCGGGCGATCGGTTCAAGTACCGTGCGCAAGTTGATCGTGAAGCCTCCTCGGGTCGTGAACGTCGTACTGGAGTGAGCCGCCCAGTCCTGGGATGGCTCGGTGGGGTGACGAGGCGCTGTATGGCCGTGTCGACCGCACGCTAAGGTCGCGAGATGGCCCGGTCCGTCGCGCTCGTCACCGACTCCACCTCGTTGGACGAGGAACAGGCGGGCGCCATCGGTGCCGTCGTCATACCGCTGCAGGTGGTCATCGGCGCCACGTCGTACGACGAAGGCACCGAGGCGACGCCGGAGAAGGTCGCCGCCGCCCTGAAAGAGTGGTCACCCATCAGCACCAGCCGGCCTTCCCCGGAGGCGTTCTTGCGGGTGTACCGACAGGCGGCCCGCGACGGCGCCGACGAGGTGCTGTCGATTCACCTCTCCGGTGAGGTGTCGGGAACGTTCGAGTCCGCCCAGCTCGCAGCCAAAGAAGCACCGCTCCCGGTGGAGACGGTCGACAGCCGCCAGCTCGGGATGGCGACCGGGTTCGGCGTGCAAGCGGCCGCAGAGGCGCTGTCCGAAGGGGCCAGCGCTGCGGAGGCCGCCGAAGTCGCCCGCGAACGCGCCGCCGCCGCCACTGTGCTGTTCTACGTCGACACGCTGGAGTACCTGCGGCGTGGTGGCCGGGTGCGTGCCACCGCGGCGCTCGTCGGTTCCGCTCTCGCCGTCAAGCCGCTGCTGACCGTTGACGGCGGCCGCATCGTGCCGCTGGAAAAGGTGCGTACGGAGAGCCGCGCGCTCAGCCGTCTTGAGGAGCTCGCGGTCAAGGCGGCGGGTGAGCTGCAGGTCGACCTCGCCGTGTCGCATCTGGCGAACGCCGAGCGTGCCGCCACCCTGGCCGACCACCTGCGTGAACGGGTGCCAGGGCTCGAGCAGCTGGTCGTCAATGAGGTCGGTGCCGTCATCGGTGCTCACGTCGGCCCGGGCATGCTCGCGGTCGTCGTCTCCCCGCTGCAGTAACCTCCCTGTCCGCTCGGCTCGCGGCCCCCCGCTCGGCCCGCCCCGAGCTCGCCCCCCCCGGGCTCTCCCCTAGGCGTCTGCCATGCGGACGTGGCGCCTGCACCGTCCGCATGGCCAATTTCCGGTGCAGGGGGTGGATTTGCGGTGCCGAGAGGGAATCGGTCCACAGCCCGCTGACCACCTCCAACTGTCCACAGGGGTCGCGCTGTGTCTCCCGGTCGTCGTAATGCCGCCCTAGCGTCGCGCCCATGTTCAGCCGGCGACCCGCTCCCGACAGTGACACTGCCTCCTTCGCGCGGCAGCGACTGGCTGCCTTGTCAGCCGAGTTCGGCACCGCGCCTCCACAGCGCCGCCCCAGTACGTCGCCCGACCGCGAAAGCATTGAGGGCATCCGGGCGACCCCAGATACGAACACGAATTTCGACGAATGGGCAGCAGAAGATACCGATGCTGACGAGCGGTCGGATGCTGATACCGCTCCGGACGAGTCGGAAGACAGAGAGATCGATGCGGACGACTGGTCGCGCTTCGACGAAGGCGACACCCGTACGCCGAGGTTGGGCGCCGGCGGTTCGCGGGCGGCACCTCGTCGGTCCTTTGTGGGTGCGGAGCCTCCGGACAGGGCCGGTCGTGCCGTTTCCACCGGAGCTAGCGGATATGGCCGCTGGGGGCTCTCCTCCCAGCATGTGACGGTGCTGGCTCTCGTCGTCGCCGCGGCGCTTGCCGTCACAGCGTGGTACGTGATGAGAGCTCAACCCCACGCCGCGCCGGTCAATCTTGCGGCGACTCGCTCCCTTCCGACGACGTCGCCGATGGGCACGGCCATCAACGCGACGGCGATCTTCACTGCGACCGGAGCGCCGACGTCCGGTTCGACCCCTGCTGCGGCGGCTCCTGCCACGCCGGCGCCGACCCCCTCGGTGCTGGTAGTGGACGTCACCGGCAAGGTACGGCGACCCGGCATCGTCAAGCTGCCGGCGGGTTCGCGAGTGTACGACGCGCTGAAGGCAGCGGGCGGCAAACGCCCTGGCGTCCGGACGAGCAACCTCAATCTCGCACGGCCGCTCGTCGACGGCGAGCAAATCGTGGTGGGGCTGAAGGTGCCGTCAGGCGAGCTGGTGCCCTCGGCGACTGTGCCGGTGACGGCGGTGTCCACCACCGCGATCGCCTCGGTTGACCTCAACACTGCTACTCAGGATCAGTTGGAGACGCTGCCGGGCATCGGACCCGTCACAGCGATCGCGATCCTCCAGTACCGAACTGAGAACGGCGCCTTCACCAGCGTCGATCAGCTGCTCGACGTCTCGGGCATAGGTGATGTCACGCTCGCGAACATCAGAGCGTATGTACATGTATGACGCGGGAGCCGCTCGACTTCCGGCTGGCTCCGGTCGCGCTCGCAACATGGTCTGCCTCCGCCCTGGCGTTGGGCTGGTCGGTAACAGAAGCTCTCGCGGCATCGGCGGCGCTGCTCCTCGGTGCGGCGGCGATACGGTTCCTTCCAGTCGCTCGCCCCCACCAGCGGGCCATTCGACTGGTCTTCGCGGTGCTGATCGTGACCGCCGGTGCGGTCGCCGCAGCCGGCCTTCGCTCAGGCGCCGTCGCATCGAGCCCGCTGCAGTCGCTTGCCCGACAGCAGGCCTTCGTCACGCTCACCGGGACGGCGGCTAGCGATCCGATCCGCAAACAGGGCAGATTCGCGGCGTACGTCGTGATGCGCCTTCAAGCAAGCGGCGTCCAGACGAGTGGGGCATCGATTCAGCTGAGCTCTCCGCTGCTGGTGATCGGACCGGTGAGCTGGATGTCGGTTCACCTGGGGGACGAGTTGACCGCTGAGGGGCATCTGCAGGCACCGCAGAGCCGGGACCTCGCGGGGGTTCTGATCGCGGATGGCGACCCGTTGATTATCCGCAGAGCGGATTGGCTACACCAGGGCATCGGCACCGTCAGGAAGGGACTGGTGGAGTCGGCCTCCGGGCTGCCGCCGGCCGAGCGCTCTCTGGTTCCCGCGTTGGTGGACGGCGACGTCTCCACCATGCCCCCGGACGTAACGGGCGATTTCCAGACGACCGGCCTCACCCATCTGCTGGCCGTCAGTGGATCGAACCTCACCTTGGTTCTTGCCTTCGTCCTGTTCACAGCACGGTGGTGCGGAGTGCGGGCGGTCGGTCTAACGGTCACCGGACTCGTCACGGTCGTCTTCTTCGTGCTGCTGGCCCGCCCGGAGCCCAGCGTGCTTCGCGCGGCAGCAATGGGCGTCGTCGGTCTCGTCGGGCTGTCGTCGGGTGGTAGGCGCCGTGGCGTGCGGGTTCTCTCCGTGGCGGTGACAGTGCTGGTGCTCTTCGACCCCTGGCTGGCCCGGTCCGTCGGGTTCCTCTTGTCGACGCTGGCCACCGCGGGCATCCTGCTGCTCGCCCCGCTTTGGCGTGACGCAATGGCGGCGTGGATGCCGAGGCGGATCGCTGAGGCCGTCGCCGTGCCCCTTTCCGCGCAGATTGTGTGCACTCCAGCAATTGCAGCGATCTCCGGCAAGGTCAGCCTGGTCGCAGTTTTCGCCAACCTCGCCGCCGCGCCCGCAGTAGGCCCCACCACGGTTGTCGGGCTGATCGGCGGGCTGGTGGCCGTGCTGAACGCAACTCTGGGTCACGTCCTCGGATGGGTGGCCGGCCTGCCCGCGCGATGGATTATCGCCGTTGCGACGCACGGAGCGGCATTTGAGGGCGCCAGTCTGAGTTGGCCGCTGAGCCCGCTGTCGCTTGTCGCCCTCGTTCTTTTCTGCCTGTGCGTCGTGACGGCGATGCGCGCACTGATCAGCCGGCGGTACGCCGCACTACTTGCCACTGCAGCCCTCGTCGCCATCGTCCTGCGTCCGATCGGTCAGCTCGGTTGGCCTCCTGCCGGCTGGCTGATGGTCGCTTGCGACGTCGGCCAAGGCGACGGCCTGGTCCTCAACGCCGCACCGCACACCGCCGTCGTAGTCGACACCGGTCCGGATCCCATCGTCATGGACCGTTGCCTGACCCGGCTCGGCATCACGAATGTCCCCCTCGTCGTACTGACGCACTTCCATGCCGATCACGTCGACGGGCTGCCGGGAGTGCTCGACGGCCGAAGAGTCGGGGAGATCGAGACATCGCCTTTGGCAGACCCGCTGTACGGCGCTGAGGCGGTGGCGAGGCAAGCTCGGGCTGCCTCGGTTCCCACAACGGTCGCGGTCACTGGCGAAACTCGCACTGTCGGGCAGCTGCACTGGCAGGTGCTCGGACCGATCCATATTCCGACCCCTCAACTGGGAGATGATTCGAGCAACGGGTCGCCCCCCAACAATGCAAGCGTGGTCATGCTGCTGCGCGTTCAGGGCGTCCGAGTGCTGCTGAGCGGTGACGCCGAACAAGAAGAGCAAGGCGACATCCTCGCCACCGGCGTTGACTTGGGCGTCGACGTGTTGAAGGTCGCGCATCACGGCTCAGAGAATCAAGACCCCGCCTATGTGTTCGCCACCCGAGCGCCGCTTGCTGTGATATCGGTCGGAGCCGACAACCTCTACGGCCATCCCGCTCCGCAGACGCTAGGGCTGCTTGACCAGCTCGGTGCGCAGACCTACCGCACCGACCTTAACGGCGATGTCGCGGTCATCGACGAAGCGGGTCAACTGTCGATCGTCAGCACGAAATGAGGGCGCAACATTCGATCGTCACCACGAAATGATGTGTCGGCGCCTTCTGCGATGCTGATTGCACCATGGCCAAACCCACCGCCGATCAGCTGCTCGGTACCACCACGCTGATCACCGGCACCAACGACTTCGTCGCCGAGCGCACGATCGCTGATGCGCGTGCGGCGGTCGTCGCTGCAGATGCCGATGCAGACGTCATCGAAGTGGCCAGCGGAGATCTAGGAGCGGGCGCGCTCGCCGAGATCAGCAGCCCGTCACTTTTCGCTGCGCTGCGCTGCGTCGTCGTACGCGCCCTCGAGGATCTGCCTGACGACGCGGTTGAGGCGATGCTTGGCTTCGTGGCAGCGCCTGCTGCCGACGTGCATCTGGTGCTTCACCACACCGGCGGAGCCAAGGGCAAGGCGCTGCTCGACAAGCTGCGCGGGGCTGGTGTCCGCGAGGTGAAGGCGGAAGATTACAAGCGGTGGGAGCTGCCGCGCTGGGTCGTCAGCGAGTTCACCGCTCATCGTGTGCGCGTCCCCGAAGAGGTGGCTGCAGTGCTTGTCGACGCCGTCGGGGAAGACATGCGCGCGTTGGCCTCTGCGATCGATCAGCTGGTCAGCGATGCTGATGGCGAGACGATCACGGCGCACGTCGTACGTCGCTACTTCGGCGGGAGAGCTGAAGTCAAAGGCTTCGCCGTCGCCGACGCAGTCTTAGGTGGTCAGTACGACGTCGCCTTGGAGCAGCTTCGTTGGGCATTCGTCAACCGGACCGACCCCGTGCTCGTCACGAGTGCCGTCGCGAGCGGGCTTCGCGGCTTGGCGCGCTTCAAGACTGCGCCGAAGGGGTTGCGGCAGCCCGACCTCGCGCGCGAGATCGACGTGCCGCAGTGGAAGCTCAAGACGCTCGCCGACCAGGCACATCATTGGACTCCTCGCGGGCTGGCTGTCGCGATATCTGCGGCAGCACGAGCTGACGCCGACGTTAAAGGGGCGGGAGGTGACAGGTTATGGGCATGTGAGCGGCTGATCATCGCCGTCGACGAGGCACGTCGGTTGGGCTAAAGAAATCTGGGTGGTACGCCACCGCGGATTCAGCGTGCCGCTGGGGTCGCGAAGCCTGCACACACGCCGCACGCGGCACACGCAGGCCGCACCCGCCGCAGGCGGCTGGAGCCGGGAGTCGCAGTGACGAGAGCCGGACGGACGCTGCTGTTCGGGAGAAGTACCGCGCCGAGGGGCCAGCGGCTCAGAGGCTGGCGGCCCGCTTGTTGATGGCCGACTTCTTGTTCGCGGCCTGGTTTTTGTGAATGACCCCCGCGGACACAGCCTTGTCGAGCTTCCTGGCCGCGAGGCGGGCGAGTTCACGGGCCCGGCCAGTGTCGCCAGCGTCTGCGGCCTCACGGAAGCGACGGATCGACGTCTTCAGGGCCGAGCGCACGGACTTGTTGCGCTCGTGCGCGGCCTCGTTCTGCTTGTTGCGCTTGATCTGGGACTTGATGTTCGCCACGGAAGGCGGCTCGTTTCATTGAGGAGGGGGTTCAGCACATCTACAGTGCAGCGGAGCAGGTTACCAGCCGTAACGCTGTGCATCCAAATGACGGTCACGCTGGCAAAGTGAACCGACGGTGTGGTCCCCGCAAGGGCAGAGGTTGCCACCAAACGGACGCCTGCAGACTGGCAGGATCGGCGTCCGTGGAGTCCTTCAGCGCCGTATCAGCTGTTGAGGAGTGCCTGGACCGCATCGAGTCGGTTGACGGCAGCCTCAATAGCATCTGCACCCTCAATCCCGCTGCAACCGAAGACGCTGCTCGGCTCGACGCCGAGGCCGCAGAAGGGCGCTGCCGCAGTCAACTGCACGGCCAACCGGTGCTGGTCAAAGACAACATCGACACCGCTGGGCTGCTCACCACAGCCGGCTCGCTGGCGTTGGCAGAGCAGCCGCCGTCGGCTGACGCGCGTCTCGTTGCAAGGCTCCGCTCTGCCGGCATGGTCGTGGTCGGCAAGACGAACCTGAGCGAATGGGCGAACCTCCGCGACCCGGCGTCGACTTCAGGCTGGAGTGCGTACGGCGGCCTCACTCGCAATCCCTACGGGCTGAACCGCTCCGCTGGCGGATCGAGCTCCGGCAGCGGTGCAGCGGTGGCTGCGTGCCTGGCGCCGTACGCGATCGGAACCGAGACCGATGGCTCGATCACGTGTCCAGCCGCCTTCAACGGCTGCGTAGGCATCAAGCCCACGGTGGGACTCGTGCCGGCGGAAGGCATCGTCCCGATCTCGAAGTCGCAAGACACTCCTGGACCGATGGCGATGACGGTCGCCGACGCCGCGGGATTGCTCAGTGTGCTGGCCAACGGCCAGACCGACTACAGGGTGGCGGCAGTGCCCGGTCGGCTCGCCGGCAAGCGCATCGGCCTGCCTCGCGCCAAGTACTGGGGCTACAGCCCGTTCGCAGATGCCGCCGGGGAGCAGGTCGTTCAGTGGCTCGCGGAACGAGGTGCCGAGATCGTCGACCAAACGGACATTGAGTCGATGGTCGGCTTCAGCCAAGACCCGGAGATGTTGGTGTTGCTGGCCGAGCTCAAGGACGGGATGCGCCGTTACCTGGCTACTCGCCCGCCCGGTGCCCCGGCCACCTTGGAGGACCTGGTGGAGTTCAACCGGAAGCACGCCGAGGAGGAGCTGTACTTCTTCGGTCAGGCCTTCTTCGAGCAGGCGCTCGAAGGGCCAGACGTCGGGTCGCCGGAATACAAGGAGGCCCGTGCGGAGTGCCTGCGCTGTGGCCGCGACGCTGGTATCGACGCAGTTTTGCGCAAGCACGAACTAGACGCGCTGCTCTCCCCGTCGTACCCGCCGGCGATGCCGATCGACCTCGTCAACCCCGAGCACAACCGGGGAAGCTGCACGCAACCTTCAGCGATGGCGGGCTACCCGCTGGTCACTGTCCCGGTCGCGCTGGCGCGAGGACTTCCAGTCGCGGTCACGGTCTGGGGTACCGCCCGGAGCGAGACAACCCTGCTCGAGATCGGCGCGGAGATCGAGGCGGCCCGCGACGCGGTCAACGGGCCGCTGCCGCCTCCGACGTACCCACAGTTCGTGTGAAGCCCCTGTTCAAGCACTGAGTCGGCGCGTCTTGCCCACGTGTTGCCCACATCAGCGCCGAGGACTTTGGAAAACAGGGCCGAAGCTGCATTCCGGGTCCGGTCGTCAGCCGTCGGCCACAAGTGCGAGTAGGTGGTCAACGTCGTGGTCGCCTGGGCATGGCCGAGCGCCCGCTGAACCGTCACCACGTCGCAGCCTGACGCAATCAGGCCGCTGGCGAAGAAGTGCCGCAGTGAGTGAGGCTGAACCCGGTGACGCCAGCCCTGGCGGTCGAGATGCGCCACCAGTAGCCAGCGGTGTTCTGGTCTGGCGGGTACGCCTCGCCCCCGGCGAACAGCCACTCGGTGCGGTGAGCGAGCTTCACGTGACGGGACAGGATGGCGAACAGCTCGTCGGCTAGCGGCACCACTCGTTCGGAGCCGTACTTGGGGAGCCGGATGTTGACCCCACCGCCGGTTCGGCGCAACACCTGCCGGGACACTGCCAGCTCACGTCGCATGAAGTCCACGTCCCCCATCTGGAGGCCGGCGGCCTCACCGAGCCGCAGACCCGCGAACGCGCACTCGGCCAGGAAGGTCGCGAAGCGTTCGTCTGCTGCCTCTATCAGCGCCGCGACCTCTACCGGTTGTCGCTACCTTTCCGTTAGGTGATAGACGCTGACCGAGTGGGCTGGAAACGCAGCCTGGAATCCTGAACGCCCGATCGCTCGCTTGCCCGTGGTGAGCTTGACCGGCGAAGTTGTTGGTGTGTTGTAGTCAGTGAAGTGAGCCGCAGAAACCCGCCGAACCTGAGCCTTTCCGCGCAGCCGCACGCCCACGTTGACGTGCGCCTTGACGGCGGTACCGGGAAGGCGGTTGACGACCATCAACCACAAGCTTTTACCGCTCTTAGTTGTGGTTACGCTCAGGCCGGAGTACCGACCGAAGGTGCCGTTGCGCACGGGGGCGTTGACTACAGACACCTTTACGTCGTGGCCGCTATGGAACATCGGCTTGACGGCCATCCGCTCCAATGCTTCGGCCCCGCGCGTGAAGTTGGGAGTACTGCCTAGCACCGCGTTGACGCCGCCGCTGAATAGGCTGCTGCCGTTGACCCAGCTGATGCCGTCCCGTAGGAACGTCTGTTGCATGGACGCTTGGTACAGCATGTGGCTGACCGACGACGACCAGTTGGGGAACACCGTGTAGTTGCCGCGTAGCGCGTTGGACTCAGTGATGAGCAACGGGACATGACGGGGAAGTTGGGCCTGCAATGCGGTGACCTTGATCTGCTGCTTCCGTAAGCCGCCCATCATCCAGTCGTGCCCCTGCAGGGGCGTGTTCCAGGTGTGGCTCGGGATGTAGCGCAGGTTGGTCATCGGGTGCGCCGTCTGGCAGTCGAAGTGTCGGCCATTGGCGACTCGCGGGAAGGACGGCTTCGGCAGCCCCCACGACGAGCACACTGCGATTCTCGGGTCTACCGCGTGCATCGCGTGAGCGAAGGCGAAGTACCCCGCATAGGTGTTGTGGTAAGAGGCGTGCACAACGGCACGGTTGGGTGGAATCGCCCCATGTACGCCGTCTCCGAAGGTGATATCGCCGGTCGCGAGATTGGCCGTGTAGACGTGTGCGGTGCCGCTCGCGCTGCGTAGATGCCGCACACCTGTCCACCGCTGGCCATTGATGGTAACCGACAGCGTGCCCTTCACGATGGCCGGGAACAACACCGAGAACACCTGATTCGAGTGCCCGTTGCTCGGCACGCCCACGGTTGGATGCAGACAACCCTTTCCCAGAGCTTCGTGCGTGATCTTGCGAACGCCACCGTTGGCGTACTGCTTGATCGCCTTGTCGAGATCGTTGCTCATGCCGTATCGCGCCGGGACGACCTGCGACTCGTTGCCGACCTCCCAGTAGTGAACGCCGTACGGAGCTGGATGCCCGTAGAAGGCACGCAGCCTGGCCCAGGCTCTGCCACCGCCCGGATTGGTACCGACGCGAGCGTTCATGTACTCCACCCAGTTCGCGGCGTCGTGCGGAGTTTCCCGAACGAACGGAGTCATCATCAACGGCTGGGCATGAATCGAGTCGGCGAACCGCATGAACTGGTTGGGGCCGAAGTTCGTGTCCTTACGAGCTGGCCAGAAGCCCAACCCCTGATTCCAGTGACCTTCGATTTGGCAACCAGAGTGAGTGACTGCGTTGTGCCAGTTGAACATGGTGGCAGCGGTACCACCTGGATACCGCACCGCCGACATCCCCATCAGCTTCGCGTGATTGATCGCACGCTGGTACACCGAGCGAGTCGCCGGGTTCCACGCGCCGCCAACGTCCTTGGTCCAACGCATGTTGGCCCCAAGCACCTGCCGGTGCGCGGCTGGCCCAGCTCGCCGGGTGTTGATTTGGATAGCGACCCCGTGTAGGTGATGATGAGTCGCTGCTAGTGCAGGTGTGCCGGTGACACCGATCAAAGCTCCAGCGGCAAGGGTAGATAGAAGCATCTTCTGCATTGATCGGCATTGCCGAAAGTCGTGCAATCGACTCATTCCCCCCATAATGGACAGGTTATCAAAATGCCTTGAAGAAGACGGCCATTTTGGTGGCACTCAGCTCGTTATTTACGCTTTGTGATTGTATACGTGCGCTAGGTAGTTGCAGGTGCTCGTTATCTAACGCTTTGTAATGGTATATTCGCGCTAAGTAGTTGCCTGATGCTTATACAGAAATGCCGAATCTGTCTCTAGCCAGACGTCGATGGCCTGCCTGTGCTGGTCGATCGCCGGTACAGGTCCGTCCACCGGCCGTTGACCTCGACGTAGGTCTCGTCGAGGAACCAGCGGTCACCCGGCATGTGGCGCCGCGGAACCCGGGGCAGACCAGCTTCCCAGGATGCTTCTATGTCATGTCAAGCCGCTAACTGCGGCGTCTCGCTGCGGTGTGCGGCTGTCAGGGTGCGGAAGATCTGGCGGCTGGTGTAGCGCTTGAGGCATCTGCGGATTTCTTTCCTGGTCTTGCCTTCGGCGAGGCGTCGGTGGATGTGGGCACGGGTGCTCGGGTCGGTGCGCATTCGGGTGAGCACGATGGTGTTCAGCGCCCGATTGAGCCGCCGGTCGCCTCCGCGGTTGAGCCGGTGCCTAATCGTGTTGCCGGAAGAAGCTGGAATGGCGCAGGTGCCAGCGATCTGGGCGAATGCTGCTTCGGTGCGGATTCGGCCGGGGTGAGACCAGACGGTAAGAATCACCGCGGCCGTGATCGCGCCGACACCGGGCAGGTCGAGGAGCTGCGGAGAGCGGCGACGATGGCGTAGCTGTGGGTCGCGGCATGAGTGTCAACCCCAACCACGTATCGATAGAGGTCAACCACTGTGGTTGTCACACTGAACATGACGATGTTCTCCTCACCTCGCTGGGACGGACGTCGTTGCCGGCGTCGGCGGGTGAGAAGTCACTACGAGGCAAGCCTGTGACGAGCCACGCCGCAGGGACGGCGATCCCCACGGCGGACATGCTTCTGATCAAGCCATCGTGGTGAGCCAGGCGTCGGCGTCGGCACTCAGCATCCGACGGACAGATCCCGGGCATGACACCCCGGAGGGGTCAGACGGTTCAGGAGTCACACCGGCGCCGAGTGACTGGCGCCAACCCTGCCAGCCAGCCCCAGACCAGCCACCACGAACACTTACAGGCGGTTCAGAACAACACGGCGTTTACGGTGGTTGCTGGCTTGGCCAGGGTTGATAGGGGTCT
>JBBSHN010000024.1:0-25703 GCA_038252945.1 Propionibacteriales bacterium | reverse complement strand
TGGCCGTCGCCGTTCCAGTCGCCGACAACCGGGGTTTCGGTCGGTCGACCAAAACGGGCGCTCTGCACCGAACCGCTGGGCAGCCGCCGCAGAAAGGCTGCCTTCTTGGCGTGGCGCCGGAAAACGCCCACGTCGGTGACGCGGTCACCATTCCAGTCGCCGGCCACCGGAACGTCGACACAGTCCCGAGAGGACAGGGAGGTGTTGTACCTGAACTTCGTGCCGTTGAAGGCTGCTGGCTTGTCGGTGCTGCTCAGCCGCTGCTCATAGTGCAGATGAGGGCCGGTCGCGTTGCCGGACTCGCCCAGCAAGCCGATGGGCTGTCCTGAGTCCACCCGCTCCCCGACGGTCACAAAGGCCTTGCGCAGATGTGCTGCGAGAGTGCTCCAGCCACCTCGGTGGTCGATGACGACATACAAGCCGTAGCTGGTGTCTCCGAGGTTCGTCACCGACTTGACGATTCCCGGCGCGGTCGCTGCCACGACGTGGCCGAGGTCGGAGGAGTTACGGGTCCAGTCGATGGCGTACACGCTGGGGCTGTGCGTTGATCTGGTTGAGCCATACCATGTTTCCCGGCAGGCGAACGGCATCTGGAAGTGGGGCTTGTCACTGAGGGTGGCGTGAGCCACCGGTCCCATGGAGATGACGCTCAGCCCCGTCAAACTGGCCGCGACGATTCCTCTTCGGTACGCCGGCGCTCCCACACCGAGCTCCTCTCAGCAGGCTGCCTCCTGCTGTGGGCGGCACTAAGACGCCGCGTTACCACACCAGTCCCCCGTACCTCAGAATTCGCAACCATAACGGGTGTCGTCAGCTTTGTCGCCCCCCTGAAGATCGAGGGCTCTCCTCCCAAGTTCGTTCGGTCCACCGCCCGCCTCCGCCGAATGTCAGCGCCGTATCAGTCGGAGAGCCGGGACGGGATGCGGCCAGATCAGCCGACCTGCAGTCGTTCCCGGAGAGCGCCGCGGGGGCGGATGAGGCCCTCCTGGGACACCGAGGCAACCAGTCGACCGTCCTCGCTGAACACTCGGCCGAGAGCAAATCCACGTCCACCGGACGCCGACGGCGAGTGCTGGTCGTACAGCAGCCACTTGTCGGCTCGAAACGGCCGATGAAACCACATGGAGTGGTCCAGGGAGGCGGGTTGAATCTCGGTTGAGCCGATGAAGACGCCGTGGGGCACCAACGAAACGCCGAGCAGCGTCAGGTCACTGGCGTACACGAGCACGCAGGTATGCAGGACGGCGTTGGCGGGCACGGCGCCTGCCGCTTTGAGCCAGATCTGTGCTCGAGCCGGCTCCGTTGGGTCTGCCAGCCGTCCCCCCGTGCGGGAATCTGCGGCGTACCGAACATCGAGAGCCGCCCACTCTCGCTCCCATGAGGTGTCGTTGCCCCGTCCGGTGACCTGACGAAACAGCTCACCCATGTTCATGCACTCTTCCGGCGGCGGGACTGCCGGCATGACGTCTTGGTGGTCAAAGCCGATCTCGTGGATGTGGAAGGACGCAGTCAGATAGAAGATCGACTTGCCGTGCTGCCGCGCCACAACGCGCCGAGTGGAGAACGACCTGCCATCCCGGATTCGCTCAACGTCGTACACGATCGGGATCGACGTGTCGCCGGGATGCAGGAAGTAGGAGTGCAGGGAATGCACCGCCACGTCGTCGTCTACGGTCTGGCTGGCCGCAAACAGCGCCTGGGCGGCGACCTGCCCTCCGAACACCCGTTGCAGCGCGGTGTCGGGCTGCCGGCCGCGATAGAGATCGAGATCGAGTCGTTCCAACTCGAGCAGCTCGAGCAGATCTGGGACGGAGTTCGGCACGGCCGGTTGTCAGGCGGTGTCAGCGGCGCGGCTGGCTGACACGTCAGCCGCTGCTGCGTCGAGCGCCGCGACCCGCGCGGTGACCTCTCGCGCCAGGTTCTGAGCGGTAAGACCGACCTGCTCGAGAATCGCCGCTCGTTTGCCGTGCGGGAGGAACTCCTGCGGCAGGCCGAAGATGGCCACCGGCACGTCGACTTCAGCGTCTGCGAGTGTCTGTGCCAAGACTGCGCCACACCCACCGACACGGCCGCTGTCTTCAACGCTGACGACGAGGCGGTGCTGAGCAGCCAGCTCGATCAAGTGCCGGCTCACCGGCTTAACCCACCGAGGGTCGACGACTGTGACACCGATGCCCTGCGCCTCCAGCCGGACCGCGACATCCAGACACGATGCGGCCATGGCTCCAACAGCAACGATCAGCACGTCCCTAGCCCCGGACTGCACCAAGACATCGACGTCGCCGACCGTGTCTGTCGCCGGAAGTTCGGGCTGTACCGCACCTTTGGGCATGCGGATCACGGTCGGGGCGTCATCGACCTCTACCGCCTCACGCAACAACTCTCGGAGCCGCTCGCCGTCGCGGGGCGCAGCCAACCGCAGACCGGGCACTACCTGCAGAACCGACATATCCCACATCCCGTGATGGGAGGGGCCGTCTTCTCCGGTGACGCCCGCGCGGTCGAGCACCAGCGTGACTCCGCAGCGGTGCAGTGCCGCATCCATCAGCACCTGATCGAAGGCGCGGTTGAGAAATGTCGCGTACACGGCCACGACAGGATGCAAACCAGCCAGAGCCATTCCGCTGGCCGACGTGACGGCATGCTGCTCAGCTATGCCGACGTCGAAGGTCCGTTCTGGAAAGCAAGCCGCGAAGCCATCAAGACCCGTGGGTTGCAGCATGGCGGCGGTGATGGCGACCACGTCCGGGCGTTCACGGCCCAAAGCCACCATCTCGTCGCGGAACACGTCGGTCCAGATCGTCGCGGCGCTCGCCAGGAGCTCACCGGTCTCGGGGTCGAATGCGCCGCTCGGCGAGTGCAGATTGTCGGCCAGGTGCCGCTCGGCAGGCGGATAACCGTGGCCCTTGGAGGTGACCGCGTGCACGATCACGGGGCCGCCGAAGTTTCGGGCCTGCTCCAACGCCAGCTCGAGCGCCCGTCGGTCGTGGCCGTCGACGGGACCGACGTACTTCAACCCCAGATCTTCGAACATCCCCTGCGGCGCGAGTGCGTCCTTCAGACCGCGCTTGACCGCGTGCAAAGTGTCGTAGAGCGGCGGACCGACAAGTTTTGTTCGGGCCAGCTTCGTCTTGACGAGCTCGAGCACCCGCTCGTACCGGGGATCGGTGCGCAGGGACGCCAGATGATGCGCGAGCCCTCCAACCGTCTGCATGTAGGAGCGGCCGTTGTCGTTGACGACGATGACCAACTTGCTGTTCGGTGCATCGGCGATGTTGTTGAGAGCCTCCCAGGACATCCCGCCAGTGAGAGCGCCGTCACCAACGATCGCGACGACATAGCGGTCGTCGCCGAGCACGGAGGACGCCTTCGCCAGCCCGTCGGCGTACGACAAGGCCGTCGACGCATGCGAGTTCTCGACCAGGTCGTGCTCTGACTCGGCGCGGTTGGGATATCCAGACAGCCCGCCCTGCTGGCGCAACGTGTCGAAGTCGTCAGCTCGACCGGTGAGAATCTTGTGGACGTAGGCCTGATGCCCGGTGTCGAAGACGACGCGGTCGTGCGGAGAGTCGAAGACCCGATGCACAGCGAGTGTGAGCTCGATGACGCCGAGATTCGGGCCCAGGTGGCCGCCGGTCCGGGACACCTTCGCGACGAGGAAGGCGCGAATCTCCGCCACCAGCGCCTCGAGCTGCTCGTCGTCGAGATCCCGCAGGTCACGGGGACTCGAGATCGACTCGAGCACGGTCATGGAGTGCCTTTCCTTCGTACGAAGCGTTACAACAAGGTCCAGTTTAAGTGCCCCGGACTACAAGCGAGCGCGGAACTGCCGCCCGCGAAACGCGTCCTCGATAAGACTCACCGCCCGGCGTACCGACAACAGCCGAGCGCTCTCCCGTTGCCACATCGCGATCGCCCCCTCGACTGACTCGGTGGGCAGGAAGTCCCGCAGGCTGGTGCGTGCCTCGGCGATGCCTCGCTGGGCCGCCTCGATGCTCGCCTCCACGTGAAGTGCGGTGAACCGCGCAAGCACCACCGGATGGCGCTTGAGCCCTGCGTACATGCGGTAGTCGGGAGGACACTGGTCGAGGAGCCAGCCGACCGCGGACTCCTCCCACCACGCCACTCCGGGTGGACGGACCCGCTCCGGCCACCCCGCTGGCACCACTGCAGCCATACAGGACACCGTAACACCGATTCGAACATGTGTTCGAGCCCTCGGACTGGCTTCGGCGGGTCGACGAGCCTCATCGGGCGACGACAGTCGCAGCGTCCACGACCCGCGCTTCATCTAGTGTTCGGCGCATGCCTACTGCGTTCTGGGTGTGCGCTGTCGTCACCACTGTCAGCGCCTTCGTGAGCCTCGGGTACTCGGTCGCTTCGCTGATCCGGTCCGACACCCCGGCTCGTGCCAGCTCGATGTACGCGGCCGCCCGCAGCATCGCTCTAGCTGCGGCCGCCACCGTGGTGCTGTTCGCGAGTTCTAGCGCATACCTTGAAGTGATCGCCCTGGTGATGGTGATCGTTCAAGCTGCCGACGCAATCATCGGCGCGATCATCCATGACCGGCTGAAGACCATCGGCCCCGCAGTTACCTCGCTAGCCAACGCCTTGGCACTCGTCTGGCTCTACGCATCAAACTGACCCACTGCAGGCTGCTGCTGACAGGCGTTCCCCGTTCCTACCCGCCATGCGCCGAGAAGTCCCGAGTCCGGAACGGTCCAGCGCAGGAACGGGTCTGCCGTGCGCTCCCTGAGGACGGCGAGCGCGACCTCCTCGCATTGCCTGGCACTGTCTAGGGTTTCGCGCATGACCTGCCTGTTCTGTCGCATCGCGGCGGGCACGGAGAAGGCGTACCTGGTGGAGGAGACGCCCGCCACGGTCAGCTTTCTGGATACCCGTCCCTTGTTCAAAGGACACGTGCTCATCGTGCCCCGCCGCCACGTCGACACCCTGACGGAGCTGCCGGCCGATCTTGTGCAACCAGTGTTTGCCACAGTCCGGCGGCACGCGCAGGCAATGGTGACCGGACTGGGTGCCCACGGGTCGTTCGTGGCCATGAACAACACCGTCTCCCAATCGGTGCCGCATCTCCATGTGCACGTGGTGCCTCGCCACCACAGGGACGGGCTGCGCGGCTTCTTTTGGCCGCGCCATCGGTACGACGACGACGCCGAGGCGAACCGGTACGCCGCCCTCCTCCGGGAGACGCTGGCTCTTTGAGCCCGGCGTCAGTTCCGAAGCAGGCTGCGGAGGACGTACTGCATGATGCCGCCGTGGCGGTAGTAGTTCGCCTCTCCCGGAGTGTCTATCCGCACAACGGCGTCGAACTCGGTGTCGCCGGCGCGCACATGGACCGTCGGTGGCGTGCGCCCGTCGTTTAGCTCGGTGATGCCCGCGACGTCGAAGGTCTCCTCCCCCGTGAGCCCGAGGGACTCTGCAGACTCCCCTTCGGTGAACTGCAGGGGCAGCACTCCCATGCCGATGAGGTTGGAGCGGTGGATCCGCTCGTACGACTCCGCGATGACGGCTCGGACGCCCAGCAGGGCCGTACCTTTTGCGGCCCAGTCACGCGACGACCCTGACCCGTACTCCTTGCCGGCCAGTACCACGAGCGGCACATCTTCGGCTGCGTAGTCGACCGACGCGTCGTAGATCGTCGTTACATCTCCCCCGCTGGCGAAGTTGCGCGTCCATCCGCCCTCGGTGCCAGGGGCGAGCTGGTTGCGCAGCCGGATGTTGGCGAAGGTCCCGCGGATCATCACCTCGTGATTGCCGCGCCGGGATCCGTAGGAGTTGAAGTCCCTCGGCTCGATGCCGTGCTCGGAGAGGTAGCCACCAGCTGGGGAGTCGCGCTTGATCGACCCAGCCGGAGAGATGTGGTCGGTTGTCACCGAGTCACCCAGCTTGGCCAGCACGCGGGCGCCGGTGATGTCTGCGACGGGCTGCGGCTCACCCGGCATCCCGTCGAAATACGGCGGCCTCCGCACGTACGTCGAGTCCGGTTCCCAGGCGAACGTGTCGCCGCCCGGAGTTGAAAGCGACTGCCAACGTTCGTCGCCTGCGAAGACGTCGGCGTAGTCGTGCGTGAACATTTCCGAGGTGATCGCCGACGCGATCACCTCCTCGACCTCTTCAGGGCTGGGCCAGATATCGCGCAGATACACGTCGTTGCCTGTGGTGTCCTGCCCGAGCGGTTCGTTGAGGAGGTCGACGTCCATGGAACCGGCCAGCGCATAGGCCACCACCAGCGGCGGTGAGGCGAGGTAGTTCATCTTCACGTCGGGATTGATCCGCCCTTCGAAGTTGCGGTTACCCGACAGCACAGCGGTGACGGCGAGATCGGCCTTGTTGACTGCCTCGCTTACCTCAGGAATGAGCGGTCCGGAGTTGCCGATACAGGTCGTGCAGCCATACCCCACGAGGTTGAAGTCCAGCTTCTCCAGGTACGGCGTGAGCCCGGCTCGCTCGTAGTAGTCCATGACGACTTTGGAGCCTGGTGCCAACGTCGTCTTCACCCACGGTTTTCGGGTGAGACCACGGTTGACGGCGTTCCGCGCCAGCAGAGCGGCCCCAACCATCACCGACGGGTTGGACGTGTTGGTGCATGAAGTGATCGCAGCAATGCTCACCGCGCCATGATCGAGCTCGAACGACGTACCGTCGGCAAGCTCGACCGAGACCCGCCGAGATGGCCGGGAGTCCGCGGCCCCGGAGTCGCGGGGGGTTCCGTCGCCGTTGCCACCGAACCCGGCCGCCGGCGGATCGGACGCGGGGAACGAGTCGGCGGACCCTTCGTCGACTGTCGAAGCAACGCCTTGCACCGAGCCATGCGCCGCCTCAGCCTGGCCGGCGGTGTCGGCGTAGTCCTCCAACGCCGCCCGGAACGCCCGCTTTGCGTCAGTGAGAGCGACGCGGTCCTGTGGCCGCTTCGGCCCGGCGATCGAAGGCACGACGCTCGCCAGGTCTAGCTCGAGGCGCTCGGAGTACCTCGGCTCGGCCTCGGGGTTGTGCCACAGGCCCTGCTCCTTGGCGTACGCCTCCACCAGCGCGATCTGCGTGTCGCTGCGACCGGTGAGGCGCAGATACCGCACGGTCTCGTCGTCGATGGGGAACACGGCAATTGTGGAGCCGTACTCCGGTGACATGTTGCCGATGGTGGCGCGGTTGGCCAGCGGGACGGCGGACAAACCGGGTCCGTAGAACTCCACGAACTTGCCCACGACGCCGTGCTTGCGCAACATCTCGGTGATGGTGAGCACGAGGTCAGTCGCCGTCGTGCCTGGTTGCAGCTCACCGCTCAACTTGAACCCGACCACTGGCGGAATGAGCATCGACACCGGCTGGCCCAGCATGGCTGCCTCAGCCTCGATTCCGCCGACTCCCCAGCCCACGACTCCTAGCCCATTCACCATCGTCGTGTGCGAGTCGGTTCCCACGCAGGTGTCGGGATAAGCCAGCGGCAGCGAAGCGCCGTTCGCTTCGCCGTCGTGCCGGCGGGTGAACACCACCCGGGCCAGATGCTCGAGATTGACCTGATGAACGATTCCAGTGCCTGGTGGGACCACCTTGAAGTCAGCGAAACTGGTCTGCCCCCACCGCAGGAACTGGTAGCGCTCCCGGTTTCGCTCGTACTCGATCTCTACGTTGCGCTCGAACGCTCCAGCCCTGCCGAAGACGTCCGCAATCACCGAGTGGTCGATCACCAGCTCGGCGGGCACCAGCGGATTGATCTTTGCCGGGTCTCCACCCAGGTCGGCCATCGCTTCGCGCATGGTGGCGAGGTCCACGACGCACGGAACACCGGTGAAGTCCTGCATGATCACCCGGGACGGCGTGAACTGGATCTCCCGATCCGGCTCGACGGCGGGGTCCCATCCGGCGAGTGCGCGGATGTCGTCGGCGGTGATGTTGGCCCCGTCCTCGGCGCGCAGGAGGTTCTCCAGCAGCACCTTGAAGCTGTACGGCAGGCCTGCCACATCGCTCCCGGATCCATCCACTGCGTTGAGCCGGTACATGGTGTAGCGCTCGTTGCCGACCATGAGCTCGCCGTAGGCGCCAAAGCTGTCCTTGCTTGTCACGACTCCTCCTTATACGCTCCCGCCGAGGCTCCGTCCTGCGACTAGCTGCAAGATCGGGCGCCCGTCGCGCCAAACATGTATCTTGATGTCAAGATACATGGGTCCCTTGCTTGAGTCGACTGTCAATCACTTTGACCCCGAAGGCACCCCGTTTGCTTCCGCGGAGGGCTCTGCTGCGGCGTTGCGCCGTCCACGCAACTCATCGTGAGCGATCCGAAGGTCGGCCAGCTGCAGGGTCACTTCGGCGAGGCCGTCGAGGGCGGCAGCCAACACGTCGGAGTCTGCGGCGTTGTCCGGGCTGGCGCCAGAACCTTCGGCGAACGGTATCGACACCAGCTCCTCTAGGTCGCCGATAACGCGAACGTTGAATGATTTCAACTCCAACACCATCCGCTGAGCGCGGCGCACCGCCCAGTCGTGCTGCTCCGCTGACAGCGCGATTCGCGGCTCCCTTGCGGCTCGGTGAGCCAGCACCGACCGCGCCAGAGTCTGATGGAAACCGGTGCGGTAATGGAGGGTGTCAACCTCAGAAAGCTGATGGTTGAGACGTCGCATCAGCTCGGCTGAATGTGCACCCAGGCTGGTATGGGCAGGTGCGGGCTGCTCGAAGTCTGTGAAGTCGGCGTTCAGCGCCTCGGCACACCGAGCGCTGAGCACACCTGGCAGACCATCTCTCGGAACGGTCAGGAGCGTCGTTCGCCCCGGTGGCACGACGCCATGCCACCGTTGCAAGATCTGCGGGAGATCATGCCGCCGCCAGAAGCGGCCGGCGATTTCTTTGTCGGGGGGGTCGTCTGAGCACACCGAGGCGACGTACCGGCTCCACCTCACTGTCTGTCCGTTAGCGGCCCCCTCCTGCCACTGTGACGGAATGACGCGTGCCAGGTCCCGTGCCGTGAGCAACACGTGCACCTCGGCCGGGGCGAAGGCGTCAACCAGCTCACTCGCCTTGCGTCGCGACCGTAGCGAAAGGATCTCGTTGGACAGGAAGACATCGGTGTCGTGAGCCTGAATTGAGGCGGCGAGCTGATCCCAGGCGCCAGCATTCCAGGGGCGTATGTAGGCGCTGCCCAACAGCACGTTGATCCCGGCGAAGTTCAACCCGGGCGGAGGACACCAGATCCCCTGCGACCCCAGCCGTTCGGCGTTGGCGTGGCACAGCGACTGGATGTAGGTCGTGGCGGACTTCATTGCGCCGATATGCAAGAAGACGCGTCGCGCCACACGCCAACGCTAGCGGGAAGCACGGCCTAGGTGCGCGAGGGACGACGTGCCTTTTCGACCGTCAGGCGCTCCTTCTCCACCTGCAACTCCGCGACGGCGTCAACGAGCCCCGCCAGACCCGCGAAAGCCGCGCTCAATAGCTCAGCGTCGCTTGCCGAAGCTGGATCCACCACGGATTCTGGCGGAAGCGTGGGCCGGAGGTCCTCGAGGTCGCCGACGACCCGGGCACCTGAACGCCGCAGCTCCTCGATCATGCGGTCGGCGCGATGCTTCACCCAGGCGAACTGCTCGGCAGACAAGCCAAACCTCGGCTCACCGGCCGCTCGGTGCGCAAGGCCACGTTGTACGAGCGCCTGCTTGACACCCCAACGGAAGTGGTGGCGCTCAAACTCTGGCGCCACCTCGTTGAGCCGGCGAAGCAACTCAGCGGACCAAGCACCGACGGAGGAGTTGTCGTGAGCTGGCTGAACGAAACCTTGCGCTGAGATCCCGGCGACCGAGGCGAACCGGTCACAAACGGCGGTGGGCTCTCCCCCAATCGCTGGAACTGTCACCACCCGCTGTCGCTCCCTGGGCACCTGCCGTGCCCACCGATCCAAAATTGCCGGCACGTCGTGGCGCCGCCAGAACCAGCTGCCGACGTCAAGGCTGCGTGCGACGCTTCGCCGCTCCGCCGGCTCGGCGCACACCGCAGTCGCAAACTCCTTCCACCCAAGCTGGTTGCCGTTTTTCAGGGTCGTCTGCCAATGGGAGGGAATCACCCGGCCGAGATCACGAACAGTGACAACGATCTCGACGGGAGCTGGCGCGAACGCCTCGACGATCCTCCGGGCGACACCGTGTCCGACCGGAGCGAGCAACTCGTTGGAGACCACAGCAGCACCTGAGTGCTGGGCGATCAGCTGGACAAGCCGCTCCCACGAGCCGGCGCGCGCAGGGCGTTCTTCATCGCGTCCGAGCAGCTCCACCACCGCGGGGAAGACCAGGTCACTTTCTGGCCAGAGAAACCCCTGTTCGGCGAGCTGTGCGGCGTTGACGTCCGCGAGTTCCTGCAGGTATGTCGTCGCGGACTTCATGGTGCCGACGTGCAGACATATTCGCGAGGCCATGTCGGCACAGACTAATGCTGTTCGGCTGCGCCTTTAGGCGAAGTCACCAGGCGTTCGTGCGCGTCCGCCAACCGGTCGTACTCTGTACGTACCTCAGTATGAACTCGAGCGAAGCCGACCAGTCCCGTCACAGCCGCAGTCAGTAACTCCGAATCGCTAGATTGTCCGGGATCGACCCCGTCCATGGTCTCGGGGGTTGGCACGAGATCCTGCAGGTCACCGATGATCTGAACGTCGAGTCCCTCAAGGTCGGCGATCATCGCGGAGGTTCTCCCACGTAGCCGCTCGAAGAGGTGAGGCGAAAGCGCGCAGCCCGGCTCGTCGCGAGCCCGCTCAGCGAGCACCGTACGAGCCAGGCCGTTGCGAACACCCATGCGCTGGTACTCCCGGTCCCACCCTGATGCTGCCTGGTTGACCCGCCGGACCAGTTCCGCCGAGTGCGCACCGAGCGAGGAGTTGCGGTACTCGGGTTCTACATATCCACGGGCGTTCACTCCGAGAGCTGCGGCGAACCGTTGCCCCGTGAATGCGGTTGGACTACCGGCCGGCGGCACCGTGACGAGGGTGACGATGCCCGTCTCCGCGGCGTCGCGCCAGCGGCGAACGATGGCGGGCCAGTCCTGGCGGCGCCAGAACCACAGATGAGCGTCTTCGTTGTCTGCCCCTTCTCGGTCATCTCGGCCTGGGGTCGGCCCGACGTCGCCGCATACCGCCTCGGCGAACTCCGTCCACGCCACCGTGCTTCCGTTCTTCAGACGTGTCTGCCACTGCGACGGGAGAACTCGCGCCAGGTCTCGAACGGTGAGAACGATCGAGATCTCCGCCGGCCGAAGTGCACGAATGACCCGCGCCGCTCTCACCTGCCCCATAGCCGCGAGAAGCTCGTTGGAGAGGACAGCCGCACCGTCGTGCCGCTCGAGCTCGCTGGTCAGCCGCCGCCACGCTCCCTGGCTGGGCCGTCGGGCATCGGCTCTGGCCAGGAGGTCGCTGGTTGCAGCGAACGGCAAACCAAGCTCTGGCCACAGCACGCCCGCTTCAGCCAGCGCGTGCCGGTTGACGTCTCCCCAGTGCTGCAGGTAGGTCGTGGCCGACTTCATGGTGCCGATGTGCAGGTACACCCGCGACGCCATGTCGGCAAAGGCTATCCAGAGCCGTGCCGAATTCCTCCAGTAACGGCCATCTCCCGCTCCGCCCGCTGCTCGGCCTGCTCAGAGGAATGCAGCTGATAGGGCACTGACGCCACCATGACCCCCGGCATGAGCCGCAGCCGCGTCTTCAGTCGAAACGCGCTCTGATTGTGAAGCACCTGCTCCCACCATCGGCCGACGACGTACTCAGGCACATAGACCATCACGATGTCGCGGGGGCTCATGCGACGCAGGTCGCGCACGTAGTCAATGACCGGACGAGTGATCTCCCGGTACGGCGACTCCAGGACCCGCAAGCGGACGGGGATGCGTGCGGCCTCCCACTCTGCTTCCAGCGCCTCCGTGGCGTCGGAGTCGACCTCGACCGTGACAGCCTCGAGAGTGTTCGGTCGGGCGGCGCGGGCGTAGGCGACCGCTCGCAGGGTTGGCTTGTGCACCTTGGAGACCAACACCAGGGCGTGAATGCGGGACGGGAGGGATGCGTCGCCGTCGGCCGCCTCGAGTTCGTCCGCGACCGAGTCATAGTGACGGTGGATCGCTCGCATTGTGAAGAACAGAACCGCCATCGCGATGATGGCGATATAGGCGCCGGCCAAGAACTTGGTAGCGAGCACGATGCAGAGCACGACGGCGGTCATGCAGAGCCCGAAGGTGTTGATCACCCGCGAACGCAGCATGCGGCGGCGTTCGGCCGGGTCGACGTCACCTTTGAGCAGGCGAGTCCAGTGCCGGATCATGCCGGTCTGGCTCAGCGTGAAGGACACGAACACGCCAATGATGTACAGCTGGATCAGGCGGGTGACCTGAGCGTTGAACGCGACGATCAAAACGATGGCGAACAGGGCGAGCACAATGATGCCGTTGCTGAACGCGAGCCGGTCCCCGCGTGACCGCAGCTGCCGAGGCATGAAGCCGTCCCGCGCGAGAATCGAGGCGAGCACCGGAAAGCCGTTGAACGCCGTGTTCGCGGCCAACACCAAGATCACGCCGGTCGAAGCGATGGTGAAGTAGAAAGCCGGGGGAAACGTGTTGAACACTGCCTTGGCGAGCTGTCCGATGACTGTGTTCTGGTCGTAGCCGGGACCGACGCGCTGGCCGGTGCCAGAGTGAACCAGGTAGGAGCCCACGGCGGGGTCGGCGATCTTCAAATCGGTCAGCCGAGACAGCGTGACGACTCCGATGAGCATGGTGACCGCAACCAGACCGAGCATCAACAGTGTTGTCGCAGCGTTCTTGCTCTTCGGCTTACGGAACGCGGGAACGCCGTTGCTGATGGCCTCGACGCCGGTCAGTGCCGCACAACCTGAGGAGAACGCCTTCGCCAGCAGCCACACCATGCCCGCTCCGGTGAGAGCTGAACTTGCACCTCCTGCGGCGGAAATTCCGAAGTGGGCGCTGGAGGCCTGCGGCAGGTCTCCCGTACTGGCTCTGAACAAGCCGTAGACGCTCATGCCGACGATGCTCACCATGAAGCAGTACGTCGGAATGGCGAACGCCGTGCCGGATTCCTTGACCCCACGCAGGTTGATGGCCATGAGCAGGAGAACCAGCGCAACGGCCATCAGAGCCTCGTGGCCCGATAGCAACCCGATGGCCGAGGCGGCGTTCTGGACCCCTGAGGAGATCGAAACCGCGACGGTCAGCGTGTAGTCGACAAGCAACGCGCTCGCCACCACGAGTCCCGCGGTCCGGCCCAGATTGACGGTCGCGACTTCGTAGTCGCCTCCGCCGCTGGGATAAGCGTGAACGTTCTGCCGGTACGACGTGATGACTGTCAACATGACAATGCCGACGACGACGGCGATCTTCCACGACCACGCATACGCTGCAGTGCCAGCAATCGACAGCGTCAGCAAGATCTCGTCTGGCGCGTAAGCGACGCTGGACAACGCGTCGCTAGCGAACACCGGCAGTGCGATCCGCTTCGGAAGCAGCGTTTCACCAAGTTGAGCGCTGCGGAGCTTGCGACCTACGAGCAGGCGCTTGACGAAGTCGCCGATGCCCACCGGCACAGGCTAGACCACTGCAAGCAGAGCTCCGCCGTGCGACGCAGTACCGCCCTGATTGCCCACACGCGGGACCCGTCGGTGTAGCGTCGGCCTCCGGTGCCCTCAGACGGGTGCGCTGTTTCGGCCCGGCCGTTGTTTGATTGCAGGGGAGCCCCGATGCACGTCGTCATCATGGGATGCGGCCGGGTCGGATCGACGCTCGCGCGCATTCTTGGGGACCGGCGGCACAGCATCGCCGTGATCGATGTCAATTCCGAGGCGTTCCGACGGCTTGGACCCGGCTTTGCAGGCGACAAGATCACTGGGTACGGATTCGACCAGGCGGTCCTCATGGCGGCCGGGATAGAGAGCGCCGGAGGCTTTGCCGCGGTCAGCAGCGGAGACAACTCGAACATCATCTCGGCCCGAGTGGCACGGGAGATGTTCGGGATCGAGAACGTCGTTGCCCGCATCTACGACCCCGGGAGAGCCGAGGTCTACCAACGGCTCGGCATCCCCACCGTCGCCACCGTCCGCTGGACCGCCGATCAAATACTGCGAAGGCTGCTGCCGGAAGGTGCAGAGCCGGAGTTTCGGGACCCCTCTGGGGCCATCCGCGTCAGTCCGTTGCCGGCGCCTCCGGCGTGGATCGGCCACTCCGTCCGCGAGCTGGAAGGCACAGGGGCCAGAATTGCCTTTCTGACCCGTTTCGGAGAGGGCACAATGGCGACCCCCGACCTCCTGATGCAGGACGGCGATGTGCTACACGTCGTGATCGCTGAGGCAGAGGCGCGCTTCGTGACCGCTCGCTTGGACGCGGGCCCTGAGGACAGCTAATGCGTGTAGCAATCGCAGGCGCGGGTGCAGTCGGGCGTTCGGTCGCGCGCGAGCTGCTCGAAAACGGGCATGACGTGCTGCTCATCGACAAGAGCGCCACCGCGGTGCAACCAGATCGGGTGCCCAAGGCAGAGTGGCTGCTCGCCGATGCATGCGAGCTGTCAACGCTCAACGAAGCCAATCTGCAGAGCTGCGACGTCGTGATAGCGGCAACAGGTGACGACAAGGCCAATCTGGTGATCGCCCTCCTCGCGAAGACCGAGTTCGCGGTGCCACGCACGGTGGGACGGGTCAACCACCCTTCCAACGAGTGGCTGTTCACCCAAGCGTGGGGAGTCGACGTTTTGGTGTCGACGCCGCGGATCATGTCGGCATTGGTGGAGGAGGCGGTCACCGTCGGCGACGTCGTACGTCTCTTCACATTCGAACAAGGCGACGCCAACATGGTGGAGCTGACGTTGCCTGACGACTCGCCGTACGTCGGCTCCCCGGTGCGCGAAGTGCCGTGGCCCGCCGACACTGCGTTGCTGGCGATGCTGCGCGAGGGCCATGTGCACCCTCCCGATCCCGACGCGACGCTCGAAGCGCACGACGAGCTGCTGTTCCTGTCGACGACCACCGCCGAACCAGACCTCGAACAGCTGCTGGCTCCAGGCCACCGGACCTGACTTCAGCCTGCGGCGGGCTGCTGTCGCTGAGACACCGGTGTCTGGTCACGGTTGAGCACCCACACCATGGCGGCGAGAGCGATCAGCTGCAGTGGCCAGCCCATCGCCAGTTTGGCGATGCCAAGCCACCCGGTCTGGCCGGCCGACCACAGTGGGTACTGCACGAGCACGCGCAGAAAGCATGGCGCTGCCAACAGCCAGGTCAGCCACGTGCACAGCGAGCGCATGCGCCGATCTCGATGCCATTCGGTCAGGTCGCCGGTGACCCCGCCGATGAGAAAGCCCAGCAGAGGCCAGCGCACGATGGCTGAGACGCTGAGCACGACGGCGTAGGTCGCGTTGTACAGCAGCCCTGGAAGAAACGCGTCCTGAGCGCGTCCGGAGCGAAGGGCGAATACTGCCGCGATGACGACGCCGAACGCAGCGTTGAGAACGAACTGAACAGTCGAGCGTTGAACCAGGCGGATCACCAGCAGGGTAAGAGCCAGTCCGCCGGAGACGATGAGCGCGAGCTGCAGGTCGTGAGTGGCTATCCAGCTGACTGTGAACCCAAGAGTCGGCACCGCCCCCTCGACCATGCCGCGCTTGCCACCGAGTGCCCGCGACAGCTGGGACCGGACCAGGGCTTCCACGGTCGCGGTTTGATCAGGCGCTGCACTATGAGCGTCGCTGGCTTCATCGTTTGTCCGGTTCGCCGCCGCGGAGCTCACCGCGTCAGGACCGCAACTCGTAGCGAGGGTTGTACATGACCCGCATGCCGTCGTGAACGGAGACACGACCAGTCGCGACGAGGTCGACGCCAGGCTCGATACCCGGTATCCGGCGCCGACCTAGCCACACCAACGTCAACATGCCGGAGCCGTCGAAGACCGCCGCTTCAAGAGTTCGGGTCCCGGCGCGGGGTGCCAGGCATACGTTCTTGACATGCCCGAAGACGGTGACGAACTCCCGGTCACCTGTGGAGGCGATCCTGCAGCAGCCCTCGTTCTCCCGCTCCTCCTCCAGCTCGTCGCACTCGCGTTGGGTCGGAGAGGCAGTGAACCGCTTCACGGCTCGCTTGAAGCCAGCAGCGAGTTCGGTCGTCACACGAATCAGCCTACCGATCGACAGGTGGTTCGGCTGGCACCACGAGTTGCGGGGGCATGCTGAGCGGCAACTGCTCTCGCGGCATCATCGCGGCGTCACCTCGCACCACGATCACCGCACGAAACGCCTCCTCCAAAGTGCCGTTCGGATCAGGACTGACCGCGCTCACACCGAAGAAGCTGCCACGGAGCAGCCACCGTGGGCCCTCGACGCCGACAACGCGGCTCGGCTGAGTGGCGGACTGACCATCAGGTGTCTGCACTGGCACGAGGACTTCGAGCTCGGTGCCGAACTCTCCGTTCCGCTCGGTCGCGGTCCCTCCGTAGCGCGCGGCCTCGGCCGCGATCTCCCGCCGTACGTCGTCCCAGATGCCGCTGTTGCGTGGAGCAGCGAACGCTCGCAGCTCGAGGCCAGAGTCCTCCGTCGCCAACACCACAGCGGTCAGAGCACTGCTCGCCTCGTCGACCTGGAGCTGAACCTCGACGTCCGGGCCGCCGCGGACTACGAGACCGCCGATGTCGAGGTAGGTGTCGTCGCCCTCGTCAGCCGAGGTTTCCGAGCGGTCCCACGGCCCCGAGGGCTGGTCTTCCCCTTCGAGCGTCTGCTCCTCCAGCGGTGCAACGTCGCCCTCATCAGGGCGGTGGCGGCGAAAGATCATCGGCCGTCTCGATCCGTCTTACCAGGTGAGGCAGGCGCGAAACCGCCCGTCGACCCGTATCCGCCGCTTCCGCGCTGGGACCCCGGCAGCCGGTCCACCTCAACGAACCGGGCCGTCTCGAATCGCTGCAGGACTAGCTGAGCGATGCGGTCGCCCCGGCGGATGGATACGTCGTCGATCGGGTCAAGGTTGATCATCAACACCTTCACCTCTCCGCGATACCCGGCGTCCACCGTTCCCGGAGAGTTCACGATGGAGATTCCGCAGCGAAACGCCAGCCCCGATCGCGGATGAACCAGCGCGACGTAACCGCGAGGCAAAGCGACACGAAGACCCGTCGGGACCAATGCCCGCTCTCCCGGCGCGAGCGTGACATCGAGAGTGCTCGACAAGTCGACGCCGGCGTCACCCGGATGCGCGTACGTCGGCACCGGCACGCCTGAGTCAACGCGCTCCACGAGCACCTCGACCACGGCTGTTCCCCTCAGGTATTCGGCGTCGTCGACTTTCCGATCGATTGCTCAGGCTACCCAACCGAGATTGACTGGCAGGCTTGGCCCGTGACTGCCCCTAGCACGCCTCACGCTGCCTCCTACCGGGAGACTCTGTGGCCTCCGGTGTCGTGGTGGCTGGGAGGTGCCGCGTTCTGCGCCACATGCTGGTGGGCCATCCGGGTGGCGACAACAGCGCCGATCGCCTGGACGGGCGCGCTCGTCACAGCGGGACTCGTTGTGGCGTGGCTGTGGTCGTACGGCGGCGTTCGGGTGGAGGTCAACGCGACGGGACTGCGAGCCGGCCGGGCCAGACTCCCGTGGCGGTACGTCGGCCGGGCTCGAAACTGCAGTGCCGACGAGACGAAGCGGCTGTTGGGTCGAGGCGCAGACGCACGCGCCTATCTCGTCATCCGCCCCTATCTGCGGTGCTCGGTGCAAGTGACAGTGGACGACGAGCGCGACCCAGCGCCCTACTGGCTCTTGTCCACCCGCCGGCCGGGCGAGCTTGCCGCCTGTCTGAACGCGAGCAGCATGCAAGACTAGGCCCGTGGCAAAGCGTCCGAAGAGCGCCAAAGGCGTCAACAAGGGCAAGACGACCTGGCGGCTGGTCGGCACCAGCTCAGCGCTCGTCGCGGGGGTCGCAGCCGCCCGAGTGCTCGACATCATCTGGGCAACGGCGACTGGTCGCAGACCTCCCAGCACACCGGAGAGCCCCGACATCGGTCAAAGCGAGGCCATGATTTGGGCAGCGATCAGCGGCATGGCCATCGGGGTTGCGAAAACCTACGCCACGCGGCGCGCCGCCCGCTACTGGCTTCGGTCTACTGGTGAGCTGCCGCCGGGGATGGCCGAGCGGGCCACTGAAGCCGACGTGCAGAGCATCGCTTCCTGAGGTCGGACCAAGCCGCCCTGGACCGGTGCTCTTAGGCGCAGTCCTGGCAGATCAGCCGTCCGTTCTTTTCGCTCGCCAGCTGGCTTCGATGATGGACGAGGAAGCAGCTGGAGCAGGTGAACTCATCCTCCTGTCGCGGCAGGACTTGCACCGAGAGCTCCTCGTGCGACAAGTCGGCGCCGGGTAGTTCGAACGTTTCTGCAGCTTCGACCTCGTCCTCGTCGACCTTGCCCGAGTTCTTGTCCAGCCGACGTGCCTTGAGCTCTTCCAGGGAGTCCTCGTTGAGCTCCTCCTCGGTCTTGCGGGGAGCGTCGTAGTCAGTTGCCATGAGGTTCCACTTCTTTTTTGTCTTTGATGAGGTGCGCCAGGTTCGCGCAGCACCGACTGCAACGCACGAGGACCCCCTTTTGTGCCCGATTGGCGGCGAGATTGTGCCTGATTTCAGCGGCGATTGCTACGCCATTTCACGGCGTGTCGCTGCTGACCTTCGTCATGACGACCGCTCGCAGAGCGCGGGGAGGGGTCCGCGCGGATTTGGGCAACACGACGCCTCACAGATGTCCCAGCTGGCCGGCTGCGACTCCTCGGTCTGACGGCTCACCGACTCACCGCGCTCGACCGTCGCCCGCTCCAAGAGCAGATCAGCCACCAGCGCGACGAAGTCCGGATGGACGCCGGGAGTCCCCGCCCGGGAGAACGCCAGACCTAGATCGCTGGCAGTGGCAGCCGCCTCGGTGTCGAGGTCGTACACCACTTCCATGTGGTCAGACACAAAGCCGATAGGGATCGCCACGGCTGACTTGTCGCCGGATCTGGCGAGGGCGGCCAGCGCATCGTTGACGTCAGGCTCGAGCCACGGGACGTGGGGCGGGCCGGAGCGGCTGCAGTACACCAGTTCCCAGGGATGTTCCGTGCCGGTACGACGCGAGACAGCAGAGCTGACCAAGGCCGCCACGTCGCGGTGTTGGCCGACGTAGGCGTCGCCGTCCGGCCCGGAGGACTGCGCCATGGTCAGCGGTATGGAGTGCGTCACGAACAGCAACGGGGCGCTGCCGCGCAGGGCTTCGGGCAAACGCTCCAGCGCCCGCACTGTCGCGTCGATGAAGGAAGTCACGAACCCTGGGTGGTTGTAGTAGTGGCGCAGCTTGTCGATACGGATGCCGGGGTGCTGCTGCGCCGCGTCGTACAGATTCTCTCGGTACTGCCGGCATCCGGAGTAGGACGAATAAGCGCTCGTTACGAACGCCGCGGCGCGGCGCACACCGGCTGCCCGCATCTCCTCCATCGTTTCCGAGAGGTACGGCGGCCAGTTGCGGTTTCCCCAGTACACCGGAATGCGGACACCCCGCTGCGCCAGATCGTCTCGGACCGCTTCCAGGAGCGCTCGGCACTGGTCGTTGATCGGGCTGCGTCCACCGAACGCCAGGTAGTGCTCGGCCACTTCGGCAAGACGCGACTCGGGGATGTTGCGGCCCGCCGTCACGTTACGCAGAAACGGCATCACGTGGTCTGGCCTCTCGGGCCCTCCGAATGAGACAAGCAGCAGCGCCTCGTACGGCGTAGCCTCGGCATGGGAGGAGATCGGGTGCATTTCCGCTGTCACGCGGGAATCTTGCCACTCGACTTCTCGCCGGCTTCGCGCCTGCAACGAGAGCAGTGTTGAATAGCGGAACAACAGCAGCGAAATCTGGCGCTGGGGCGTGGCAGCGCGACACACTAGGCGGACTTCGCCGAAGCTGTCGGAAGGACGCGGATGCGCGAACTAACCCTCGTGGGGTTGACGACAGACGGTCAGCAGCTGCTGTTCGCCGACGACACGGGTGAGGAGTACACCGCTGCGGCGAACGACAAACTGCGGACAGTGCTCCGTGGTGACCCTGCCAGGATCGGCCAGTTGGAGAGCGACATGGATAGCCCGATGCGCCCGCGTGACATTCAGGCTCGAATCCGTTCAGGCGCCACGGCCGAAGAAGTCGCCGACGCCGCTTCGGTGCCCGTGGAGAAAGTGCTGGCGTACTGCCTTCCGGTGCTTGCCGAACGCCAGCACATGGCCGAACTGGCTCGCAGGAGTCATGTGCGCCGCCGAAGCGCCGACGGTCCAGCTCGGCGACTCTTCGACGTTGTCGCCGAACAGCTTCGCATGCGCAACGTCGACCCCGATTGGGTGTCGTGGGATGCGTGGCGGCGCGACGACGGAAGGTGGGGGGTCCAGGCGTCGTACCGACTCGACGACAGTGTCCGCGTCGCCATGTTCGCCTACGACGCCGCTGGGCGCTACAACGTGGCTCTCGACGACGAAGCGCGAGAGCTCATCGGTGAGGCTGCGGTCAGTCGCAACCTCACCGACCTGCGACCCACCGGCCGCGGCGGTGAGCGCCGCCTTGCAGCGGTGCCCGACGGCGGCGACCTTGCTGACTCTCCAGTTGACGACGACCTCACGGCGGTGGTGCGGGCCATCGCCGGGCCAGACGAGGTCAACGCACCGCCGACTCCGCCCCTCTCCCCTGCGCCGGAGGTCTCCGACGACGCCAGCCCTCAGGTGACGGTTGATCCCGACGGCTATCCCCGCCCCGATGTGGGACCCGATGTGGCGTCCGTCGAGGAACCAGACGCTGAGCAGGCCGGCGCCAGTGGCACCGAACCGCCCAGTGCGGCGTCACCAGCAGGCTCGTCAGGCGGAACGGTGGAAGAGTCTCCTGTACCGCCGGCGGAGCGGCGCCGCCGAGCGGCCAAGCGAGCCAGCGTGCCCAGCTGGGACGAGATCATGCTGGGTGGCGGCGGCGCCGACGACGCAGCGACCTGACGCAAGCTGCGCGGCTACCCTCCGGCGTCGAGAAGCAGGGGGACCAGCATCTCCTCGGGAGTCAGCGACCCGTGCAGGCCGATCATCGTCGCCTCAGCCGGAAAACGGCTCCGCGACACTACGGCGGAACTGCCCCTGCTCGCGACGACGACATCCCCGAGGCGTGGGCGCACCGCCTCGTCGACCGAGCCAAACCAGCCCTCGTCGATCGCCTCGTCCAGGGTGGCGACCCAGGCTAGGTCGCCGCAACGCTCTCGCCACCGCGCCGCCACCTCCTCAGCGGCGCCAGCTCGGCAGTACATGTGCCGCAGCCTCGCCTCGCCTCCCATCAACGTCACGCCAGTCAGAAGGTGAGGCACGTCATCCACCTCGAGACGATCCTCGAGCGGTACATCGACCATGCCGTGGTCGGCCGTGATGACCAAAGTGACCTCGGCCGGAAGCGCTGACCGCAACGCGGAGAGGAAGCAGTCAGTCATTCCTAGCTGGTGGCACCAGGCGTCTGACTCGCACCCGCTGCGGTGGCCGGTGGAGTCCAGATCACCGGCATAGGCGTAGGTGAGTGAACGGTCGGCGCTGCTACTGGCCACCACCGCGGCGATGCGCTCGCCTGGCGTGTCGGCTGTGACGAACTCCGCACCGCGCTGTCCGGCTTCGGTCAGCCCGCTGCCCAAAAAGGCCCGTCGCAGGACCGCAGTCGCCCGGACACCGGAACCGGCCGCTCGCCCGAAGACGGTGGGGTGGCTTTGCCACTGCCTCGGGTCGACGGACTTGTCCCACCGCAGCGCGTCGAGCAGCCGAGAGGTGCCAGGAAT
The DNA here is from genome assembly GCA_038252945.1 of Propionibacteriales bacterium. Taxonomy (GTDB): domain Bacteria; phylum Actinomycetota; class Actinomycetes; order Propionibacteriales; family Nocardioidaceae; genus JAUJOE01. The sequence continues at coordinate 3,900 of JBBSHN010000024.1, read as the reverse complement.
GCGTGATGTGTAGCCGACGACGCCATGGGCTCCCGGCGGCAGACCGGTGCCCAGCGAGGTGAGACTGGTCGCCGTCGTCGACGGCACGCCGCAGGTGAGAGGCTCAGCGCCGCCGACGAGTGAGGTGAGGTACGGCGCCAACGCCGCGTGCCGTCGTAGCAACTTCCAGCCGAGGCCGTCCACGAGCACCACGACGTACGCCCGGCTCGGCGGGAGCTCGAGGACGTTGGCGAAGCCGTCCCCGCCCAACGCCGCGACTGCGGACGGAAGCACCTCCCCCAGCGACCGTCCGAAGTAGCGCGGCAGGACCGCCTGCACGGGCGAGGTCAAGAGCCCACAGTCGCCGCACTCAGCGCGCCCGCGAAGTCAAGCAAGTTGGCCACCGCCTCAGGACCGTCGGCGCTCGCGCTGATGCGTAGCGCGAAGTCCTCGGCGGAGAGCATCCCGCTGTAGCCGTGATCGGCCTCGCAGTCAGGGTCGGGGCACCCCGCCGGCTCGAGGTCGACCCGTCGCACCGCGCCCCAGCCAACCGTGAGCAGTGCCTCGGTCACTCCAGCGGTTGTCGTCGAACGCGCGGGCGTCGCCGGGTTGGCGACCATCCGGGTGACCGCGACGCTGCCGATGCGGGACAACGGAACGGCCTCGGTTGAGGTCGAGGCGTAGGGCTCGGGCAACAAGTCATCGGGTGGATGGTCGTCGGTGTGCGCGACGACCATCCGCGACGGCGTCAACGCCAGCACTGTGACGTGCCGGCGCACCTCGTCGCGATCGAAGGTGGGCTCGTGATGCAAGACGAAGCTCATCACCGGTTCATCGGCAAGGGCGGACCCCACCGCGTCGACTACAACGGCCGGATAGTAGCCGCAGCGGTCGATTGCGTCCCTGAGCTCATGCGTCTGATCGGTCACCCCAGGCTGGCGCATGGCTGCATCCTCGCACGTCCTGCCCCGACCTAGGTGCCCGTCGAACTCGCCTGTAACACCTGGGGAGCGGGTCGGTACGTGGCTTCGTCGGTGCTACCTCACAGAATGGGCATCATGGCCCGCCGAACCCTGACCCCCGACGAGGACTTCGAAGAGCACATCGTCGATGTCGACGTGCGCGCGGAGATGCGCACGAGTTATCTCGAGTACGCCTACTCGGTCATCTACTCCCGCGCGCTTCCCGATGCCCGCGACGGCCTGAAGCCGGTGCAGCGCCGCATTCTCTACACGATGCACGACATGGGTGTGCGCCCAGACCGCGGCCACGTCAAGAGCGCCCGTGTCGTCGGTGAAGTCATGGGTCGGCTGCATCCGCACGGCGACGGAGCGATCTACGACGCCTTGGTGCGGATGGTGCAGCCATGGTCGTTACGACTCCCTCTGATCGACGGCCACGGCAACTTCGGCTCTACCGACGACCCGCCGGCCGCCATGCGCTACTCCGAATGCCGCATGGCAGCGGCCGCCTTGCGGATGACCGCGGGACTCGATGAGGACACTGTCGACTTCAAGCCCAACTACGACAGCCGCGAGCTCGAGCCGGTCGTGCTGCCGGCCGCGTTTCCCAATCTGCTCGTCAACGGGGCCAGCGGCATCGCGGTCGGAATGGCAACCAACTGCGCTCCTCATAACCTGGTCGAAGTCGTTCGGGCCCTGCGTCACCTCATCGCCTCGCCCGATGCGACTCGTGACGATCTGATGCGCTTCGTACCGGGGCCCGATCTGCCGACGGGCGGCAAGATCATCGGCCTCGAGGGCATCCGGGAGGCGTACGCCACCGGACGCGGGTCGTTCCGCATGCGGGCGAGCGCCCGGATCGAGTCGGTCACCGCCCGGCGCAAGGGAATTGTGGTCACCGAGCTGCCCTACAACGTGGGACCCGAACGCGTCATCGAGCGGATCAAGAGCCTGGTGCAGAGCAAGAAGCTCCAAGGCATCGCCGACGTCAAGGACCTCACCGACCGCAACAAGGGGCTGCAGCTGGTCATCGAGGTCAAGAACGGCTTCCATCCCGAGGCGCTGCTCGAGCAGCTGTATCGGCTCACGCCTCTTGAAGAGGTCTTCGGGATCAATGCCGTGGCACTTGTCGACGGCCAGCCGCGCACGCTGGGACTCAAGGAGTTCTTGGACGTGTACCTCGACCACCGTCTCGACGTCGTACGTCGCCGCTCGGCGTTCCGCCGCCGCCGAGCCAGCGACCGGCTGCATCTCGTCGAGGGTCTGCTCGTCGCGATTCTGGACATCGACGAGGTCATCCAGCTGATCCGATCCAGCGACAACGCCGAGGAGGCACGGCAGCGGCTGATGACGGTCTTCGACCTCACCGAAACTCAGGCGACCTACATCCTCGACATGCCGCTGCGCCGGCTCACGAAGTACTCACGGCTGGAGCTGGAGGACGAGCGCGCGCAGCTGGAGCGCACGATCGCAGAGCTCACCGCGGTGCTCGACGATGACGCCGAGCTTCGCCGGCTGGTGGCTGACGAGCTTGCCGACGTCGCTAAGCAGCACGGCACGCCACGGCGCACCGTCTTGTTGGAGGCCGCCGGACAGCCCTCGGTGAATGGCACACCACTGGAGGTGGCCGACGATCCCTGCTGGGTGCTGCTCTCCTCGGCCGGCCTGCTTGCACGGACCGCCGACGATTCGCCGCCAGCGACCGGTGGAGCGCGAGCGCGACATGATGTCATCGTCGGAGTCGCTGCAGCAACAGCACGCGGCGACGTAGGAGTTCTCACGTCGGCTGGTCGCCTGGTCAAGCTGGGGGCGCTGGACTTGCCGACGCTGCCGACGACGGCAGTCGCGCCACATCTGCAAGGTGGTGCGCCAGTGACGGAGTTCGTGGCGCTCGATGCCGGCGAGCGCGTTGTCGGCATCACGTCGTTAGCGGCTGAGTCCCCCGGTCTTGTGATCGGCACCGTCAGAGGAGTCGTGAAGCGGGCGCAACCGGAGGTGCTTTCCAACAAGGACTCGTGGCCGGTCATCCGGTTGGACGCCGGTGACCAGGTCATCGGCGCAGCCGAGCTCCGGCCACACGACGACGAGCTGGTCTTCGTGACCAGCGGCGCCCAGCTCCTTCACTTTCCTCTGGACGCCGTGCGCGCTCAAGGCCGTGGAGGCGGCGGAGTCGCCGGCATCCGGCTGAGTTCGGAGGAGAAAGTCATCTCTTTCGGCGCCGTCCGACTGACGGACAACAACCTCGTCGTCACGGTTGCGGGTTCGAGCACCGCGCTGCCCGGTACCGAGGCGGGCAGCATCAAGGTGACTCCGCTGGCGGAGTACCCGGCGAAGGGTCGCGGCACTGGAGGAGTGCGCTGCCACCGCTTCCTACGCGACGAAGACGTCCTGCTTAGCGCGTACGCCGGTCCCGCGCTGGTCCGGGCTGCTGCTGCCAGCGGAGCGCCGGTCGACGTTCCCGTTGAGCCTGGACGTCGTGACGGTTCTGGCGTGCCCGCTCCGCAGCCAATTGCAGCTTTTGGCTCCGGCGTGCGAGGGTGAGGCCGATTCTTGCGGTTTCTGGCGCCGGTGCCGGTGGTGGCAGCGACGGGCGGCGCTTTCGGCGAGTTGTCCTCGCGGTAGTGACCACGATGGTGGTGCTGACGGGCTGTTCCGGCTCAACCGGCACCGGCTCCAATCAGCCACCACAGCAACGACTCGCGGCGGCAAAACGCCACTTCGATGCGTCGCGCTACGTCGGCTTCACCCTCACCACGCAACGGTTGCCATCGGGGCTGAGAGGCCTGCTGAGCGCTTCGGGCACCGGTACGCACGCACCCGCGTTCACCGGAACGATCAAGGTGCAGACCGGCGTGGACATCACCGCACCGCTCATCGCTGTCCACAACTCCGTCTACGCCAAGCTGCCGTTCGCAGGCTGGGCCAAGCTCAACCCCGCTCACTACGGGGCGCCGGATCC
>JBBSHN010000023.1:0-27117 GCA_038252945.1 Propionibacteriales bacterium | reverse complement strand
GACACTGTGGAGTCGAACTTCGCGCCTGCGAGCAGGCGACTCTGGAGTGAGATCCAGGCACAGTCACGCCGACGTGCTGCGTGAGGCACCACTGGGCTGAGCGTCAGTCGACCTGAAGGTCGGATGCTTCAAAGACGGCCGTGTAGCTCATGCCAGCTGCCTCTACGGCGTCGCGGGCGCCTCGATCGACTACCACAGCGACCCCCACAACCTGGGCGCCGCCTTGTTTCAACACATCAACAGCGGTAAGGACGGAGCTGCCGGTGGTCGACGTGTCTTCCACCGCCAGCACGCGGCGTCCTCCGACGTCCGGTCCCTCGATTCGGCGCTGCAGGCCGTGCTCTTTCCCCGCCTTTCGGACGACGAAGGCATTCAGGCACTGACCTGCGCGAGCGGCCGCGTGCAGCATCGCTGTCGCCACCGGATCGGCACCAAGCGTGAGACCGCCGACGGCGTCGTACCGCAGGTGAGCCGTGGACTGCCGCATGACCTCTCCCACCAGCGGCGCCGCCTCGCCGTCCAGCGTGATCCGGCGGAGGTCGACGTAGTAACTCGCCTCTCGCCCTGACGAGAGCGTTACGTGCCCATGTACGACGGCCTTGGTGTTGATGGCATCGAGGAGTTCGTCGCGAGCCGTCACGGGGAGAGACCCTAACGGGTGGCGGAAGGCCGCCTGCGTTGTGCTGACTTGCTCCCCGGAAATGCAGCGGCGTCTTTCGTCGGTCAATTCCCCGCCCGTTTGCGCGCCGCCGCCGGCAAACCTTCCCTTGTCTGGCGCATGCACAGGGAGTCGCGAGCGTAGGTTGGCGGGGAGTGCGAGAGCGCCGAGGGCGAGTGGACCAGAGGTGAGCGCGACGAGGGCCCGAGCGCCAGCCCGCATCGACGGACTCGGTACACGATCTTCACACAGATGTTGGCATTGAGCCGCTCGGGTATGACGACGGCATGGACTTCTGCTGCCAGTTGCCGGGGCGGTGCGGGGTGGTTGCCATTCCGCCCGACGTGTTCTACGACGACAAGACAGCCGGCCGCTCGCTGGTGCGGTGGACGTTCTGCAAGCGGGACGACGTACTTTGACGAGGCGGTACGTCGGCTGGCTGACTTCCTCGGCAGTCGCTCCTGAGCCACCATCGGGCTCGTCCCTGGACCGGCCGGCAGGGAGCGGCCCGGTCGTTACTCCCTGCGCGCAAGAACCGACATGCGGTGCCACATATCGCACCAGACGTGGGTTCTCACCCAGGGGGCGGGGGCGGAGGCGGCGGCCGCAACGTCGGTTGCGGAGGCGGCGGCACCGAGGGAGGCGGGCCGGCGCTCGACGCGGCGAACCAGGCACGCGCCGGCCGAGTCCACAACAGCCCAACGGATACGCCGACGTACACAGCGACAACCCAGCCACCGGTACCGGCGAACAGCGCCAGTACGGCGACTGCGCCACCCAGCGCCGTCAAGGAAATGCGCGATGCCCGGTGACGCAGCAGCACGAACACGCCGAGCACCAGCGACGTGACGCTCAGCACCCCGATGCCCATGAGCAGGTACTTGACGAGAGATCTCGCCTCATCCAGCGTCAGGCTCAGTGCGGCGAAGCGGGGGTCCCCGACGATTTGCGCGAGCGTGCTGCGCATTTGAGAGCTGTCGAGCTGCTCGGCGATCGTCAGCGCGGCAAGCACCATCACAGCGCTGCCGATGACGGCCTGCGTGGCGCCGACCGTCACCTCCCAGGGGCGGCGCGAGCGTGCCGTCCCTCTCGCCGACTGCAAGCTCATGCAGGCGCCACCGTCAACCGCTCCTTGCTCGGGTCGAGATCGACAAACACGCGCTGCCCGTCTCGCACGTCTCCGGAGAGCATCGCCTTTGCCAGGGCGTCACCGACGGCGCTTTGGATGAGCCGGCGCAGCGGCCGGGCACCGTACGACGGGTCGTAGCCGGTCAGTGCCAGCCACTCCCGGGCGTCATCAGTGACGTCGAGCGTGATCCGGCGCGCTGAGAGCCGCTTGGTCAACGTGTCGACCTGCAGGTCGACGATGCGGCTGAGCTCCTCCATGCCCAGTGGGTCGAACAGCACGACCTCGTCGAGCCGGTTCAGAAACTCCGGCTTGAACGCGGCTCGGACCGTAGCCATCACGGCGTCGCGCTTCTGCTCGTCGCTCAGCGTTGGGTCCGCGAGGAACTGTGAGCCGAGGTTGCTCGTCAGGATCAAGATGGTGTTGCGGAAGTCGACCGTCCGACCCTGGCCGTCGGTGAGACGCCCATCGTCCAGGACCTGAAGCAGAATGTCGAAGACCTCTGGATGCGCCTTCTCCACCTCGTCGAGCAGCACAACGGAGTAAGGCCGCCGGCGCACCGCCTCGGTGAGTTGGCCACCCTCCTCGTAACCGACATAGCCGGGAGGCGCCCCAACTAAACGGGCGACGGAGTGCTTCTCGGAGTACTCACTCATGTCGATGCGCACGATCGCGCGCTCGTCGTCGAACAAGAAGTCCGCGAGCGCCTTGGCCAGCTCGGTCTTGCCTACACCGGTCGGGCCGAGGAAGAGGAACGAGCCGGTTGGCCGATCTGGGTCGGAAATGCCAGCTCGGGCTCGTCGTACGGCGTCGGACACTACGGTCACCGCGGCGCGCTGGCCGATCAGCCGCCGCCCCAACTCCTCCTCCATGCGCAGCAACTTGGCGGTTTCGCCCTCAAGCAGCCGGCCGGTAGGGATGCCCGTCCATGCGGCCACCACCTCGGCAATGTCGTCGGCGCCGACCTCCTCGTGGATCATGAGGTCCTCAGCCGTGTCGGCAGCTTCGGCCGCCTGCGCCTCCGCGAGCTCCTTCTCGAGCTCAGGGATCTCGCCGTACAGCAGCCGGCTCGCGGTCTCATAGTCGCCTTCGCGCTGCGCGCGGTCAGCTCTGGTGCGCACCTCGTCGATGCGCTCCTTGAGCTCACCAACCCGGTTCAGCCCCTGCTTTTCCCGCTCCCACCGGGCTTCTAGAGCGCGCAGCTGCTCCGCTTTGTCGGCAAGCTCGGCCCGCAGTTTGGAGAGCCGCTCCTGGCTCCCCGGATCTGCTTCTGACTGCAGATGGAACTCCTCCATCTGCAACCGGTCGACCGCACGCCGCAGCTCGTCGATCTCGACTGGGCTGGAGTCGATCTCCATGCGCAAGCGTGACGAGGCCTCGTCGACGAGGTCGATGGCCTTGTCCGGAAGCTGGCGTCCCGGGATGTAACGCTCGGACAACGTGGCGGCAGCGACCAAGGCGGCGTCGGCGATGGAAACCTTGTGATGAGCCTCGTAACGCTCTTTGAGGCCCCGCAGAATCGCGACGGTGTCCTCCACGCTGGGCTCTCCGACGTACACCTGCTGAAATCGGCGCTCGAGAGCGGGGTCCTTCTCGATTCGCTCGCGGTATTCATCCAACGTCGTAGCGCCGATGAGGCGGAGCTCACCGCGGGCCAGCATCGGCTTGAGCATGTTGCCGGCGTCCATGGCGGAGTTCCCGCCAGCGCCGGCTCCGACGACCGTGTGCAGCTCATCGATGAACGTGACGATCTGGCCGCCGGAATCCTTGATCTCGTTGAGCACTGCCTTCAAGCGCTCCTCGAACTCACCGCGGTACTTGGCGCCGGCAACCATGGCGGCCAAGTCGAGGGACAGCAGCCGACGACCGCGTAGCGACTCCGGTACGTCGCCGGCCACCATCCGCTGAGCCAGGCCCTCGACGACCGCGGTCTTTCCGACGCCAGGCTCTCCGATGAGCACCGGGTTGTTCTTTGTACGACGCGACAGCACCTGCACCACGCGGCGGATCTCGCTGTCGCGGCCGATCACGGGGTCGAGCTTGCCTTCGCGAGCGCGGTCCGTGAGGTCGACGGCGTACTTCTCCAACGCCTGGTAGCTACCTTCAGGATCTTGGCTCGTCACCCTAGCTGAGCCGCGCACGCCCTCGAACGCGTCCTGCAGCGCGGCGGGATTCGCGCCGAGCTCTTCAAGTAGCTCCCTGACGGGGCTCTCGATAGTGGCCAACGCCACAAGCAGATGCTCCGTGGAGATGTACTCGTCGCCGAGGGACTCGGCGAGCTGCTCGGCCGAGGTCAGCGCAAGGAGAGTCGCTCGGCCGTACGACGGTGAGGACACCGTGCTGCCCAAGGCTGCCGGTAAATTGCGGCGCATCTCGGTGGCCCGTTCTGACACCTTCGCCGGGTCGACGCCTACCGCGCGCAGCAACGCCCCCGCGATACCGTCCTGCTGTCCCATCAAAGCCCACAGCAAGTGCACCGGCTCGACCCCCGGATTGCCCGAGGTCGTGGCAAGCTCAATCGCAGCGCCGAGTGCTTCTTGACTGCGTCGGGTGAATTTGTTGGCGTCCATGCCTTTCGATGTCTCCTAGTCAGCGGCTCCTCGCCGATGCGCTTCGTTCATCCCACAAGCGGGCGACTCTGAACTCGCCCTAAGGGCAAACAGCGCCAAAGTTGAGCCTATTCCACTCAAGTTGCTCCTGCGAGCCGGAAGAATCGGTCGGCCAGTCCGCTTCGGCGTACCCCCAGCGACGTCCGTGGACCTCACCGAGACGTCAATTCGGAGCCGACACACCGGCGAAGTGCGGCCGTTTCCGGCGTGACGGCGCTTGCTGGCGGGAATCATCGGAGCGTACGTCGGGGCTCCCACCGGGTGACTGCGGCGGCAGAACGGAGCACCGGAAGATTGGGAAGAGCGCCGTGCGCAGCCTCCACTAGCTCGGCTTCGAGTTCGGCTACTCGAGACTGCAGAGCGGCTACCTGGTCCTCCAGCTGCAGGATCCTCCGTACGCCTTCGATGCCGATGCCAGCTGCTGTGAGGTCGGCGACGGTGCGAAGTAACTCGATGTCTTGAAGTGAGTACCGTCTGCCCCCTCCTCCGGTGCGACCGGGCTGCACGAGACCGATCCGGTCGTACGTGCGCAGCGTCTGCGGGTGCATGCCCGTGAGCTCGGCGGCCACGCTGATGACAAAGACCGGCGAGTCCTGATTGGTCGCGTCGAACGCAGGCACTCGCTTAGCCACCGACAGCCCCCGCCCGACTCAGCAGATCCTGCCTCGGGTCGCGCCCGTCGGCCGCGGCGCGCAGAGCCTCGACGGCTGCCCGCGACGCCGGGTCGAGCGTCTTCGGTGTCTCCACCTCGACGGTCACCAGCAGGTCGCCCCTCGTCCCGTCGCGGCGCGGCGCACCTTTGCCCTTGACCCGGAAAGTACGTCTGTTCGGGGTACCGGCGGGCACTTTGAGCGTAACCCGAGCACCGCCGAGCGTGGGTACGGCAATGTCGGCGCCCAACGCGGCCTCGTCGAAGCGGACCGGGACGGTCAACGTGAGGTGGTCGCCGCTGCGCCCGAAGATCTGGTGCGCGCGCACGTGCACAGTGACGTAGAGATCACCGCCAGGGCCACCGTGCTCACCTGGAGCCCCCTTGCCGCGCAAACGGATGCGCTGCCCGTCGCGCACACCCGCTGGAATGCGGGCTTGAATTGTGCGGGTCGAGAGCCCACGGCCCGAGCCATTGCAGACCGGGCATGGGTCGTCGACGATCAGGCCGCGTCCTAAGCACTCTCGGCAGGGCTCGGTCATCGAGAAGACCCCGCCCTGGCTCGACGTCTGCATGCCTGAGCCCTCACAGTTGGGGCAGACCCGCGGCAGAGTTCCCGCTCGCGCTCCGGTGCCAGAGCAGCCCCGGCACGGCGCTTCGCTGCTCAGCTGTAGTTGCACGGTGAGGCCGTTGAGCGCCTGATCGAAGCTGAGGCTTGTTTCTGTTTCAATGTCTTGACCGCGCCGCGGCTGCGAGGAACGGGGACGCCCGCCGCCGCCGAACATGCCTCCGAACAGATCCGACAGGGGGCTGTTCCCTGCGCCGCCGAACAGGTCGGAGAAGTCGTAAGTCTGCTGACCCGGTCGCGGAGCGCGGAATCGTCCAGCGCTGAAGAGCGCTCGCTCCTCGTCGTACTGCTTGCGCTTCTCTGGATCGGACAACACCGCATAGGCCTCGGAGATGGACTTGAACCGCTCCTCGGCTCCGGCGTCACCCGGCCTGGAGTCGGGGTGATTCTCACGCGCGAGTTTGCGGTAGGCCTTCTTGATGTCGTCAGCCGACGCGCTCTTGGACACACCAAGAACGTCGTAGAAGTCTTTGCTTGCCCAGTCCGCTGGACTCATGCACCCCTCACCTCCTTCTGCTCCTCACCGGCTTTCAGCTCTCTACAGCTGACTCCGCTGGCGCCGCGCTAGGCGCTTCGTCCGCAGCCTGGCTGGACTGGGCGGCACCGTCGGAGCCTGCTGCGCGTTGCGGGAACTCCTCCTCGGGATTGTCGGACACCACTGCCGCAAGATCACCACTTTGCTCTGACGACTCGGCCGGGGTCGGTGGTTCAGCGACCGCCACCCGTGCGGGGCGGAGGATCCGCTCACCGTGCCGGTAGCCAACCTGAAGGACGGCCGAACAGACCGGCTCGGATACCTCGTCGGAGTAGCTGTGCATTAGCGCGTCATGGATGCGTGGGTCGAACGGCTCCCCCGCAACACCGAAGCTTTCCAAGCCGAATCCGTTCACCGCGCCCTCGAGCGACTCGGCAACCGCCTTGAATCCGCCGGTGAGTTCGCCATGCTCCCGAGCGCGGTTGATGTCGTCGAGCACGGGAAGCAGCCCGGACAGCACCGAGCCGATCGCGTTTTGGCGTGCCGTCTCACGGTCACGGTCAACCCGGCGCTTGTAGTTCAGGTACTCGGCCTGAAGGCGCTGAAGGTCAGCGGTACGCTCGGCCAATTCAGCAGCGAGGTCTGGTTGACCCTCGAACTGGCCCCCTCCTGATTGTGCGTCGGTAGCGGAGCGAGCCGCGTCGGTGCGCGGCTCCCTGACCTGTCCGGTCTCTGGGTCGATGCGACGCCGGTCGCGGACTATCGGGCCCGCGGGCTCTTGCTCGGCCGTCACTGCGAGTTCCCCTCACTGTTGGCTGGCCCGTCGCTGTTAGCTGGCCCGTCGTCGACGATTTCGGCGTCCACGACGTCTTCGTCCGTTGAGTCTTGAGATCCGCTCTCAGCAGACCCGTCTGTATCACTTGCGCCGCCAGCCTGCGCGTACATGGCCGATCCCATCTTCTGGCTCGACGTCGCAAGCTTGGCTGCTGCGCTGGAGATGGCATCGGCGTCATCACCTTCGAGTGCCACCTTGACCGACGCGATGTCAGCCTCGACTTCACTGCGTATGTCTGCCGGCACCTTGTCGGCGTTCTCGCTGAGGAATTTCTCGGTGGAGTACACCGCGGAGTCAGCGGAGTTGCGCAGCTCGACGGCCTCACGCCGCTTTCGGTCTTCCTCGGCGTACTGCTCGGCGTCGGAAATCATCTTGTCGATGTCGTCCTTGGAGAGCGCGGAACCACCCGTGATCGTCATCGACTGCTCTCGACCGGTTCCACGGTCCTTCGCGGAAACGTGCACGATGCCGTTCGCGTCGATGTCGAATGTCACCTCGATCTGCGGGACGCCGCGTGGCGCCGGCGGCAGGCCCGTCAGCTCGAAGTTGCCGAGCAACTGGTTGGCGGCCGCCATCTCACGTTCACCTTGGTAGACCTGAATCATCACCGACGGCTGGTTGTCGTCAGCGGTGCTGAAGACCTCCGATCGCTTGGTAGGGATCGTGGTGTTGCGCTCGATGAGCTTGGTCATCACGCCGCCCTTGGTCTCGATGCCGAGGCTTAGCGGAGTCACGTCGAGCAGCAGAACGTCCTTGACCTCGCCCTTCAGCACACCGGCCTGCAAGGCAGCGCCGACCGCCACGACCTCGTCGGGGTTGACGCCCTTGTTGGGCTCCTTGCCCCCTGTGAGCTCGCGCACGAGGTCGCTGACGGCAGGCATGCGGGTCGAGCCACCGACCAAGAGCACGTGATCGATCTGGCTGACCTCGACTCCGGCGTCTTTGACGACCTGCTGGAACGGCTTCTTCGTCCGGTCGAGGAGGTCCGACGTCATCTTCTGGAACTCCGAACGAGTGATCTTCTCTTCGAAGTGCAACGGACCGGTCTCACTCAAGGTGATGTACGGCAGATGAATGGTCGTCTCCGAAGACGCGGAGAGCTCGATCTTGGCCTTCTCTGCGGCCTCTTGCAGCCGTTGGCGGGCGATCTTGTCGGCACCGAGGTCGGTGCCGTGAGCGTTTTTGAATTTCTGGATCATCCAGTCGACGATCCGCGAGTCCCAGTCGTCACCTCCGAGGTGGTTGTCACCACTGGTCGCCTTGACCTCGACGACGCCTTCGCCGATCTCGAGCAGGGACACGTCGAATGTGCCGCCGCCCAGGTCGAACACGAGGATGGTTTGGTCGGACTCCTTGTCGAGCCCGTAGGCAAGCGCCGCGGCCGTCGGCTCGTTGATGATGCGCTGAACGGTGAGGCCGGCGATCTCACCGGCCTCTTTGGTCGCTTGGCGCTGCGCGTCGTTGAAGTACGCCGGCACGGTGATGACCGCGTCGGTGACGTTCTCGCCGAGGTAGCTCTCTGCGTCGCGCTTCAGCTTTTGCAAGATGAAGGCGGAAATTTGCTGCGGAGTAAACGCCTTGCCGTCGAGGTTCGTCTTCCAGTCCGTGCCCATGTGGCGCTTGACGGACCGGATTGTGCGGTCGACGTTGGTGACGGCTTGCCGCTTGGCGACCTCGCCGACCAGGACTTCGCCGTTCTTGGCGAACGCCACAACAGATGGGGTAGTCCGCGACCCCTCGGCGTTGGCAATGACGGTGGGCTCCCCACCTTCGAGTACCGATACGACGGAGTTCGTCGTACCGAGGTCAATTCCGACCGCTCGTGCCATGGATGAATCCCTTTCACGGTAGTTGAGTCTCGTTGGCTCAAGTTTACGTTCGTCGCCGGCGGCTCGCAATGAACTTGAGCGGCCAGCACTCAACTACAACGCGACCGGATCCGAGACATTCCCGTCCTCGCCCCCTTTTTGTGGCGAGTGCTCGGGGCCGGGGCGTACGAGGGTCGGGCACGCGGCGTACGTCGCTCAAGCGCCCGCGCGTGCACCTCGGTCACCCTCGCGCAGGTCGGTTTGCCGCTCACGCCGGCATGGCAAATGCACGGTTCGCACCGCAGATCTCCGGCGCGGACGGTGACGGTGCCACGTCCGCATGGCAAACCTCGGCCGCCAGGTGCGCCTGTCAGGCGAGCAGCTTGGTGAGCAGGTGGCGAAGCTCGGCGTCCCCCGTGGCACCGAGTCGGTGCGCCGCCTCCGCCTGCACACCAAGAGCGGCCTGCACGGCCGCCGACAAACGCTTCCGCCCCTTGGTGGTGAGGGTCAAGTCATAGCTGCGACGGTCGTGCTGGTTGCGGGCGCGATTGACCAGTCCCGCACGTTCCAAGTCGTCGACGAAGGCCAACACCGCCGGCGCGGTGACGCCCAGATGCTGGGCCAGGTGGATCTGCGAGCACGGCTCGTCTCGCCCGATCAAGACGAGAACGCCGAAGTCACGCGGGTGTAGTCCCAGTGGCGCGAGGGCTTGTTCAGCAGCCGAGCGCATTCTTCGGTGGGCTCTCGCCACCAGATAGCCGACCCGGTTTGACAGCGCTTCGACCGTCAATGCTGGGTCGTCGAACACCAGGCTCCTGAGCAACTCCTTTAGCCGGCGTACTTCATTGCGGGTCAGCGCGTGAGCGAGCTCCACGTCGGCTCGGTCGAGTTCTCGCTGGAAGCCCTCGAGCACCGCTCTGCCGTGGTCGGTGAGTCGCAAGGCGTACGAACGGCGATCGGCTGGGTTGCGCTGCCTGACCGCCCAGTTCTCGGCTTCTAGGCCATCAACGAGCTTCACGATCTGCGTGGGACTGATACCCGTGAGCACGCTCAGGTCCTGCTGTGACAGCGCCCCCCGCTCGTTCAGCGCCGCCACGAGCAGAACGTGACGCAGATGTGCCTCGTCGGGCAGACAAGCCTGCGCGGTGCCGGTCGCCTTCGCAAAGGCGCGGCGCAACAAGAACCCCGTGAACTCGTCGAGCCTCAGGGAGGCTCCTTGTGGGCCGGACCCGGAACTCGCATGCTCTTGCGAGCTGTTCGCCGAATCGCCGCCTGCGCGGCTGCCGTCAGGGGCCGGCAAAGCGAACCCGCCACTTCCCGGTGCGGCACCTCCTGGCATGTAGCCTCCACGGGAGCAGTCGTTACGATTCGGTTGTTAGATAGTTAACTGTGTTGATTATCGTACGGCGTAGCCGTACCTTTCCAGCCGTTGCCGGCTCAGGAGAGGGCCGCTGGGCGACGTTCATCATCCGTTAACCTGGTGAATCGTTAATACGGTTGACTGTTAGCCAAAGTCGTGATTGTCTGCCAGACGCCTACTCCGATGACCCTTCCCGGGCCATCCGGCACGGAAGGGTTCGTAGTGGAACGCCTTGCTCGTCTCGTCATGCGGCACCGTCGTATCGTCAGCGTCTTCTGGCTGGTCGTCTTCTTTGCTGGAGCAGTGTCCGCGAGCCAGCTCAGCAGCCGGCTGTCGCTGGACTTCTCCCTGCCAGGCCAACCCGGCGACACCGCCGAGCAGCAGCTGGTCAAGACGTTCGGCACCAGCTCCTTCGACACCTACGTCGCTGTGGTGACTGTTCCACGCGGTCACACGGTCGACGCGAGCAAACCGCAGCTCGCTCGAGTGTTCAACACAGTCGAGCACTCGGCTCCCAACCTGCGCGTGGTGGATTATCTGACCACGGGTGACCCCGGCTTCATCACCAACGACGGCCGTACGACGTACGCGCTCATCCAGGGGCCACTTCCCCAGTCGTTCGGACCGGGCATCGAAGTCGCCATCGGGCCTGCCCTCAGCCAGGCAGCTTCGAGTCAGGGCTTCGACAGCGGGTTGACGTCTTACGGGCTGCTGTCTGCTGGCGGGGACTCCAGCGGCCCGAGTGTCCTGGCCGAGACGTTGCTCGGAGCGTCGGGTGCGCTGCTCGTACTCATCTTCGTCTTCGCCTCCTTCCTCGCACTGGTCCCGCTGCTCATTGCCGCGGTCTCCATCCTCACCACCTTCATCCTCGTGCTGGGTCTGACCACGGTCAGCGACGTCAGCTTCGTCGTCCAGTTCCTGATTTCGCTGATAGGGCTCGGCGTAGCGATCGACTACTCGCTGCTACTGGTGTCGCGCTGGCGTGAGGAGCGGGCTCACGGCCGCAGTAACGAGGACGCCGTCGTCGTCGCCATGCAGACGGCTGGCAACGCGGTACTCGCCTCCGGTGTCACCGTCGCCATCAGCTTGTTGGCCCTGATCGTGGTTCCAGTGCCGTTCCTGCGCAGCATGGGGCTCGGAGGCATGCTGATCCCGGTCGTCAGCGTCGCGGTTGTTCTCACTTTGCTGCCGGCCCTGCTGTCCTCGATCGGTCCTCGCATCGACTTCCCACGCATTCGCAAGGAGGGCGTGGCCTCGCGCGGCTGGTCAGCGTGGGCAGCCGCCATCGTCCGTTACCGCTTCGTCGCAGTAGCGGTCGCCGTGCTTGCGCTCGGCATCCTCGTCGCCCCTGTCTTCAGCCTCAAGATCGGAACGTCAGGAGTCGCCTCGCTCGCCCGCAACGGTGCGCCGTACGACACCTTGCAGACGCTTCGCGCTGGAGGCGTCGGCACGGGCGTACTCACCCCGGTTGAGGTGTTGGTGCCTGCTGACCAGGCGCATGCTGCCGCGGGCGTCGCCGGACGACTTGACACAGTTCAGCTTGCGGTAGTGGGTGGCACCAGCCACGGCCGATCCGTCGTCGACGTGCTGCCTCGCCAAGAGACTGTCGACAGCTCGGGAACGGCCACGGTTGACGCCATCAGATCCACGGTCGAGAACGCCACAACCGGTCCGGTCGGCGTGACCGGTGCCGGCGCCACCGTCGAGGACTATTTCACCGCGGTCTACGACAAGTTCCCCTATGTACTCGCGCTGATTTCCCTGATCACATACGTGCTGCTGGTGCGGACTTTCCGCTCCCTGCTCTTGCCCCTCAAGGCGGTGCTGCTGAATCTCGTCTCGCTGGGAGCAGTGTTCGGAGCGGTGGTGTTCTTTTGGCAGCTGGGCCACGGATCAGACGCCGTCTTCGGTGTGTCCGCGACCGGGGCCATCACCTTCTGGCTGCCGGTGATGATCTTCGCTTTTCTCTTCGGCCTGTCCATGGACTACGAGGTCTTCATCCTCGCCCGGATGCGCGAGGAGTACGACGCCACCCTGGAAACCGAGCCTGCAGTTGTCACAGGGCTGGGTCGCACGGGACGCCTGGTCACCTCGGCGGCACTGATCCTGTTCTTTGCCTTCGCCGCGCTGGCGTCGGCGCCTGGCACGGACATCAAGGTGCTCGGCACCGCTCTTGGAGTCGGCATTCTCATCGACGCCACCCTGGTACGCGCGTTGCTCGTGCCGGCGTTGGTCAGCGTGCTCGGGCGGTGGAACTGGTGGCTTCCCAGCGCTGCGGCCAGAATCGTCCGGGTTGAGCCGTCCCCTCTGCGGCCGCGCGGGTTCAAAGCCGTCGGCAGCGCCGACGCGAACATCCACGACACAGGGGACCCGGACGCTCGTCCGGCGGAACCCGTCGAGGTCTGACCCAGCGCTCACGCGATACGTCGACCGGACCGGTACGTCGCCTGCACCAGCGGCACACCAGGTCGATAGGCGAGATGCACGTACGTCGGCGCCCGGAGCACCGCGAAGTCTGCGCTACCTCCAACACTCAGGCGCCCCACGTCGTCGCGGCGTAGCGCAGCGGCACCGCCAGCGGTCGCTGACCACAGCGCCTCCGCCGGAGTCATCCGCATTTCGCGGACGGCCAACGCGATGCACAGCGGCATCGACGTGCTGTAGGACGAGCCAGGATTGCAGTCCGACGCCAACGCGACCATGACCCCCTTGTCGAGCAATCGCCGCGCGTCCGGATAGGGGGAGCGGGTTGAGAACTCGACTGCCGGCAACAGTGTCGCGACGACTTCAGCGCCGCGCAGATTGTCCACGTCGCTGTCGGAGAGGTAAGTGCAGTGGTCTGCAGCAGCTGCTCCGACCTCGCACGCGACTTCGACGCCTGGCCCCGGCCCCAGCTGGTTCGCGTGAATCCGCGGCTGGAGCCCCGCTGCTGCGCCGCTGCGGAGAATCGCCCGCGCCGAGTCGGCGTCGAAGGCTCCCCGCTCACAGAACACGTCGATCCAGCGGGCGTGCGGCGTGGCGGCTGCGAGCATCGGCCCAGTGACCAGTTCGACGTACGCACCGGGATCATCGGCGTACTCCACCGGTACGACGTGCGCACCCAGGAACGTCGTCTCGTCAGTGAACGCCCGCGCCACCGCAAGGCAGCGGGCCTCGTCGGTCACGGTCAAGCCGTAGCCGCTCTTGATCTCGACCGTCGTGGTGCCAGAGGCTGCCATCTCCTCGACCAGACGCGCGACATTGGCGCTGAGCAACTCGTCGGGCGCCGCCCGTGTCGCCGCGACGGTCGTGCGGATGCCCCCTGCGGCGTAAGGCTCACCGGCCATGCGGGCGGTGAACTCCTGCGCACGGTCGCCGGCAAAAACCAGATGGGAGTGTGAGTCGACGAAGCCGGGAATCACCGCTACACCGTCGGCGTCCAGCCGGGAGTCAGCGGGCGGCGCCGCTCGAGCATCACCCACCCACACCACCCGGGCGCCGGACATCACCAGCGCGGCGTTGTGCCGAAGGCCGAGCGGCGTACCGTCCCCATCGTCGGGGCAATTGGTGACGAGCTCGCCGATGTTGTCGACGAGAACGCTCGTCATCAGCCGGTCACCGCGTCGGCGGCTGCAGCGAGCGAGGTCCCGACCTGCCGGGGGTCGATATCCACGGGCCGACCGCTCGCTATCACCGAGGTCACGTCCGCGGCGGTGGCGGCGTACACGACCGTTTCACTCCGACCGCCGGTTCCAGCAGTGCGCGCGGACTCCAGGTCGACAGTGACCAGGTCGGCCCACGACCCCACCTCGATGCGGCCGGCGTCGAACCCCAGCGATCGCTGGCCGACGAACGTGCCAGCGGCCAGGAGGTCATCGGCCGGCCAGTTGCCGCGCGTGCCTGACACCAACCGCTCGTCCATCTCCACAGCCCGCATCTCCTCGAACGGATCGATGACTGCATGGCTGTCTGACCCGAGCGTCAGCCGCGCGCCGGCCGCAGCCAACCGCCGTGACGGCCCGATGCCGTCACCGAGATCTCGCTCAGTCGTCGGGCAGAACGACACGAAGCACCGCGAGGCGCCCAGGCTCCTGACGTCCTCCTCGGTCAGATGCGTCGCATGTACGGCAGTCAGCCGCTCGCTCAGCGCTCCCTCGACCGCCAGCAGCTGAGTAGGGGTGCACCCGTGCCGCTGCAGGCACGCGGTGTTTTCCGAGACCTGCTCGGACAGGTGCACGTGCAACGGCGCGTGGGGCAGAGCAGCAGCTACGGTCCCGATGTCGCTGGACGCCACGGCGCGAACCGAGTGAATCGCCGCGCCGACGACGATGTCAGGACTGGCCGCTTCGTCGGCCAAGGTGCGGACGCGGGCCTCCCATTGCTCGGCTGTCCCGTCGCTGAAGCGCTGCTGCACTCCGTGCGGTGCCTCACCAAAGCCGGCCGCGAGATAGCAGGTGTCCAGCAGTGTGAGCCGCAGACCGGCGTCGCGGGCAGCCTGCATGAGCGCGCGGCCGAAGGCGTTGGGGTCGGCGTACGGTCGACCGCCTGGTCGGTGATGCAGGTAATGAAACTCCCCTACCGCCGTGAAGCCCGTCAACAACATCTCTCGGTACGTCGCAAGCGCCAGCGTGTAGTAGCTGTCCGGGTCGAGGCGCGCCGCGACGTCGTACATCGCCTGCCGCCAGCTCCAGAAGTCGCCGCCACCTGTTTGCGTACGACCGCGCAGCGCCCGGTGGAAGGCGTGGCTGTGGCAGTTCGCGAAGCCGGGCACGGTGAGTCCGGGCAGCTGATGCGCACGGCGTGAAGGTGGTCCTTCGCCAACGCCCGTGATGTGTGCCCCCTCCACCTCGACGTTGACACCGTCGACGCAGCCCCGCTCGCCCAGCCAGGCCCGCTCACACCAGTACGTCGTCATGCGGCGAGGTCGGCCAGCACGGTGGTCAGTGCGTCGACCCCGGCGAGGCAGTCGGCGAGGTCGGCGTGCTCTGCTGGTGAGTGCGAGACGCCGGTGGGATTACGGACGAAGAGCATGGCCGACGGAATACCCGCGGCCTGCAGGACAGCGGCGTCGTGACCGGCAGCAGTGGGGATGCAGGGCGCATCGTCGAGAATCGCGACGATGCGGTGAGCCAGTTCGTCGTCGAAGTTGACCGTAGGCGCCACTGACTCTGCGTTGACCTCCACCGTGGTCCCGTCCCGGTCCGCCCGCTCGCTCGCTTGCCGCTGGACCGTTCGCACCAGCGTCTCAAGGTCGCGCGCCTCGGGGCCGCGAGCGTCCAACCATGCCTCCACCCGCTCAGGAATCGCATTGGTGACATTGGGTTCGGTCTGAATGCGGCCGAACGTCGCCCGCGCGCCGCCGGACAGTCGAGCCTGCTTGTTCGCGGCAAGAGCGGTCATGGCGTAGGTGAGCATCGGATCCCGACGGTCCTCCATGCGGGTGGCGCCGGCATGATTCGGCTCTCCCCGGAAGTCGAAGCGCCAGCGCCCGTGCGCCCAGCTCGATGAGGCGACCGCGAGGGCGCGCTCCCGGTACACCAGATCGCGGCCCTGTTCGACGTGCAGCTCGACGCAGCAGCCGACCCCGTCGAGCCAGGATGAGGGGCCAAGCGCAGGCTCGAGCCCGGCGTTGGTCATGGCGTCCAGCAGCCAGCTGCCGTTCCGGTCGCGCAGCCGCGCCGCCGCTGCCGGATC
Organism: Propionibacteriales bacterium; assembly: GCA_038252945.1. GTDB lineage: Bacteria > Actinomycetota > Actinomycetes > Propionibacteriales > Nocardioidaceae > JAUJOE01. The sequence goes on along the minus strand of JBBSHN010000023.1, from coordinate 11,296 downwards.
CATCTGTCCCGTCGCCAGTCGCGAGCCCAGGCACGCCACGCCGAAACGCGACCCCTCCTCCTCCACAAACATGACCACGCCGATTGGTCGTTCCGGCGTGACGCCACGGTCGCGGAGCTGGTCCAGCGCTGCGAACGACGACACGACACCGAGCGGTCCGTCGTACGCACCGCCGTTGTCGACGGAGTCCAGGTGCGAGCCCACGACGATGCCGGGGCCGCTCGCGCCCGCTGGCCGCCACCAGGCGATCGCATTGCCCTGGCCGTCGTACGATAACTCGAGCCCACGCCGCGCCGACTCCTCGGCGTACCACTCCGCGAGCTCCCGCTCCGCCGACCCGAAGGGAGGCCGCAGATAGCCACCGGTGCTGCTGTTGCGCCCGATCGGCAGCAGGTCGCTCCACATCCGCTCGAAGCTCATCCCAGCAATATCTCAGACCCCGCCCGGCCGGGGTCGCGCTGCTCTGCGATTTGCCATGCGGACGTGGACTCTGCATGGTGAGCACCGCAAATTTGCGGTGCGGACGTGGTTCCTGCAACGTCCGCATGGCAAACCGCAGGGAGCGGGGACGAGACTGGGGGCATGGAGTTTCAGCAGGTAGTCAACCGGCGGCGGATGGTGCGCAACTACACCGACGAGCCTGTGGACCCGGCGGTCATCCAGCGCATCCTCGCCAATGCCCTGCACGCGCCCAGCGCCGGCTTCAGTCAGGGCTGGGCGTTCCTGCTGCTGGATTCTCGTTCCGATGTCGAGCGCTTTTGGGCGAGTGCGACGCCACCCGAAGACGGCGACGATGACCCTGATCCGTGGATGCGAGGCATGTACCAGGCGCCGGTGATTGTCGTGCCGATGTCACACAAGCAGGCGTACCTTGACCGGTACGCCGCCCCCGACAAGGGCTGGAGCGACCGCGACGAGTCACGCTGGCCGGTTCCGTACTGGGACATCGATACCGGAATGGCGGCTCTCCTGATGCTGCTGACGGTGACCGACGAAGGGTTGGGCGCGTGTTTCTTCGGCATCCCGCCGGACATGACCGCCAGCTTCCGCGCCGAGTTCGGGGTTCCTGATCAGTACAGCCCCATCGGCGCCATCACCATCGGTCACCGCGCGCAGGACCGGCTCTCTCCCTCGCTCGAACGGGGCCGCCGCTCCGTCACCGACGTCGTTCACAACGGACGCTGGGGAAACGTCGCGCCGACATCGAGGTCTTAACCGCCCCGCATCGGAATCGGCACGTCGCACGCGTCCGCCACCTCTACCGCCTCCTGGTAGCCGGCGTCAACGTGCCTGATCACACCCATGCCAGGGTCGTTTGTCAGCACCCGTTCCGCTTTCTGAGCTGCGAGGTCGGTGCCATCGACGACCACGACCTGCCCGGCGTGAATGGACCGCCCGATGCCGACGCCGCCGCCATGGTGGATCGACACCCAGGTGGCGCCCGACGCCACGTTGACCATGGCGTTGAGCAGCGGCCAGTCGGCGATGGCGTCCGAGCCGTCCAGCATCGCCTCTGTCTCGCGGTACGGCGACGCCACTGAGCCGCAGTCGAGATGATCGCGGCCGATGACGAGAGGCGCGGAGATTTCGCCGCTGGCAACCAGCTCGTTGAAGCGCAACCCGGCGCGGTCGCGTTCGCCGTATCCCAGCCAGCAGATGCGAGCAGGTAAGCCCTGGAAGTGCACCCTTTCACCAGCCTGGGTGATCCATCGCGCGAGCCGCTCGTTGTCGGGGAAGAGCTCGAGCACCGCCTGGTCGGTAACGGCGATGTCGTGGGGGTCACCGGAGAGCGCCGCCCAGCGGAACGGTCCCTTGCCCTCGCAGAACAACGGCCGGATGTACGCCGGCACGAAGCCTGGGTAGTCGAATGCGCGATCGAAGCCACCGAGCTGCGCCTCGGCCCGCAGCGAGTTGCCATAGTCGAAGACCTCAGCGCCTTCGTCGAGGAATCCGACCATGGCCTCGCAGTGCCGGGCCATCGACTCGCGAGCACGAGCGGTGAAGTCGGCGGGGTCCTTGCGTCGGGCAGCGTCCCAGTCCTCGAAATCCACGTCGGTCGGCAGATACATGAGTGGGTCGTGCGCAGATGTCTGGTCGGTCACGATGTCGATCGGCGCGCTCATGCGCAGCAGGTCTGCCACCATGACCGCGGCATTGCCGAGCACTCCGATCGACAGTGGACGGCGGGCGTCGCGCGCCTCGACGGCACGGTCGACGGCCTCTTGTAGTGAGTCGGCCCGCTCGTCGAGGTACCCGTGGTCCATGCGTCGCTGGATTCGGGAGTCGTCACACTCGATGCAGACGCAGACCCCGTCGTTCATCGTGACGGCGAGCGGCTGAGCGCCACCCATTCCGCCGAGCCCAGCTGTCAGCGTGATCGTCCCGGCCAGTGTGTCGTTGAACTTCTTCGCAGCGATTGCGGCGAAGGTTTCGTAGGTGCCTTGCAAGATGCCTTGGGTGCCGATGTAGATCCACGATCCGGCCGTCATCTGCCCGTACATCGTGAGACCGAGCGCTTCCAGCCTCCGGAACTCCTCCCACGTCGCCCAATCGCCTACAAGATTGGAGTTGGCGATCAGAACACGAGGCGCCCACTCGTGCGTGCGCATGATCCCGACCGGGCGACCACTTTGCACCAACAGCGTGTCGTCCGTCCGCAGTTTCGTGAGCGAGGCGATCAGCGCGTCGTACGACGGCCAGTCGCGTGCCGCCTTGCCCGAGCCGCCATACACGACCAACTCGTCCGGATGCTCGGCCACCTCCGGGTCGAGGTTGTTCATCAGCATCCGCATGGGCGCCTCTGTCTGCCATGAGCGCGCCGTCAGGCCAGTGCCGCGCGGAGCCCGCACCGGGCGAGGTCCAGAACCGGTCATGGTTGTCTCCACATTGCTTCAGGTGAGGGGTTGAGGAAGTACGGCGTTCGCGGCGTCGACGAGAGCACCGGACCGCACCAGATCTGCGGTCGCGGCGATCTCCGGCGCAAGGTAGCGGTCGGGACCCGGTCCTGGGACGGCCTTCCGCAGGGCGGCCAGCACGGCCCCTGTGCCAGCGGCCGGCTCGTTGGGTTGCCGAAGATCGAGCCCTCTGGCGGCGGTGAGCACCTCGATGGCGATGACCTGCGCCAGGCCGTCGACCGCGCGGCGCAGCTTGCGACCCGCCGACCAGCCCATCGACACGTGGTCCTCCTGCATGGCGCTCGAGGGGATGGAGTCGACGCTCGCCGGAGTGGCCAGCCGCTTGAGATCCGACACCAGCCCGGCCGCGGTGTACTGGGCGATCATGTGACCGCTGTCGACTCCCGGGTCAGCGGCGAGGAAGGCAGGGAGTGCGGAGTTACGGGACGGGTCGAGAAACCGATCGGTTCGTCGCTCCGACATGCTCGCGACGTCAGCCACGGCAATGGCCAGGAAGTCGAGCGCATACCCGACCGGGGCGCCGTGAAAATTGCCGTTGCTCTCGACGCGCCCATCCGGCAGAACCACCGGATTGTCGATGGCCGCGGCGAGCTCCCGACCGACGACGAGCTCGGCGTAGTCGACGATGTCGCGGGCCGCGCCGTGTACCTGAGGCGCGCAGCGGAGTGAGTAAGCATCTTGCACGCGTTCGCAGTCTGGACGGCGGTGGCTGGCGACGATCGGCGAGTCGGCGAGAAGCGCTCGCAGGTTCGCAGCCGACCTCGCCTGACCCGGATGTGGGCGCAACGCCTGCAGGTCAGCGGCGAACACCCTGTCGGTGGCAAGCAGAGCCTCGACCGACATGGCTGCCGCGAGGTCCACTGTGGTGAGCATCGTTCGGAGGTCGGCAATCGCCAGGGTCAGCATGCCCAGCATGCCGTCTGTGCCGTTGATGAGCGACAACCCCTCCTTCGCCTGCAGCTCGACAGGGGACAGACCGGCGTCACCCAGCGCCATGCTCGCCGGACGCCGGACGCCGGCCCTGTCCAACACTTCGCCCTCGCCCATGAGCACTAACGCGCAGTGCGCCAACGGCGCCAGGTCGCCGGAGCACCCCAGGCTGCCGTGCTCGAACACAAGTGGTGTGATGCCGCTCGAGATCAGCTCCGCCAGCGCTTGAGCTGTCTCCAGCCGGATGCCGGTGCGGCCCGTTGCGAGCGTCGAGAGCCGCAGCAGCATCATCGCCCGAACGACCTCCGGCTCGACGAGGGCGCCGGAGCCAGCCGCGTGCGAGCGGATCAGCGACTTCTGCAGATCAGCGCGAAGCTCAGGCGGAATGCGCTCCGTGGCGAGTGCCCCGAAGCCGGTCGAAATTCCGTACGTCGGAGTCGTCGCCTCTGCCAGGCGCTCCACCGCGGCGCGGGACGATGTAATGGCGTGGACCGCGTCGTTTGACAACTCAGCAGCGGCGCCGTGCCGGGCGACGGATACGACGTCCACCGGTTTCAGCGGTTCGACACCTACTACCACTGTCGGGTCGGCGTTGCGGCCTTTGGTGCTGAGGTGCTGGACGGCGCTCATATTCACACTTAGCTCGCCGGACGATTGTTGTCGCGCTAGCCTACGCCACCGAGAATGGACCAGGACGACCGGTGGAGGCGCTGAGTTGGAGGAAGGGAGCCGGGCTTGAAGGAGGAGTCCCATCAGCTGGAGGAACAGCTGGTACAAGCGTGGGAATTCGGCGACCCGGCGGGTTCTGAGCGGATCTTCCGCGACCGAGCCGACAAGGCGCGCGGATCTGCCGAGCGGGCTGTCTGGATGACCCAGGCAGCGCGTGCTCAGGGACTGATAGGGGATTTCGACGGCGCACACCTACTGCTTGACCAGATAGCTGCCGAGAGTGGCGCCGAAACCTCAGCGCATGTCCGGGCCCGTATGACCATCGAACGCGGCCGCGTTCTGAACTCGTCAGGCGCGCCAGCTGAGGCACTTGCGGAGTTCGAGCAGGCGGTCCAGGCGGCTCACGAAGCCGGGCTCGAAGGGCTCGAGGTCGACGCCTTGCACATGACCGCGATTGCGCTCGGTCAGACGGCCGGACCGGTGGAGTCCGCGGCGGCAAATCAGCGGGCCATGTCCGTCGCGGAGGCTTCGGTAGACTCCGCAGCACGCCGGTGGCGGGCGTCGCTGCTGAACAACCTCGGCGCTCTGGCGATACAGCAACCCGAACGCCTCACGCGCTTGGCAGACTTCGGCTGAGGGGGGTCTACGGAGCTCCCACTCCGTCGCAGCCTCCACCGGCGGTTAGGGTCGCGGTGTTCCATAACGGAGGAGCCTGCATGCAGATTGTCGCGATCGTCGTGTCGATCTCGATCGCGCTCGTGGCCATCGGGCTGTTCGTCCGAGCCATTCGCGAGATCGTCGCGGTGGTGAAGACCGGACAGCCCACCGCAAACCGGTCAGACCGGCCGGGCCAGCGCTGGCTGACGATGCTCAAGGAGACATTGGGTCACACTCGGATGCTTCAGTGGAGCCACATCGGTGTCTTTCACTGGTTCGTCTTCATCGGCTTCGGACTCCTGTTCTTCACGTTGGTCAACGCCTTCGGCCAGCTCTTCGACGCAAACTTCGCCTTACCGCTCATCGGTCGCTGGATCGTTTACGAATGGCTGACTGAGGCCATCACATGGCTGATGCTCATCTCGATCCTCGCTCTGATCGCAATCCGAGTCCTCAATCGGCCTGCCGGGATAGCGGGCCGCTATCGCAGGTTCGCCGGTTCCCGCATGTGGCAGGGCTACTTCGTCGAGGCCGTCATCTTGGGCGTCGGGTTGTGTGTTCTGGTGCTGCGGGGGGTTGACTACGCGCTTCTCGGCCCGGCGGCTTCACCCGTGCACTTTCCGCTGACGTCGTGGATCGGCAGCCTCATGTCGAACCTCAGCACGTCGGCGCTGGAGAACGTCATCTACCTCGTGGCGATGATCAAGATCGTCATCTCGTTCACCTGGATGATTGTCATCTCGCTGCACACGACCATGGGTGTCGCGTGGCACCGCTTCACGGCATGGCCGAACATCTGGTTCAAGCGCCACGCCGACGGCACACTGTCATTGGGCGGCCTGCAGCCGATCATGGCGGGCGGCGTACCGATCGATTTTGAGAACCTCGACGACATCGACGAGGACACACCGTTCGGTGCCGGGAAGATCGAGGACTTCTCGTGGAAGGACATCCTCGACCTCTCGACATGCACCGAGTGCGGCCGCTGCCAGTCGCAGTGTCCGGCCTGGAACACGGAGAAGCCGCTTTCGCCGAAGCTGTTCGTGATGGATCTACGCGAGCACGCGTACGCCAAGGCGCCGTACCTGCGCACTGACAAAGCGGCACGCGATGGACTGCCCGAGACTGTGTTGCGGGAGGCCGAGCGGCCGCTCGTGGGTGACGCCGACGCGTACGGCGTGATCGACCCCGATGTGCTCTGGTCGTGTACATCGTGCGGGGCGTGCGTGCAGCAGTGCCCGGTCGACATCGAGCACATCGACCACATCATGGATATGCGGCGGTTCCAGGTGCTGGTGGAGTCCAGCTTCCCGGCTGAGCTCAACCAGCTGTTCCGCGGGCTTGAGAACAAGGGCAATCCGTGGAACCAGTCGCCCCACGCGCGGATGGACTGGGCGAAGGACCTGCCGTTCGAGGTCAAGCAGGTGGGCGCCGACGTGGAGTCCCTCGCCGAGGTGGAGTGGCTGTTCTGGGTTGGCTGCGCCGGAGCGTATGAGGACCGCGCGAAGAAGACGACGCAGGCGGTGGCTGAGCTCCTTCACCAGGCTGGTGTCAGCTTCGCGGTACTCGGTAACGGCGAGACGTGTTCCGGCGACCCGGCCCGGCGAGCTGGCAACGAGTTCGTCTTCCAGCAGCTCGCGATGCAGAACGCCGAGGTGCTCAAGGAGACAGCGGCCAAAAAGGTCGTGGCCACCTGCGCGCACTGCTTCAACACGCTCAAGAACGAGTACGGCCAGTTCGGCCTCGACATGGAGGTCGTCCACCACACGCAGCTGCTCAACCGACTGGTGCGCGACGGCAAGTTGACCCCCGTGGCGCCTCCGGACGGCGCTGTTGGCGGCCGGTCCATCACGTATCACGATCCGTGCTTCATCGGTCGACACAACCGCGTCTACGAGCCGCCGCGAGAGCTGCTCGCCGCGATACCTGGCGTCTCGCTCACCGAGATGCCGCGCAACAGCTCCCGCTCCTTCTGCTGCGGCGCCGGAGGTGCCCGTATGTGGATGGAGGAGAAGATCGGCGAGCGGATCAACCTCAACCGGACTCAGGAGGCAGTCGACACCGGCGCTTCACAGATCGCTGTCGCCTGCCCCTTCTGCCGCGTCATGCTCTCCGACGGGCTCACCGCCCTGCAGGCGGACGGGTTGGCGCAAGAAGACGTAGAGGTGCTCGACGTGGCGCAGATGCTGCTCGCCTCGGTACGTCGAGGGGCGGCGGGCGCGGCAACGGTGGCGGCCGAAAGCCCGCAAACGGCCGGCGAGACCGACCCGATCCAGGCGGTTCTCCCGCCCGATGCCGGTATCGACGACCCCGGAACAGCAGACACGTCACAGCATCCAGACACCCCAACCCCGTCACCCGAAGACATCGCCCACCCCGACCGGCCCTGACGCCCTTCGTTGACCCGTCACTCGTGGTTCGTTGAGCCGTTACTCGTGGTTGCACGAGTGGCCGATGACGTCATTCGGTGCTTGACATGACGTCATAGTGGTGTCACTGTGGCATCCATGGACATCACGCCATTCGTTGGCACCCTACGGCAGAGCCTCATGCAGGCGGCCGGCGTCGGTGGGCCCGAGGCTAGGGCCGCCGCGGAGCGGCTCGTGCATGCTCTGGAGCCCGCCGTTCGGCTGACGTTGTTCGAGGCTCTGGCGCAGGCCGCGGCTGAGATCACTCACGATCTTCCCGGTACGTCGGTCGATGTGCGTCTAAAGGGACGTGACCCCAGCTTCGTCGTCACGGGATCGGCGACACACCTGCCGCCGGAGCCGCCCGGGCCACCAGCGCCTCCACCGCCACCGGGCGATGACAGCACCGCCGACACGGACGTCGAGGAAGGCGTCTCCCGCATCACGCTGCGACTGCCCGAGTCGCTGAAGGCGCGCGCCGAGGAGCTGGCGGCAAGTCGCGGCCAGTCGCTCAACACCTGGATGGTCAACGCCGTCCGCACCGCTGCCAGCGCCATTGATGAAGGTGGCTGGGGCCCACACTTTGGGCCGGGAGCTCCCGGCCGCAATCGTCTGTCCAACAAGCGCATCCAGGGCTGGGTGCGGTGAACCAGGAGATCTTCATGACAACGTTCCACACTCCAGAACCGGTCAAGCTGCGCGTCGAGCTGTCAGAAGGCAGCGTCGAGGTACGCGCCGAAGGGACCGACACGACCAGCGTCGAGCTCGTGCCGGAGGGCAGCGCTGCCGAAGACGTCATCGGCCGGGCGACCGTCGAGCAACGAGGAGACGAGATCGTGGTGATCGTTCCGCGCGGGCGCGGCGGGCTCTTCCGCCACGGGAACGACATCGCCGCGAGCATCGTCGTCCCGTTGACCAGCTTTGCCTCCGTCGAGACGAATTCCGCCGACGTGGAGCTGCTCGGCGTACTTGGGGACGTCACCGTCACGACGAGCTCAGGAGACGTCGAGGTGGAACACGCGGCGAACCTGCGGGCCAAAACCGCATCGGGTGAGCTCGACATCGGCACTGTCAACGGCAACTGCCGAGCGCACTCCGGGTCGGGGGACGTGTCGGTCGGGGCGGTGGGCGGTGACTGCGACGTGGCCACCGGCTCGGGAGACATTTCCATCGAATCGGTGGGTGGACGCCTCGGCGTCAAGACCGGCTCTGGTGATGTCACTCTGAACTCGGGCTCAGGAGACGTCGACGCCATGGCGGGTTCAGGTGACCTCGAGCTCCGACGCGTCGAGCAGGGGCGCGTCAAGGCGAAGACCGGATCAGGGGACGTGGCGATCGGCGTGCCCATGGGCACAGCGGCTTACCTCGACATCATGACCGTCTCCGGCGATGTCCACTCTGAACTGGACGGAGCTGCAGGCCCCTCCGATGGTGATCAAACACTGGAAATCAGTGTGGTGTCCGGCAGCGGGGACGTTGTCCTCCAACGCGCCTGACCCGGGTCTGCAAACCAGCAACTGCGGTCAAGCGCCGTCCGCCGCGACTCAACGACGATCGAAACAAGACCTACGTGACCAAGGAAGGCCAGTCATGAGCATCAACGAACACCTCGCCCGAGAGATCGTCCGAGAGCGATCGTTCCATCCGTTCCCGACTCAGCGTCCGGCCCGACCGCGGACGGCTAGAGTCCTGCGGCGCATCGCCGACCGGATCGACCCAGCGCTGTGATGACTGTCTTGTCGTCAGACCGGCGTGCGGTGAAAGTCCTGAAACGACCGTGACTGGGTCGGCCCACGCTGGCCTTGGTAGCGGGAGCCGTACTTCGCGCTCCCGTACGGGCTCTCCGCCGGCGACGACAGCCGGAAGAAGCAGAACTGCCCGATCTTCATACCGGGCCACAACTTGATGGGAAGCGTCGCGACATTCGACAACTCGAGCGTGACGTGGCCGGAGAAGCCGGGGTCGATGAACCCCGCGGTCGAGTGGGTGAGCAGCCCCAGACGACCCAGGGAGGACTTGCCCTCCAGCCGGGCGGCGACGTCGTCGGGCAGCGTCACGACCTCGTACGTCGATCCCAGCACGAACTCGCCCGGATGCAGGATGAACGGTTCTTCGCCATCCGGCTCCACCGAACGCGTGAGCTCCGGTTGGTCCTCAGCCGGGTCGATGTGGGGATAACGATGGTTCTCGAACACCCTGAAATACCGGTCGAGGCGGACGTCGACGCTGGACGGCTGGATCATCGCCTCGTCGTACGGCTCGAGCATGACGCGGCCAGTGCTGATCTCGGCGCGGATGTCGCGGTCGCTCAGCAGCACGCGGCGACAGTACCCCAGCGTCGTGCCGTCACCCGGCGGAGATGAGTGCCACTCCGGTGAGGGTCACGAGCACCCCCGCGAGCTGGATGTTACGCAGCCGCTCCCGCAGCACAAGCCGCGCCAAAATGACCGTGGCGACCGGATACATCGAGCTGAGCACGCTGGTAATGCTGAGGTAGCCCAGCGTCGATGCGACACCGAAGCAGAAGTTTGCGAGTAGGTCACCGGTGGCGACCACCGCGATGAGGCGAACATCGGCACCGGTGACAGAGCCGACGGTACGGCGCACCAACGCGACGACGACGAAGAAGGCCGCAACCCCAGCCCGCATCGACCACAAGGTCATGAGCGAACTGACCTCGGCGCCGGCGTTCATAGCCAAGAAGAAGACACCAAAGAGCAAACCGGACACCACGGCAAGCACAACGGGTCGCGGCGAGGCACCTCCACTGAGTTCCGGGCCACTCGTGATGACCGTTCCGACGATGGCCACGACGATGCCTAGGACCTGAAGGAGAGCCGGCTTCTCGCCCGTCAAGAACCCCACCAAGACAGGCACCGTCACTCCGAGCGCAGCGATCGGCGAAACGACGCCCATGGTCCCCGAGGAAAGGGCGACGTAGTAGCAGCCCAGCCCGAAGCTACCGGCGCTGCCAGCTGCGATCCCCCACCACACCCAGTCCCAAGGGGCGTGGAAGCCACCCACGTAGACAGCGGCGACCGTGCAGATCAGCAGTCCGATGCACGCTTCCCACCCCACCACGACAACCGCTCGGACGCGTCGGCTGACCAGTCCTCCGAGGAAGTCCGCCCCTCCCCACATGGCGCTCGACAGCAACGCCAAGACGATTGCCACCGCGGGAGCCTATCTGCGGCGATCAGCGTGGTCGGCCTTCGGAGTGCGCCGCTGAGAGGCAACTTCGCGCGGTAGTATGCGAGCCGCTTGAGGCTGTGACGTCAGTGGCCCGCGGGTGTAGTTCAATGGCAGAACATCAGCTTCCCAAGCTGACAGTGGGGGTTCGATTCCCCTCACCCGCTCCATTGTGTTGTCTCGAGGCATCGTTTGCACCTGTCTCAAGACATGGTTGGCACCTGTGGCTTGTTGTGGCTGGTGAGCTACGCCACGACTCACCTGAGCGAACTGCTGGCATCGCGAGTCGGCCGGCCCGGCCTGGGCGATGGGATTATGGGCTTACGTCCGACGTCATCTCAGGGACGCTGAACGGGGAGATGTCGACGACTTCGACGGCCTCCCCGTTCAATTCGAGAACCGAGTCATTCGGCAGTAACGTCCAGCCGGCCTCGTCGTGCACGACGCCCGAGGAAGTGACAACCCGCAGACCATCCCGCTCAGCCATCAGCAGGTCGAAGTACGGCGGCCACGACACGGATTGCGGCG
>JBBSHN010000022.1:0-27873 GCA_038252945.1 Propionibacteriales bacterium | reverse complement strand
GCGCATCCACGGCCTTGTGGACTCTGAGCTTGAGCTCACCTACGAAGACCTGCTCGCCATGCCTCTGGTCGAGCGTCGCATCACTCTCATGTGCGTGTCGAACGAGGTTGGCGGTGACCTCACCGGCAACGCCAGTTGGCTGGGCGTACGCGTTGCCGACCTGCTCCGACGAGCAGGCCCGAGCGCCAGCGCCGACGCCGTCAAGTCGACATCCATCGACGGATTCACTGTCGGTACGCCATTGGCTGCACTCACTGACGGTCGCGACGCGTTGGTCGCCATCGGCATGAACGGCAAGCCGCTGCCGCTCGAGCATGGGTTCCCCGCCCGCGTCGTGGTACCTGGGCTGTACGGCTACGTGTCGGCCACCAAGTGGGTGGCGGACATGGAGGTGACCCGGTTCGCCGACTTCACGGCGTACTGGACCGACCGCGGCTGGGCAGAGAGGGCTGCGGTCAAGACCGAGAGCCGAATCGACGTACCCGCGGGCGACGCGCAGCTGAAGACAGGCCGAGTCGCCGTCGCGGGCGTAGCGTGGGCGCAGCACACCGGCATTGCCGCAGTGCAGGTGCAGGTGGACAACGGCCCCTGGCAGCAGGCGCGACTGGCCACCGAGGATTCCATCGACACGTGGCGGCAGTGGGTCTACCACTGGAACGCCGTGCCGGGATCTCATGACCTCCGCGTCCGCGCCACTGACAAGTCCGGGTACACACAGACCTCCCATCAGGCGCCGCCTCCCCCCAACGGAGCCACTGGTTGGCACACGGTGAGCGTGACGGTCACATGACTGCCGTTGTTGTTTCACCCAAGCCGTTCCTGGCGAGGATTCCTCGGCTGAAGGGCGGGCATGGCAGAGTTGACCTCGTGCGACCGTTCGCCGCCACGGCGGATTCCGTGAGCGTGATGACGCGCATCGCCGCCGGCGACCAGGCCGCCTTCGCTGAGTTCTACGACGCGACGTCGCGCTGCGTCTTCGGCATTGTGCTGCGCGTCATCCGCGATCGTGCCCAAGCAGAAGAAGTGACTCAGGAGGTTTACGTCGAGGCGTGGCGAGCATCCCCGCGGTTCGACCCCGCGCTGGGATCACCGGCGGCGTGGCTCAACACGATCGCTCACCGTAAGGCGGTCGATCGGGTGCGATCGGTGGAGCGCCGGTCACTGCGCGAGCACCGGGACCGACTTGACAATCCGAAGGATGCTCTCGACACCGCCGAGGTCGTTGTCGAAGCCGACGAGGCGCGCCGAGTTCGCGACGCCCTTGGACATCTCACAGAGCCGCAGCGAACGGCGCTTCAACTCGCTTACTACGAGGGCCGCACTTACAGAGAAGTGGCGGAGTACCTCGAGCTGCCGCTGGGGACAGTGAAGACTCGCATTCGTGACGCGCTGAAGCGGTTGCGAATGCAGCTGGGGGGAGTGCAATGATCGCGCACGACGACGTGTACGTCTACGCCGTGCGGTCGCTGCCCGAGGACGAGGTCGCGCAGTTCGAGGCACATCTGGCCGAGTGCGAACCGTGTAGCGCCGAACTCGCGGCGCTGAGCAACGTCACAGCGGAGCTGGCGTCGGCAGTCGCCGCCTCTCCGCCGCTCTCGCTGCGCAGCGCCGTAATGGACTCGCTTCGCAACGCTCCGCAAGGCATGCGCCGCAGCGACACACCAGCGTCGACTACGACTCAGCTCCCGCGGCACGCGGCAACGCCTGAGGCCCCGGTTGTGCCGTTGACTCGGTCTCGACAGCCGCGGTTTCCGGCGATCCTTGCTGCTGCAGCCGTGATCGCGGCGCTCGGCTTCGGAGGCTGGGCCTGGCAGAGCCGAGAAGCCGCTCAGCAGCAGGCTCAGCAGGCCCAAGCGCAGACCGTGCAGCTGACGAGTCTGCTCAGCGCTGCAGACGTCAAGACGGTGACCGGCAAAGTCACGACCTCCGGCAGCACGGGCACCGTTGTGATGTCACGCTCTCAGCACACGGCGATGTTCGTCGCCACAGGTCTGCCGAGCCTGCCCGCCGGTAAGGTCTACGAAGCCTGGACGATCACCGGCAAGCCGGTTCCCGCAGGCACGTTCTCCGCCGACACAGGCAAGGCAACGGTGCGTCTTCCGCCACAGGCGTTGGTCGCCAAGGCCGTGGCCGTCACGATCGAACCTGCTGGCGGTTCAGCCGCTCCGACGAGCTCGCCGATTTTCGCCGTCAACCTGCCACGCCCAGCCTGAGCCGAAGCGCTGCCCGGCTCAGGCTGCGTCCAGCGTCTTGCGTCCGCCGAAGTATGGACGCAGGACTTCGGGAACGCTAACCGAGCCGTCGGGCTGCTGATGGTTCTCCAGCACCGCGACAATGGTGCGCGTCATGGCGCAGGCGGTGCCGTTCAGCGTGGCTAATGGCCGTATGCCGTCCTCGAATCGGCCGCGAATGCCGAGCCGGCGCGCCTGGAACTCGGTGCAATTCGACGTGGACGTGAGCTCTCGGTACTTGCCCTGCGCTGGTATCCAGGCCTCGCAGTCGAACTTGCGCACAGCGGACAGGCCAAGATCACCTGCCGCCACGTCGATCACCCGGAACGGCAGCTCGAGGTCGGTGAGCCAGTCCTTCTCCCACTGCAGCAACCGCTGGTGCTCGGCGTACGACTCCTCGACGGTCGTGTAGCTGAACAACTCCACCTTGTCGAACCAGTGGACCCGGAAGATGCCTCTCGTGTCCTTGCCGTAGGAGCCGGCCTCCTTGCGATAGCACGGGCTGAAGCCGGCGTAGCGCCGCGGCAGCGTGTCAGCGTCGAGGATCTCGTCGCTGTGGTACGCCGCGAGCGGCACCTCCGACGTACCGACGAGATAGAGGTCGTCATCGGGGAGGTAGTAGACATCGGCGGCTGCCTGACCGAGATAGCCGGTGCCGTCCATCGCCCGCGGCTTCACCAGTGCGGGTGGAATCATGGGGCGGAAGCCGGCGGCCTGCGCGCGTTGCAACGCCAGCTGAACCAACGCCAGCTCCAGCATCGCGCCGTCTCCGGTGAGGTAATAGAACCGGGCTCCGGACACCTTCGCGCCGCGTTCGACGTCAAAGAGCTGCAGCCGCCGTCCAAGCTCGAGGTGATCGAGGGGCTCGAACCCCTCAGCGGCGAAGTCTCTCGGCTGCCCGACGTGCTCGAGTACGACGAAGTCGTCCTCTCCTCCCGCCGGTGCCTCCGGAGACGCGAGGTTCGGCAGCTGGCGCATCACCGCGGCAAAGTCGTCTTTTCGCGCGGCCTGTGTGGCTTCCGCGCTCTTCACCTGTCCAGCTACCTCGCGAACCCGCACGAGCAGCTGTTCCTTGTCAGTGCCAGACACTGAGGCGACCTGCCGACCCAGCTCCTTCTGTTCGGCGCGCAGGCGCTCGAATGCGGCGATTGCGCTGCGCCGAGACTCGTCTGCTCGCAGAATCTCATCGACCAGCTCTGGAGGCGCTCCGCGCCGGCGCTGCGCCTCGCGCGCGAGCTCAGCGTTGTCGCGGAGCACTCGCAGGTCGATCATCGACCTAGGGTATCGGGGCGACCAGCGTGACACGGCGGCCGATAGCGGCCACCGAGCGCGACAACCGGCGCGGCATGAAGTCCGCCGCCCCAACAGGTGAGTAGACGAGATGACGACCCAGCGATCGAGGCGGCGCTTTGCGATAACCGCAGCCGGGCTGGCGACCATGTTGGTGCTTGTCCTCGTCCTGGTGGTGACCCGCGATCCGTGGCTGATGTCGTTCGACCGACGCGTCGTGGACGCCTGGCATGCAGCCGTTCTCGGCACCGGCTGGCACGCCTTCTTCGTTGGAGTGGCGGTCGCCGGTCACCCGTGGGTCGTCCGAGTGGTGCTCGCCGGATTCGCCGTGGCGGCATTCGTCCGGCATGACCGGCGTACGTCTGCCTGGATCGCCACGGTGCTTGTGGCCAACGGCATTGCCTGGAGCCTGTTGAAAGTGGTTGTTCATCGACCCCGGCCCAACTTTGCGCACCAGGCCAGCGGCTGGTCGTTCCCTTCCGGGCATGCGGCAGAGATTTCCGCCGGCATGGCGGTTCTCGCCGTCTTGACGTTGAGCTGGGTTCGACGACGGGGCCTACGCCGAGCGCTGCTGGTGACAGAGCTTGTCCTGGTCCTCCTGGTGGGCTGCGACAGGGTGTTCCTCGGCGCGCACAACCCCAGCGATGTCATCGGCGGCTGGCTCCTCGGCGCCGCGGTGGTGTGCACGTCCCTTGCCGTCTTTGGTTGGCCAGGGCAAAGGATCCGGCTTGACGAGCGGTTGGAGCCGGTGCCCCTTGAGCGGCCGCACCGGTTGGCGGTGGTCCTCAACCCTGTGCGTCTCGCCGATCCGATTGCTTTCAAGTCCCTGGTCGGACAGGTGGCGGCTGATGCGGGTTGGGACAGGCCGCTGTGGTTCGAGACGACGGTTGATGACGCGGGCAGCGCGATGGCTCGTGCCGCGGTCGCCGCCGGAGCCGACCTGGTGGCGGTCGCCGGAGGTGACGGCACAGTCCGAGTCGTGTGCGACCAGATGGCCGGGTCCGGCGTACCTGTCGGTGTGATACCGGCCGGCACCGGAAACCTGCTCGCCCGCAATCTGGGCATTCCACTGTGGCCCGAAGCTGCCGTGGAGACGCTGCTGCGCGGCCGTGACCGAGCGATCGACATCGTGCGCCTAGAAGGCGACGGTCTCTCCCCAACCCGTTTCGTGGTCATGGCGGGGCTCGGTCTCGACGCCGTGATCATGGACGGTGCACCCGCCGCGCTCAAGAAGCGCATCGGCTGGCCGGCGTACCTCGTGTCGGGCGCCAAGCACCTGCGCTACCCCGCCGTCGGCGTCGAAATCGCCGTAGACGACGCCGAGCCCGTACGGCGGCGAGCCAGCACTGTGGTCATCGGAAACGTCGGAAACCTCCAGGCCGGCATTCCGCTGCTACCCAACGCCCGCATCGACGACGGAATGCTCGATGTCGTCGTCATGGCACCGCGACGCTCGCTGGGCTGGCTGAGCTTGGTATGGCGAGTCATGACCCGCCACCCGCGCACCGACGAGCGCCTGGACCGCTACACCGGTACCTCGATCGTCGTGCGCTCCGCAACGGCAGTCCCCCGCCAGATCGACGGAGATCCTGTTGGGTCCGGGACCGAGCTGCGAGCCGTTATCGAGCCGGGGCGGTTGCTTGTCCGCGTCCCGCGCTGACTGTCTCGCGACGGTCGCCGTCGATGCCCGTTTCGGGTGTGTTGCCAAGCCGAAGTGCTGACCAAAGTCCCGGATTCCTCGGCTCACTGCCCATTCCTGGCGACTTCGGTCAGGGGTTGGCCGCTGACTCACCGACAACCGGACATGGCGCCTCGGCGTCTCGCTTTTGGTTAGGCTTCCGCGCGTGCCGTTCTCGACCACGACCCTCAGCTGGATCGAACTTCTGGGGCTGCTGCTCGCGCTCATGGCCCTGCTCGTGGCGGGAGCCACGTGGCGCCTGGCGTCGCGCCAGCCGGCAGGCGCTCCTCTGGTACGGCGGCCCGCGACATCGCCAGCAAGGCCGCAACCCCTTGCGGCCGACGACGTGACGGCCGAGCTTGACCTGCTCCGCGCAGCGGTGCAGAGTTCGCTGCGCCACCTCGCGGTCGTGCGCTACGACGCATTCGGCGACATGGGCGGCCACCTGTCGTGGTCCATGGCCCTGCTGGATGATGCAGGTGACGGCGTGGTGGTCACCTCGATTCACGGTCGCAGCGACTCGCGCACCTACGCAAAGAACATCTCCGGCTGGACCGCGAACCAGCAGCTCTCGCCGGAGGAAGAAGAAGCCATCGGCTTCGCCCGCAACGCCTCAACCTGACCGCGTCGGCCCTTCCCCAACCGTTGGAGCGGGGTCGCGCACTCGGCTGAGGTCGCGCTCCCAGGCTGCGGAGTGGTGGAGATAAATCTGCACCACACCAACGGGACTCTACGCAACCCCCGGTACGGCGAGTGAGATCGTCCCTCTCGAGTTCTTGACATGTGACTGATTGGTCACATAATAGGTCGTGGACAGAATCTTCCGAGCTCTCGCCGACCCGACCCGGCGGCAGCTACTGGATGAACTCTTCCGCGAGGACGGACAGACGCTGGGTGCGCTTGAGGCACGTTTCGACATCACGAGGTTCGGCGTGATGAAACACCTCAGGCAGTTGGAGGAAGCCGGCCTGGTCGTTACCCGACGCTCAGGCAGAGAGAAGCGGCACTACCTCAACGCCGTCCCTATCCGGCTCATCTACGACCGGTGGGTGAGCAAGTACGCCGAGCCGTGGGCTGCAGGGCTCAGCGGCCTCAAGTCCCAATTGGAGAACACCATGGAGAAGATCTTCGAGATCTACATCAAGACAAGCCCCGAGCGCCTCTGGGAGGCCATCACCGATCCCGACATCCGCAGCAAGTACAGCTTCGGCACGCACGCCGAGTCGGACTGGACGGCCGGAGCGTCCCTCAGGGTCACGCATCCCCGTGCCGACGGGCCGCTTGGTGAGGGCGAGATCCTCGAATCGGGCCCGCCGCGCCGACTGGTGCAGACCATGCGCGCGCTGTGGAGCGACGACGTGCGCGGTGAGGGAACATCACGTGTCACCTGGGAGATCGAGCCGGTCGGTGATTCGTGCCGACTCGTCGTCACACACGACCAACTGCGCGAGGGCGCGAACGCCGAGCTGTACGGCGGCTGGCCGATGATCTTGTCCGGCCTCAAGACCTGGCTTGAGACCGGAGAGCTGCTCACCACGCCCGGCTCCCTCATGTACAACTGACCCCACCGACCTTCCTGCCACCATCTGAGACTCCAATCCCTACCCACAGATCCGGCCGAGGAATTGAGGGAGCGCACAGCCGGAGCATGGGTGGGGTCCCGGAGGGCAGGTGGGACGCTAGATTCGCTTCATGAGTGACGCTCCGGACGCCGATTCCGCGTTCGGGACGCCTCCGGCCATGCTCGACCTCGGATACGCGCGGTTGGATATCGACCGCGCCGCCCGCACCGGCGACCCGGAGGTCATCTACGGCGCCGGGAAAGATCCGGCCACGATCGTGGACTTGCTGCAAAGCTTGCACGCAGCTCACCCAGACCGGGCGGTGCTCGCGACGCGCCTCAGCACCGAGGCCATCGCCGCCGTACGACGCGAGGTGGCAGCCGCCGCGCTCGACCTCAAAGCCTCAGCAGCCACCCTTGGGCCACTCCCTGCTCCGCGAGGGAACGTCGTCATCGTCTCTGCTGGCACTTCCGACGCTGCCGTGGCCGCCGAAGTCGCGGTTACCGCCTCCGTCTTCGGCGCGGGCGTCACTGACATCCGTGACGTAGGTGTCGCGGGCCTGCACCGGCTGCTCGCAGTTCGTGATCAGCTCGCGGAATCCGACTGCCTCGTCGTGGTGGCCGGCATGGAGGGCGCTCTTCCCTCCGTCGTGGGCGGACTGACGGGCGTGCCACTCGTGGCTGTGCCGACTAGCGTCGGGTACGGCGCGTCTTTCGGCGGGCTGGCGGCGCTGCTGGCCATGCTGAACTCCTGCGCTCCCGGCGTCGCGGTCGTGAACATCGACAACGGCTTCGGCGCAGGGGTCTTCGCCGCACGGGTGGCGCGCAACGCTACTCCCAAGACCGCCGGATGATCGCCTGGATCGACGCCGCGTCGGGTGCCAGCGGAGACATGCTGCTGGCGGCTGTGATCGACGCAGGCGCTTCCGAGCAGTACGTCGCCGATGCCATCGACGCGGTTGCGCCGGAACGCATAACGATGCGCATGGAGAGAGTCCGACGAGCCGGCCTCGCCGCCACGCGCGCTCTCGTAGATGTGGCACAGTCCACGACGTCTCGGCGGCTTCCCGACGTGCTCAGCCTGATCTCGTCGGCACCGCTTGACCAGGCCGTCGCAGAGCACGCGACAGAGGTTTTCCGGCTGCTCGGTGACGCCGAGGCCGAAGTGCACAACAGCGCGGCCGACGAGGTGCTCTTCCACGAGGTAGGCGCTCTGGACGCTATCGCCGACATCGTGGGCGTTTGTGCCGGACTTGTCGGCCTCGGACCGAACGAGGTGCACTGCGGCCCTATAGCCCTGGGGTTCGGCACCGTCAGCACCAGCCATGGCCGGCTGAGCGTCCCGGCTCCGGCAGTGGTGAGGCTGCTGCTTGGTGTGCCGACATACGCCGGAGACGTGGCAGCCGAGATGTGCACGCCCACGGGCGCGGCGCTGCTGAGGCACTGGGTGACGAACTGGGGGCACCAGCCGCTCATGCGGGTGGAGCGGATCGGGGTCGGTGCGGGCAGCCGCGACATACCGCAGCAGCCCAACGTCCTCCGAATGCTCGTCGGGTCGGGGAATTGTGAGAACGCACACACGGCAATCGTCCTCGAGACGAACGTGGACGACCTTGATCCGCGGGTCTGGCCCAGCGTGCTCCAGACCCTGCTGGCAGCTGGCGCCTCTGACGCCTGGCTGACGCCCATCCTCATGAAGAAGGGACGACCGGCTCACACGTTGTCGGTGCTTTGCCGCCACGACGTCACAGAGCAGGTACGTGAGGTGATTTTCGCCGAGACCCCGTCGATCGGACTCCGGGAGATCATCATCGGCAAGCGCGCTTTGGAGCGTGACTCCGTCACCGTCCGGGTCGAAGGACAGCGAGTCCGCGTCAAGGTGGCCAGAGCCAACGGACGGGTCGTCAACGTGCAGCCAGAGTATGACGACGTGGTGTCAGCCGCGGCGGCGCTGCGCAGGCCGGCCAAAGTCGTCCTCGCACAGGCCACATCTGCGTGCGCCTCGATGTGGGAAGAGCAGCAGAACCCTGCTGGAGGTCAGCGACCGTCACCATGAACTGGCAGGTGATGCTCATCAGCTTCGCGCTGATCTTTCCGGTCGAGCTTCCCGACAAGACGTTCGTGGCGACCCTCGTTCTCTCGACCCGGTATTCGCCGCTGGCGGTGTGGGTCGGTGTCAGCCTGGCGTTCGCGGTGCAGAGCCTGGTGGCTGTGACTGCCGGGCAGGCAGTCTCCTTTCTGCCCGAGTGGTTCGTGCAGGCTCTCAGTACGGCGATGTTTCTGCTTGGCGCCATTCTGCTCATTCGGTCAGCCCCGTCCGCCGACGAGGAAGAGAAGGGCCAGGAGGAAGCGATCGCCGCCAAAGCGTCGGGAGAGCGGCGTGGCTTGCGAGCCGTGGCTGCCTCCTTCCTCGTGCTGTTCGCTGCAGAGTGGGGCGACCTGTCGCAGATCCTCACGCTGAACCTGGTGGCGAGATACGGATCGCCGGGGGCCGTTTTCCTCGGTTCGTGGGCGGCTTTGCTCACCGTGTCAGGACTCGCGGTCCTCGGCGGTCGCGTTTTGCTGCGTTATCTGCGGCTGTCGCTCCTGCACTATCTCGCGGGCGGAGTCTGCCTGTTCTTTGCCGCCATCGGGATCTACTCCCTCGCCGTTCCCTGACCTCACCGGACGCCTCGGGAGGCGGCCACTAGGCTCCCGTCCATGACTACAGCTCCCGGTGTGGAGAGCGAAGTAGGGCGGCTGCGCACTGTGATGCTGCACCGCCCGGGCGTCGAGCTGAAGCGGCTTACCCCACGCAACAACGACAGCTTGCTCTTCGACGGAATCCCTTGGGTGGGCAGAGCACAAGATGAGCACGACGGCTTCGCCGACCAGCTACGCCAGCGCGGGGTCGAGGTGGTGTACCTGAGCGAGCTCCTTACCGCCACACTGGCTGACCAGGCAGCCCGCGACCAGGCGATTGACCAGGCGACCAGGAGCCTACGGATGGGCGACACCTTGCGGGCCTACCTGCAGAGATGGCTGCACTCGCTGCATGCCGAAGACCTCACGCTCGCTCTCACGGCGGGCATCCGCAACGACGAGGTACGCGGTGGGCATGGACTGGTCACCACGCTTCTTCCGCCCTACGACTTCGTGCTCGACCCGCTGCCCAATCTCCTGTTCACCCGTGACTCCTCTGTGTGGGTGAAGAGCCGGGTCGTGATCACCAGCCTGGCTATGCCTGCCAGGGCACGAGAAACCCAGCTCACGGAGCTCATTTACACGTTCCACCCCCGCTTCGCCGATGTAGAGCGCACCCACGGCTGGCAGCACGAGCACGTCGAGGGAGGCGACGTTCTGCTGCTCGCGGCAGGCGTGCTGGCGATCGGAGTGGGTGAGCGTACGACGCCCGCGGGAGTGGAACGGTTCGCCCGCCATGCCCTCACCGCGGGGCTCGCCGAGACGGTGCTCGCCGTGCCGATCGCTCAGGAACGGGCCACGATGCACCTCGACACTGTGTGCACGATGGTCGATGTCGACGCCATCCTCATGTATCCCAATGTGGTCGACACGCTGCAGGCGTACGCCGTCACGTGCGCTGAGCCGCCCTACGACGACAGCGGCTCACCTGTCGAACTCCACCTCTCGGACCCTGAGCCGTTTCTCATCGCAGCAGCCAAGGCCATGGGGATTGACACGTTGCGTCAGATCGACACTGGGCTTGACCCTGTCACCGCCGAACGTGAGCAGTGGGACGACGGCAACAACACTCTCGCTATTGCTCCACGGGTTGCGGTTGCTTATGAGCGCAACGTGGAGACGAACGCCCGACTGCGCGAGGCGGGTATCGACGTCCTCGCCATCGCCGGTTCGGAGCTGGGCTCAGGACGGGGCGGGCCCCGCTGCATGTCGTGCCCGATCGCACGTGACTCCGCCTGAGCCTCCGCAAGGACCCACCCAACCGCCTCATCTCCAGGCACGGACCCTTTGGCCGTTGCTGCGGAAGACGCAAAATGCTGCTGCAAATATCGACTAACCACTAAGTGAATTAGTGTTTCTTTCACTCCGACAAAAAGACCCGGTCGTTACTGACGGGGGATACAGCAACGACCGGGTTAATGAAACCCTAGGCCCGCCACGGCTTTCCGGCAAGTCGAAACCCGGCGGAATGTGGCTAATGCTGCTGCCGGCGGCTGGCCCGGTCGCGTGGTTCGGTCAAACGCTTGATGGCCTTCGCGGGCTCGTCCGTGATGATCGCGTCCACGCCAAGCCGGGCACAAAGTTCGAGGTCAGGTGTGGTGTTGGCGGTCCACACGTGAACGGGGTGCCCAGCAGCGTGCGCGCGGGCGACATAGCCGGGATGTGCACGCACGACTTCGATCGATGGACCGGCTGCGCTGGCACCGGACGGGAGGCTACCGTCCCTGTACAACAACGGCACACGGTCCATGAGAAATACCGTCTCCAACCGCGGAGCAAGCTCTGCACACCGCCGCAGACTGAGCCATGAGAAGCTCATCACCCGAATCGGAGACGGCATTCCGGGACGCCGTCCGGCCCATCCGTAGCGGATAAGAAGTTCGATCAGCCGGCGCTCGACGAGACCGGAGTATCTCGTCGGGTGTTTGGTCTCGACTGCGACGTCAACCGGCTGGCCCCAGTCGCGAACCGTGTCGAGGAGACTCTGGAGAGTGAGGACAGCCCCTGGCGCCTCGTCGTCCATGTCGTCGAGGTCTCGCCATGGGTTTTTCCACGACTCCCAGTCGAGCTCCTGCAGCTGGTGCAACCGCAGCGTGGAGACCACACCGGTTCCGCTGCTCGTCCGGTCGATTCGCCGGTCGTGGACACACACCAGATGTCCGTCTGCTGTGAGCCGCACGTCGCACTCGAGAGCCTCGGCGCCTTCGAGCAGCGCTTGCTGGTACGCCGACAGAGTGTGCTCAGCCCGTGCCGCACTGGACCCCCGGTGAGCGACGACCTGGGGTCGACTTCTGGGTTGCCATGCCGGGCGCGGCGGAGGCGCCGTCCCTTCATCGAGCCGAGGGACCCGCACTCTCGTCACGCACACCATCGTGGCACGCCGAGATGCTCGCAGATTAACGCCCGGTAAAACGTTGCCGAAGGAGTCAACGGCGAGAAGCGAGCAGGCCGAGAGTCAGTCCCAGAGCCGCCAACCCGAAGCCCATTGCCATAACGAGGCTGGCGGTGACACCGCCTTGGCCAGCAGCCACCTGGTCGACCTCGCCAACCACTCGGCTCGTCAGATACAAGCCCACCACCGCCACCACCACCCCGATGACCGTTATGGCCAAGCCGAGGTTCTCGATAGGACGACCGATGGTCTGATCACTGGGCCAGCGAACGAGCCACACCGCCAACGCGATCAGGACGGCGACACCCGCGATCGCCACGAGAAGCGTGTCGATCCTGTCATTGCTCCTGGCTGCTTGAACACCAACCGTCCTCCGGGCTGCGAAGGCGGCGAAGATGCCGAGGCGTCCCGTCACGGCCCAGCCGGCAAACACCAGCGACAGAACTGCCGCCATCGAAAAGGTCAAGGTGGTGGGCAATGGCTGACCGGCCTGGGCCGCTCCCACTCCGGTCACTGGTGGCGGCTGTCGCGAGAGGTAAGGCGACGAGGGAGGGCGGTCTTGCATCGCGGTCCTCACTTCCCCGGCTGGCGGCTGAGGCCTCGCCCGAGCCTACCCGCGCCTTACGCAGGCTCTTGCGGCGTGTTTTGCTGCCGGAGGGGTGCCGGCTAGGCAAGGCTCAGACAAGTGATCGATCCTCTGCCAAGGGTGCAGCGGGCAGGATGGGCGAGTAACGGGAGGTGGGCTCACCGATGCCAGAAGCAAACGTCGCGGTTCTGCCTATTGCGCTGCCCGAGGTCCTGGCTGCCGTAGAAGCAGCTGGCGCAAACTGCACAGATGACGTGGCTTCGGCGAACGTCTTGGTGTGGACGTCGTGGGACCCATCCGAAATCTCCGCTGCGCTTCGGGCCACCATTGAGTGGGTGCAACTGCCGGCGGCCGGCGTCGAGGCGTGGGTAGCGTCTGGGCTGATCGACGGCTCTCGAACGTGGACAAGTGCTCGTGGGGCCTATTCCGACCAAGTAGCCGAGCATGCGTTGGCTCTGCTTTTTGCGGGGGTGCATCGGGTTCCTGCTTCTGTTCGTGCAGAGACGTGGCGACGCGAGGACTACCGACCTCTTTGTGGGTCCACCGTTGGGATCGTCGGCGCAGGAGGAATCGGCCGACGGTTCATCGCGCTGGTCAAGCCGCTGCGGTGCCGGACTATTGCGGTCAACCGGGAAGGCAACCCCGTTGAGGGTGCTGACGAAACGCTTCCGCGCGACCGGTTGCCGGACCTCTGGAGCAACGTTGACCACGTGCTGGTTGCTGCTCCGGCGACGAGGGACACCTATCACCTTGTGGACGCACCGCAACTGGGGGCCATGCGCACCGACTCCTGGCTGGTGAACGTCGCCCGAGGATCCTTGGTGAACACAGATGCATTAGTCGTCGCACTCGATGCGGGTCACATCGGCGGGGCAGCACTCGACGTAACAGACCCTGAGCCATTGCCTGAAGATCACAGACTCTGGACGCATCCGCGCGCAATAGTCACGCCGCACATCGCGAATCCACCATCGGCCTTTTCGTCGAGCCTCGCCGAGTACGTCGGCGACAACGTGGCCCGCTTTCAGCGCGGGGAACCACTAGCCGGCGTCATCAGTACCGAGTCCGGTTACTGAGCTCCGCTACGAGTAAAGGCAGAACGGATGACCGGCCGGATCGAGAAGGACGCGGACGTCTTCCTGAGGCTGGAATCCGGCGAGCTCGGCACCGAGTTCTAGGGCGTGCGCGACCGCCGCCGCGAGGTCGCTGACCTCGAAGTCCAGATGCATCAGCATCTGCTGAGCACCTGGCTCTGGCGGCCACACCGGCGGCACATAGTGTTCCGCTTTCTGCACGGCCAGATATGCCACACCTTCGCGCGGCCCCATGGCGGCGCCGGTCCCGTCCTCCTTCGCGATCTGCCAGCCAAGCAAGTCCGCGTAGAAGTGGGCAAGCGCCTGCGGGTCTGGCGCGTCGAGCACAACCCCCCACCAGTCGCGGCGGGACCAGCGGTCGACATCCGGAGAGGAATCGTCACGTCCTCGCATGCGGGGAATCGTCTCACGAGCCTCTGCTGGGTAGAGGAACCTCGACGTTCTCGATCGTGGGACTGCACGACCGCGAACCCGCTCCTCGGACTCACTTCAACAGTCTGGACATCCGACGATCCGCCAGCGGCTTGCCACCGGTTTGGCAGGTGGGGCAGTACTGCAGCGACGAGTCGGCGAAGGAAACCTCCCGCACGATGTCACCGCATACCGGGCACGGTTCACCGCTGCGTCCATGCACCCGCAGCCCCGACTTCTTTTCTTTCTTCAGCTCCCCCGCCGCCAGGCCGCGCGACCGTTCGACCGCTTCTCGCAGCGTCGTGTGGATCGCATCATAGAGACGCTGTAAGTCCTCCGACGGCATCGCTGCCGGCTTGAAGGGCGACATCCTCCCAACGTGCAGAATCTCGTCGGAGTACGCATTTCCGATTCCGGCGATCATCGACTGATCCCTCAGCACTCCCTTGATCTGTGCGCGGCCGGAGCTGGCCAAGATCTGAGACAGCACCTCCACGGTGAACTCCGCGGCAAGCGGGTCCGGGCCGAGGGTCGCCACCCCAGGTACATCTTCGACGTTGCGGACGATGTACATGGCAAGACGCTTCTGCGTGCCCGCCTCCGTGAAGTCGAGCCCCGAGTCGTCATCGAGCACTAGGCGGGCCGCCAGGGGGTTTTTGCCCGGTCGTGGCGGAGCGGTCGGCACCTCATCGCGCCAGCGGATCCATCCCGCGCGGGCCAGGTGCACCACCAGGTGCAGGTCGCCGATGTCGATGTCGATGAACTTGCCGTGCCGACCCACGCCGCTCACGAACTGGCCCTGGATCGCGATCGGCGGCGGGTCGAACGTCTTCAGCGCCGAGAACGCGACGACGTCGAGCCGTGCGACGGCGCGTCCCTCCAGCCGTCGGGACAAGTCGGTGGCGAGTGCCTGCACCTCCGGTAGCTCCGGCATGTACTTCAGTGTGCCTGCGCCGCCGCGCTGCCGCGACTCCGGCTGGTGCTCGACGGTGGTGGGGAGGACCCTTCGGTCAGTGAGCTTGGGAGTGGTGCAGCCAACAGGGCCGGAAGCTCGGCGAGGTATCGCTTCCGGGTCACCTCGACGGCGCCGAGGCTTCGCAGATGGGGGGTCGGCCACTGGACGTCGACCAGTCGACGGGACCCGTCGTCGAGCAGCTCCACGAGCCGCAGCAGCGCCACCTTGGACGCGTCGCGAGCTCGATGAAACATTGACTCCCCGGCGAACAGCCCGCCGAGCGCGACGCCGTACAACCCCCCGGCCAGCTCGTCGCCGAGCCATACCTCCACCGAGTGCGCCCAGCCAAGCCGATGCAACGTCAGATACGCAGTCTTGATCCCTTGGTCGATCCAGTCACCCTGACGGTCGGAGTCTGCGCACCCGTCGAGCACCTCGGGAAACGCCTGATCAACCGTCGTCGCAAACCGCCGGGCGGACTTGCGCAGGGAGCGCGACACGCGAAAGCCTTTGGGTTCCAGGACACCGCGGCGTTGGGGGCACCACCACCCGAGGCCCCATCCCTCGAGCGGCATGGGGAACAGCCCCTGCCGGTAGGCGTTCAGGACCGTGCCTGGCAGAAGGTCCGCGCCAATGGCCACCAAGTCCTCATCCGCTTCCAGCGGGTCGGGAAACACCCAGCTGGACGGCGGCGGCTCCACTGGTGGTCGAATGTGAGGCGGTGTACTCACCGCCCTATTCGAGCAGGTTGCTGCGTACGCTAGGAAATCACCGTCTATCGCCGAGGAGGCTCACCGCATGAGTGCCGGAAGTCTGGCCGGAAAGTTCATCGGCGCATCCGCAACCAAGCATGTGCCCGGGGTTGCCGCAGGCTTCGTCCGACAGGCGTTCGATCGCGCGGTCGACGGTCTGGGCCCGTTGCATGGGGCTGCTCAGTCCGCCGACGCAAAGCTCGCCGAGTGCGGCGGAGACGTCGACCGGGCCATCGACAAGCTCATCGATGGCCACGTTCGACTTGCAGGGGCCTCGGGTTTCGTGACGAATCTCGGTGGCCTTGTGACGATGGCCATGGCTATCCCCGCGAGCATCTCGGGACTCGCTCTGCTCCAATGCCATCTCGTCGCGGAAATCGCGCATCTGCGCGGCTACTCACTGAGCGACCCGCGGGTGCGCAACGCCGTACTCGCCTGCGTCTTGGGCGACGACGCCGTGAAGGACCTGATCAAGCAACACCGGATGCCGGGTCCGCCAATGGTCATCGCCACCGCCCCCCAGTACGACCCGGAACTCGGCCAGCGCATCGCCGCCGAGGTCGCGACGGAGCTCATCGCCCAGGTCGCCGGCAAGCGCACCATCGCCGTTGTCGGCCGGCGAGTCCCCGTGATCGGCGGCGGCGTGGGAGCAGTAACCGACGGATACGGCACTTACCGCGTCGGCAGGTACGCCGCTCGCGAGCTCCGCCAGCGTCCCCGCACTTAGCGGCCTCGACTGCCTCGCGGCGGTATGCGGCCCGCACAGGGCCGAGAGCCGTATCAGCAGCGACCGGATCGATCCGTTATGGGGTCGGACTCAGCGCGAGCGCGGTGGCGACCCGGGAGGCGAGCGGCTTGTGCATCTGCTCCGCCAGCCAGACGCTCGTGGCGACGAGCGCTTCGAGGTTTACACCGGTCTCCACACCCATGCCGTGCAGCAGCCAGACAAGGTCCTCGGTGGCCAAGTTTCCGGTAGCGCTCTCGGCGTACGGGCACCCCCCCAGACCACCTGCGGACGCGTCGATCACCGTGACGCCGCAGCGCATCGCGGTCAGTGCATTCGACAACGCTTGCCCATACGTGTCGTGAAAGTGCACTGCGAGCTGTTCCACCGACACCCCGACTGCGATCAGCTCGCGCAAGAGCTCCTGCACATGCCCTGGTGTTGCCACGCCAATCGTGTCGCCGAGAGACAGTTCGTGGCATCCCAGGTCGAGCACCCGGCGACTCGCGCCAACCACCTGCGCCACGGGCACCTCGCCCTCCCACGGGTCTCCGAAGCACATCGACAGGTAGCCGCGGACTCGCAGACCAGCGTCGCGCGCTCGTCGAACGACCGGTTCGAACATCGCGTACTGCTCATCCAGTCCGCGATTGAGATTGCGGCGCGCGAAGGTCTCGGTAGCGCTGGCGAAGATCGCGATCTCCCGCACGTCGTGGTCGAGCAAACGGTCGAGACCCCGCTCGTTCGGCACAAGCACCGGCATGCGGGAGGCGGAGTCGAGGTCGACGAGTTCGAGCAGGTCCTCCGCATCAGCGAGCTGCGGCACCCACCGGGGATGTACGAAGCTAGTTACCTCCACCGCCGAGATTCCGGCCGCCACGAGCCGGCGTACGAACTGCGCCTTTGTCTCAACCGGAACGATCGTTGACTCGTTCTGCAGGCCGTCCCGCGGGCCCACTTCGTAGACAGTTACCCGCTCTGGGGCATCCGAGTAATAGTGGACCTCCGGCAACGGTCTCACGAGGGCGTCGCTGATTCGATCACGAACAACCGCTTGCCCAGCTCCACCGATCCGCCAGCGACAGCGTTGGCTTCTGTCACCTGGCCGGCGAACGGCGCCTTGAGCGCCAACTCCATCTTCATCGCCTCGAGCACGCCCAACACCGCCCCGGACTCCACCCTGTCACCGACTTCCACGCGGACAGCCAGCACCGTACCGGGCATTGGAGCGACGACGGCGCCGTCGCTGCTGGTGCCTCGCGAGTGCGGTCCGAAAGCGTCGGGACGCTCGAAGGC
Source organism: Propionibacteriales bacterium (assembly GCA_038252945.1). Taxonomy (GTDB): domain Bacteria; phylum Actinomycetota; class Actinomycetes; order Propionibacteriales; family Nocardioidaceae; genus JAUJOE01. The sequence goes on along the minus strand of JBBSHN010000022.1, from coordinate 10,221 downwards.
GTAGGTTTGCCCGTGGTAGGCGACCTGAACCTCATGCGGATCGGTCAGTACCAGACCTGCTTGGACCTGCCCCTCTATCTCCAAGCTCAACCAGCCGGAGGTGTTCGCGACTTCGCGCACAGACACTGAGAGGCGGGAGCTGTCGATGTGGCCGCCATTCATGTCGACATGCAAGAGGCGTCGGTCGCCCGAGTCCGTTCGGTCGGCCAAGTCCACGGGTATGGCGGCTGGGGGTCCCCCGGCGCGCCAGCCGTCAGGCGCCTCGAACGGATGCGGCCCGACAGCAGAGTTCGGGGACTTCGCGGTGGCGGGCGAGCTGGCGAGCGACCAGGCGGCCAGACACCAGGCAACCAGTGGCGTATCACGGGAGAACCTGTCCGGATGGCTGTCAAGCCACGACGTGTCGATTTCCGCCGCTGTGAACTCCGACGAGGCGGCCAGCTCGCGCAGGTAGCCGAGGTTGGTCGTGAGCCCCACGATGCCGGTGTCGTCAAGTGCGCTCACCACCGCCCGTCGAGCGGCCTCACGGGTCGCTCCGGACGCAATGATCTTGCCGAGAAGGGGGTCGTAGAAGGTGCTCACGCGAGTACCGGCCTCGAGTGCGGCGTCGACGCGGGCGTGCCGCGTCCAGGAGACGGCTCGAGCCGTTCCCGCCTGAGGCAGAAAGCCAGAATACGGATCCTCGGCGTACACCCGCACCTCGATGGCGTGTCCGGCAATCGTGACATCGTCCTGGCTGAACGGCAGCGGCTCGCCCTGCGCGACGGCGAACTGGGCGTGCACGAGGTCAATGCCGGTCACCAGTTCGGTGACGGGGTGCTCGACCTGCAGCCGCGTGTTCATCTCCAGGAAGTAGGCGTCGACACCGTTGGTCAGGAACTCCACGGTGCCGGTGTTGACGTAGCCGACCTCTGCAGCAAGCGCAACCGCGGCGGACGTGATCACCGTGCGGAGTTCAGGGGTGAGCAGCGGTGCCGGGGCTTCCTCGATGACCTTCTGGTGCCGTCGCTGCACTGAGCAGTCCCGCTCGAACAAGTGCACCACCGCGCCGTGCTCATCTGCCACTACCTGTACCTCGACGTGCCGCCCGTGCTCGACGTACCGCTCGAAGACGACAGTGTCGTCCCCGAACGCTGCAGCCGCTTCACGCCGGGCGGCTGCGATTGATTCGGAAAGGTGCTCACGTCGGCGTACGACTCGCATCCCTTTGCCGCCACCACCGGCCGCCGCCTTCACCAGCAGAGGGAGACCGATCTGCTCGAGAATTGCATCCGGATCAGCGCCTGCGGTCGCGTCGGACGACGGAACGACTGGTACGCCGGCGGCGATCGCAATCGCTCTGGCATGGTCCTTGCGTCCCATGGCCTCGATGACGTCTGCCGGTGGGCCGATGAAGATGAGCCCGGCGTCGCTGACCGCATGGGCGAAGTGGGAGCGCTCGGAAAGAAAGCCGTACCCGGGGTGCACGGCGTCGGCTCCGGCGCGCTCGGCAGCGCCCAGCAGCGCGGGGACAGACAGGTAGGACTGCGCCGCGGGGGCCGGGCCAAGCCGAACCGCGGTGTCTGCCTCTCGAACATGAGGTGCGTCTCGGTCCGCGTCACTGTAGACCGCGACCGTGTTGAGCCCCAGCTCAGCGGCCGCCCGGATAATGCGGACCGCGATCTCGCCGCGATTGGCCACCAGCACGGTTCCGAAGCGCTTCACCGGGTACTCACATCCGAAAGACGCCGTAGTGCGGATCAGGAATCGGAGCGTTCGCGGCGACCGCAAGGCCCATGCCGAGCATCCGACGGGTGTCCAGCGGGTCGATGACTCCGTCGTCCCATAGCCGCGCCGTGGAGTAGTACGGCGACCCCTGCGTCTCGTACTGCTGCCGAATCGGAGCCTTGAACGCCTCCTCCTCCTCGGCCGACCACTCCTCGCCACGGGACTCCAGCCCGTCGCGTCGCACTGTCGCCAGCACGGCGGCAGCCTGCTCGCCGCCCATGACCGAGATCCGGGCGTTGGGCCACATCCACAGGAACCGGGGGTCGTAGGCACGCCCGCACATGCCGTAGTTCCCGGCTCCGAAAGACCCTCCGATGATAACGGTGAACTTCGGTACGACGGAGCACGAGACGGCCGTGACGAGCTTGGCTCCGTCCTTCGCGATGCCGCCGGCCTCGTACTGCCGCCCCACCATGAAGCCAGTGATGTTCTGCAGGAAGACCAACGGCACGCCCCGCGCGTTGCACAGCTGGATGAAGTGGGCACCCTTCAGGCTCGACTCGCTGAAAAGGATTCCGTTGTTGGCCACGATCCCCACCGGATAGCCCCAGATGCGCGCGAAGCCGCACACGAGAGTCTGGCCATACAGCGCCTTGAACTCTTGCAGCCGCGAGCCGTCCACTATCCGCCTGATCACGTCACGGACGTCGTACGGCGTCCGGGTGTCCGCGGGTACCACGTCGTACAACGTTTCGGGGTCCTCGGCCGGCTCCTCAGCCTCCACCGCTTCCAGGGAGAATGCGGTACGACGCTCCAGGGTCCCCACGATGGAGCGCAGAATCGCCAGCGCTTCCGCGTCATCGGCGGCAAGGTGGTCAGCCACTCCGGAGGTGCGTGCGTGGACGTCGCCACCACCGAGTTCTTCCGCGGTGACGACCTCCCCAGTGGCCGCCTTCACGAGCGGAGGCCCGCCGAGGAAGATCGTGCCCTGGTTACGGACGATGACGGTCTCGTCCGACATAGCGGGCACATAGGCGCCGCCAGCAGTACAAGAGCCAAGAACGGCTGCGATCTGGGGGATTCCCCGGGCGGACAGCCGCGCCTGGTTGAAAAAGATGCGCCCGAAGTGGTCGCGGTCGGGAAAGACCTGCTCCTGCAGAGGCAGGAAGGCGCCACCGGAGTCGACGAGATACAAGCACGGAAGCCGGTTGACCCCGGCCACCTCCTGCGCGCGCAGGTGCTTCTTCACCGTGACCGGATAGTAGGTGCCGCCCTTGACGGTGGCATCGTTGGCGACGATCGCGCATTCCCGCCCGCTGACACGGCCGATTCCCGTGACGATTCCCGCGCTAGGCACCGCGTCGTCGTACATCTCGTAGGCCGCCAGCGGCGACAGCTCGAGAAACGGGGATCCCGGATCAAGCAACCGGTCGATCCGGTCGCGCGCGAGCAGCTTGCCGCGCCCGATGTGCTTGGCGCGAGCGGACTCGGAGCCGCCTTCGCGGACGGTTGCTAGCCTCTCCCGCAGCTCAGCGACGCTCGAGCGCAGAGTCGACGTGCCCGTGGTGTTGCTGGACTCCGTAAGCACGCCGGCTCCCTTCGATGGTCCGACCTCCGCGAGGGCAATGCTGAGACGAATCCCTCAAAGACCTCACGGGTTCCTTAGGCTAACCGCGTACGCTTCGCCAGCTGGCCTCACGCCACGATTCGGTGCCGAAGGGGTGCTTATGGCTCGTCGCGCTCTCTTGCATGTGGGCACCCCGAAGACGGGGACCACATACCTGCAAAGCGTCCTGTGGGCGTCCAAGGACGCGCTGCGAGACCAAGGCGTCCTGCTGCCTCTGGACCGGGTGCGTGACCACTACTACCTGTCCAACATCGCGCGTGCCGCTGACCGGCCACTCGAAACTATGCCAGCGCACGCGCACTCCGCCTGGGACCGGATGCTTCAGCAGGTCGGCGACTGGGATCAGGACGTGGTGATCAGCCACGAACTGTTCTCCGTGTGCTCCGCGGAACGCGCGAAGTGGGCCACAGACCAGCTGGGCACGGTGAGCGACGAAGTGCACGTGATCGTGACAGCTCGCGATCTCGCCCGGCAGGTGCCAGCTGAGTGGCAGCAGACGATCAAGCACGGGCGGTCGCACCGGCTCAGCGAGTTCTATGACGAGCTCCGCTCGCCGAATCCGACCGTTCTCTTCTGGCGGGTGCAGGACCTGCCGTTGCTGCTCGGGCGTTGGTCCAGAGGCGTTCCGGAAGAACGCGTCCATGTGGTGACCGTGCCTCCGAGTGGAGCCCCGCGCGACCTGCTGTGGGAGCGATTCGCGACAATTCTCGGAGTGGATCCGACCATGGCCGACCTTTCCGTCGAGATTCCAAACGAGTCGCTGGGCCTCGTCGAGGTGGAGACGCTGCGGCGTGTGAACCTGTACGCCCCCCCTGCTCATCCGCGCCAACAGCTGCTGATTCGTCAAGTGCTTGCGGAGGGAATTCTCGCCGCCCGAGAAGACGCACAGAGATTCGCACCTCCGGCGGCCGAGCACCCTTGGGTAGTCAAGCGCGGCACGGAGATGGTCGATGAGCTGCGAACGATGCCATACCAGCTGGTGGGCAACCTGGATGAGCTCCTCCCCCCTCCCGAGCCGCTACGCGGACCTCATCCTGACGACGTGTCCGACAGTGCGGTCGCGCAGGTGGCGGTGGAGACCATCAGCGAGCTTCTCTACCGCACCAACGACCTCGGGAGCGAACCGGTGGCACGCCGGGTCGCAGCGCTGCAGGAACGGCTAGGAGTGCGAGCCACGCGCATCGAGGGATTGGAACAGCGCACTCGTACCCTCGAGCGCCAGCTCGCTCACGCCCGCCAGGCATTCCGCGAGGAACGGCAGCAACCCCTGACGGTGCACCTGCGTCGAAGAGCTGGACTGGTAAAGCGGCGCCTGCTGCGCCAGCCGCTGCCCTGACACCCGACTAGGGTGCTGGGAGGAACCCGGACTTAGAGGCTGCAGTGAGCGGACGCGTCTTCTTGCACGTCGGTACGCCGAAGTCGGGCACCACCTACCTGCAGGTGGTGCTGTGGCACAACGCTGACCTTCTGCGGTCACACAGACTGCTGTTGCCCGGCCGGTTCCAGGCGCACTACGCCGCCGCCAAGGGCGTAACGAGCAGGCGAGGCATGCGGCGACAGATCGCCGTCGACATGGACACCGCCTGGTCAACGCTTGTACGCCAAATCAACGACTGGCCGCACGACGCGCTGATCAGTCACGAGCTGCTTGCTCCCGCCTCGGCCGATCAGGCACACAGTGCCCGCAGCATGCTCCAAGGCGAGATTCATGTCGTCCTCACCGCCAGGGCACTGCACAAGCAACTGCCGGCGTCGTGGCAACAGCAGGTCAAGGGTGGTCTTGCCACGCCGTACGACCGCTTCCTGTCCCGAGTGCGCAGTGGATCGGCGAAAGGCGCGTGGTTCTGGGAAGTCCAAGACCTCGCCGACATCGCGGACCGGTGGGCGGGCAGCCTCCCCGCTCGCCAAGTGCACGTCGTCACGGTGCCCAGGGACTCCAGTGCCTCCTCACTCCTGTGGCAAAGGTACGCAGGTGTTCTCGGACTCGAGCCGACGGCGTACGACATCGACGTTTCCCGTAAGAACGTCTCGCTTGGCGTCGTCGAGTGTGAGCTGCTGCGGCGACTGCACGCACTGCGTGACTACAGGTTCACCGACGCTGACCGGCATGCATGGACGCGCAAACTGCTTGCAGCGGAGATTCTCGGTCAGCGTCACAGCGCCCCGATCGCGACGCCGCACAAGGCCCAGAATTGGCTCGAGAAGCGCAGCAGCTCAATGCTCAGCGAACTGGAGACCAAGGGGTACAACGTCGCGGGAAGCCTCCGTGAATTGGAATGGGAGTCTCCCCCAACCCACGCCCGCCCCCCGTCCTCGGTCAGTCAGGCCGAGCTCGAGGAGGCGACTTCCTGGACGATCGACAGACTCCGAGAGGTTCTGTCCAGTCGCTACCCAGAACGCCAGCCTCCCGTGGTCAACCGAGGTGAGGGTCTGCCTGTTGTCCTAGACCTGCTCGAATGCCTCCGCGCCGCTGATACCGGGACGTCGCCTAGACCGGCACCTCCACAGCGGGACCTTGAGCGACGCACCGAGTCACGCTAGCGGCTCCTTCGGCCCTTCGGTCGAGGGCACCGTGTGTTCACTATGAGTTTGCTTAACCCTGCTATGAGTTATCTGAAGCGGTCTTGAACGGATTGAGAAGACGTGGTTGGGTTGGCTCCGTGGTTGAGACACCTGCCACGTGGCCGTTGCCTGGAAGGCCGAAGCAAAGATGTCTCCCATCTTCTCCCCAGCTAGTCTTTCGCAACACCTTTTCTGCGTAGACCCTGACGCCTCCGCCGGTTCTGACCGTGCTGAGCTCACCCACGATCTGCTCATCCGAGCGGCAAACGTCGACGAGACCGAGCGTGAACGCCTGCACGAAGAGGTCGTGCTGCTGAACGTCGAGGTTGCCGAGTCCATCGTGATGCGGTACCGCAACCGCGGCGTCCCGGTCGAGGACCTCGTGCAAGTGGCGTGCCTTGGCTTGGTGAAGGCCGTGCACGGGTTCGACGCCACCAAGAGCGACAACTTCTTGAGCTACGCCGTCCCGACGATTCTGGGGGAGGTCAAGCGGTTCTTCCGCGACAACGCATGGGTTGTGCGCCCGCCTCGGCGCATCCAGGAGCTACAGGCGGAAATTTCTGCGGCATCCGCACGACTGATGCATGAGATCGGTCGCCCACCGACACCGAAGGAGATCGCTGAAGACCTCGACCTGCAAGTGGACGTCGTCAGTGAGGCCCTGACCGCTGACGGCTGTTTCTCCCCCAGCTCGCTCGACCGTCCCGCTGGTGACGACGCCAGCGCATCGCTGTCTGACGTTCTCGGAGATGCCGACCCCGGATTCGAGCGGGCCGAGGCCGTCGTCGCCTTGCGGCCGCTGTGTCAGCAGCTCTCTGAACGCGATCGCCGCATCGTCTACCTCCGCTTCTTTCACGAGTGGACACAGGCCCGTATTGCCGAGGAGTTCGGCGTCACTCAGATGCAGGTGTCGCGGCTCCTGACCCGGATCCTCAAACAACTGCGGAGCCTGCTCGGCGATCCCGACGTGCCTCCGCAGGACGGCTCGGCTGCGACCGCCGTACCCCTGGATACCTCCGGGCCGCGTTCATCGACGCCGCATTCGTCGGCACACCAGTCGGAGCCGGACGACGTCTCCGGCTCCCCCGCCGCCTGACGTGCCCGACTCTTCCGCCGACACGTCCCCGCCTCTTCCGCCGGCACGCCACCGAAGGTTCAGCATCGTCAGTGTGTCGACCACGGAATGACGTCTCGGCGGTACGTCGCCACCGGTCGTGCGCCGCGGGGCAAACGGACCGATGCCCGGTCGAGCCGACCAGCATAGGCGCCGAGCGGGTACACCTGAGCCATGCCTCTTTTGTGGTACGCCGAAACGCCAGCTCGCCGTATACGCCAATTCGTCGCCGACCTGGCGGCGATCTTGGCCCTCGTCGGTTGCTACTGGCTCGGGAGTGCGGTGCTTGGACTGACCGCAGAACTGGCGGGGCCGGGACGCTCGCTGGAGTCAGGCGGTGCCGCGCTCGCTCAGCGAATGACGGAAGCTGGTGCGGCGGTGAGCGGCGCCCCGTTCATCGGTGACACCCTGCGCCAGCCTTTCGATGAGGCGAGCGCCGCCGCCCGCTCTATCAAACGGGCTGGTGTCCAACAGCAGCACGTGGTGGGTACGCTCTCGACCACGCTCGGCTGGGTGACCGGAGGAGTTCCCGCGATCGTCGTGCTGGCAGTGTGGCTTCCACGGCGCCTGCAGTTCGCCCGCCGAGCCGGCCAAGCTCACCGCCTGGTGAGAAGTGGCGTCGGTGTCGATGTCTTCGCGTTGCGAGCGCTCGCTCGGCAACCGATTGCCAAGCTGGCGAAGCTGCCTACAGACCCGGCCGCAGGCTGGCGCGCTGGAGATCCGGCCACAATCGAGGCCTTGGCAGCTCTTGAGCTTCGTCGGGAGGGCCTGCGCGCCCGATCGATGCGGAACTCCGAAATGAGCGCCGACACCTGAATTAGTGGTGGTACTGGTGGACGACGGCATGGCCTTTGCCCTTGCTGATCAACCAGCGGTTGACCGGTGTAGTGACTACAAAGGCCACGACAAGTGAGCCGGCCAGGGATGCCCAGAACAGTGCTGAGGTGAGACCGGCATTGATCGCCCCAGGTACGGCGAGGATGAAGGCGTTGTCCATCAGTTCCATGACAGCGATGGACACGGTATCGGCGGCAAGCGCTACCCCGAAGGCTTGCCGCAACGACAGCCCTGCTTTCAGGACCGGCCGCATGGTGAGGGAGTAGCCAAAAACAAATGCCAAGGCGATGGACAAGACCACCGTTGCTGCGTTGTAAAGACTTGCCGCCGAGCCGATGATCATGCCGAGCACTTCGCCGATGGCGCAGCCGGTCAGACAGTGCAGTGTGGCGGTGGCTGCCGTGCCCCACGACGCGGAGCCTAGATGAGCTTCGTGGTCATACTGTCGCGTCTGGGCCGTGTCACTCATGAGGGTGCTCCTTCGTTATCGCGGCTCGCAGGGCTGCCAGGTGCTTGTCAACCAGGCGATAGGAGATGAGTCGTCCGTGCTTGCGGCCAGTGACAAGTCCGGCGTCTGCCAGGACCTTCAAGTGGTGACTCACGGTGGCCTGGGATCTTCCGAGCGGTGCGATTAGGTCGCAAACGCACCCGGAACCGTCGGCCGCGTCGGCCAGCAAACTCACCAGCCGTAGCCGCACCGGGTCCGCTAGAGCGGCGAACCCAGCTGATAGCGAGATTGATTCTGCTTCACTGAGCGCGGCGGTCAGCACCGACGGGCACGTGCACAACGCACAGGTGCAGTCTCCTCCTGATTTCGCGCAAAACGGCGCGGCGACAGTTGCCGTACTCGTGGTCATGGTCTCACCTCCAATCGATGACTCTCGATAGGATAATGGATGCATCAAGCGATGTCGATCGTCGCGACAGCACGGGCCCCGGTTTTCCATTTGCCTTTCGCTGAAGCTGCGCACCGCCGACTTCATCATCCCGACCGTTTCTCGAGGCAACCACTCAGCGTGGATGTATCAGCGGGTAGATCCACCAGACTTTCACCCCAACGCCGCTCTCTCCGCGTCATTAATGCGACGGCTCTCAGCCTGTGACTTGCAAGGAAGAGAAGTCACTGAGGGACCAACAACGACCTGCGAAAGCATTTTCGCTGAAACCCGGGCTGATGTTCAGACCTGGTCACAACAGGGCTACCTCGGCGTGGAGATGGAGGCGGCGCTGACGTTCGCGGTCGCTTCACACTTCGGTACATCAGCTGCGGCGCTGCTCTATGTGTCTGACAACCTCATCGCGGAGGTGGGTTTCTTCGACGCTGCACACGCCGAGACAGCCGCCGTCCGCACCCGCGCCAGACGACTTCAGTACGACATCGCCTTGGCAGAGCTGCTGCAACCCGACACTCCTTGATCCCGGCCCGCCGTTGAGCCCTTCAGCTCTGCTGGCGCCGGTCAGGGGATGTCCACGTTTGGCTTGCGGCGGACCTCACACCGCCTCGTCGCTGGGCGCGTGCAGTCGCCGAGTACAGTGCCGGAGCGGCGCCAGCCGCCTCCCAGACAGGAAAATCAGATGGACATGAAGCTCGAGTTGGTGCCGATTCCGGTCACCGATGTCGACCGCGCGAAGTCGTTCTACAAAGAGCGGCTTGGGTTCGTCGAGGACGTCGACGTGCGACCGGCGGAGGGTGTGCGGGTAGTGCAGCTGACGCCGCCGGGCTCGGCATGCTCGATTGGCCTGGGCACCGGGTTGCCCGCCTACGACGACATGACGCCCGGCAGGGTCAAGGGCTTGCACCTAGTGGTCGCCGACATCGACCGCGCGCGCGCCGAGTTGCTGGGACGAGGCGTCGACGTCAGCGCCGTGCAGGACGTTGGCGGCGGAGTAAAGTACGCCTGGCTAGCCGACCCTGACGGCAACTCCTTCACGTTGCAGGAGATGTCCTGGCGCACCGGCGACAACCACTAGCCTCTAGGCCTCCCGAAGCGTCTGCTGACGCACAGACCTGGAACGGCTTGAAGAGTCGCCAGACCACGGACGGTCACGGCCGCTATAGACGGTGCGCTCGGCTTCACGGGACCGATTGCCCTCCTGCCGGCCTAGCGGCACACTTCCTCCAAGAGACGGGCCCGCTGGCGCTTCGCTTCATGTGATGGATGTGCGCGAGGGGGGAGTTGAACCAGAGCGATCTCACGTCGGAACCCTGCGCTACTGGCGCCACCTCGGCGCTGGACCGCACAGCTTCAAGGTCGGCCGGTGGGTCCGATACCGCCGCGGCGACGTACGCGCCTGGATCAACGCCAAGCGCCGAGGCACCGCCGCGAGCTGAGGGACGACCGAGCCGTGCGGGAAGGAGGTGAACCGATGTCTG
>JBBSHN010000021.1:0-28420 GCA_038252945.1 Propionibacteriales bacterium | reverse complement strand
GACGACGGCGCGACAGCGGGCTTTCGCGGCCGCGGCGAAGACGTACGGCGTGCCCGACGCACTGCTACTCGGCGTCTCGTACCTGGAGTCGCGATGGGACGACCACGGAGCTTCGCCAAGTGCGGCCGGCGGCTTCGGACCGCTGCATTTGACCGACGTCGCTGTGCCCGACCTGAGCGACGCCAGAGGCGACGGGTCATCAGTGCCATCGGCCGGTCCGGTGTCTCTGCGTACCGCGCGCCTGGCGGCTCGGCTCACGTCGCTCGGCGTCCAGCAGCTCACGACGAATCCCGCGGCCAACGTCTGTGGAGGTGCGGCCGTGCTGGCGGCGTACCAGCGTCGCCTCGGCTCCCCGGTAGGTGTCCGCACTCCCGTATCCGCGTGGTACGAGCCGGTCGTCCACTACAGCGCGGCAGTCGATCCGGCCGACGCGCAGGCGTTCGCCTCGAGGGTCTTCGCAGTCATCTCTGCCGGGGCTGTTCGCCGCACCAACGACGGGCAACGAGTCACGCTGTCTGCTCACCCCCGCCTTCGGGTGCCACCGGTGAGAAGTGCCGCCGTTTCGACAACCGTGACCACTGACTGCCCCCCGGCGGTGAGCTGCTCGTGGGTTCGGGCGCCGTACACGTGGTACAACAAGTCCGACCCCTCGGCGTACGGCAATCACGACGTGGCTCGCAGGCCCAGGGACATGTCGATCGACTACATCGTCGTCCATGACCTGCAAGGCAGGTACGGCGCGGCTCTCCGGCTTGTCACGGACCCGAGATACGTATCGTGGAACTACACAGTCCGATCCAAAGACGGGCACATCGCTCAGCATCTGCGGGCCAAAAACGTCGGCTGGCAGGCCGGAAACTGGTACGTCAACATGCACTCGATAGGAATCGAGCACGAGGGCTACGCCGCGTCCGGCGCGACCTGGTACACCGAGTCGATGTACCGAAGCTCCGCGGCACTCGTGCGCTATCTGGCGAGAAAGTATGGCGTGCCGCTCGATCGGGCTCACATACTCGGACACGATCAGGTGCCTGGGGGGACTCCTGGTGACGTGGCTGGGATGCACTGGGATCCCGGCCCGTACTGGAACTGGCAGCACTACATGCGGCTGTTGGGTGCGTCGATCAAGGCAAGCGCACATCCGACGCCTCACGTCGTCATCGTCAAGCCTGGCTTCACCGGCAACCGTCAGCTCGTGACGGGCTGCAGCGGCTCAGCGTCTTGTCCGCAGCAAGGCACCAACTTCGTCTCTCTGCACACCGCCCCGAGCAAGACCGCTCCGCTGGTCAACGACGTCGGACTGCATGGCCGCCGCAGCCACTCGACGACCGCGGTGTGGGACATCGGCGCCCGGGCCACGGCCGGCCAGAAGCTGGTGATCGCGAAGCGGTCGGGTCCCTGGCGCAAAGTGTGGTGGCTGGGCGCCAGAGCCTGGCTGTTCTCGCCGCGCAAACACCCCAGCGTGGTGCCTGCTCGCGGCGCAAAGGTTTCGGTGCGGCCGGGGCAAACCTCCGCGCCAGTCTTCGGACGGGCCTATCCGGAGCCGGCGGCATATCCGTCTGGAATTGCCCCGGTACCGGTGTCGCGGCTGCAGTACACGTTGAAGCCGGGACAGTCGTACGTGCTGGCTGACGCCTCTGTGCCCACCGACTACTTTTACGCACGGACCTACGATCCGAGCCACCACACCGTCGTGGTGGGGCACACCAAGTATTACGAGATCTGGTTCGGTCACCGCATGGCCTACGTCAAGGCGGCGGACGTGGTGGTGAAGTAGCTCGGCGCGAATGCCGGTCAGCCGACGTGCACGGTCACGACGTTGGAGGTCTTGTTGCGGAAAGAATCGATTACCCGCAGCCGGTTGACTCCGGTGTGCCCGGTTTTGATGTACGTCGTGAAGCTACCGCTGCTGAGCGTTGCGCCGGTGGGGAAGTTGCGCCAAGGGCTTCCGGGTTGTTGGCGCTGCACCTGCAGGGCGGTGCCGTCGGGAGCTGCGTAGGTGCCGCGGAGGTCGATGCGGCCATAGGCGGGTACCTGCCGCGGGGTGGCAGTCAGGGTGATGGCGTGACGGTTGGAGCTAGGACCATGCCCCGACGAAGGACCGGACCCCGAGCCGGGGGAGTGAGCGCTGAGTTGCGGTGAGGCGGTGACCGCGGGAATGCTGACCGCGCCTGAACTGGCAGAACCGGTGCGGAAGCCGACGAGATAGGCCCCTGCGAGTCCGAAGACGCCGATCACCACACAGATCAAGACCGCGGCGCCGACCAGGAGCGCCAAGCTGACAAACAGCTGGACGTACCACGGACTGTCCTCGTCGGCCACGGTGTGTCCTTCGTCGTTCCCCAGGCGCGCCAGTAGCGCTCATCCATGGTCGCAGACGAAGTCACGACATGGGGTTGACGGGCTGTCGGTGGCGAGGTTTACTGTATCTGTGTTCGAACATACGTTCGATTTACCGGGAAGAGTTGCTTCGGTGCAGAAGGCTCCGCATCCCCGGCGCGTTTAGTAGCGAGGAGGAGGTGTGCTCGTGCGCCGTTGCGACGAGCTCATCGAGGTGCGCAAAGGGCTGGTGGCCGGATGCGAGGCGCCGGAGCAGTTCTTGTGGCGGGACCGGCGGTGGGTGGTGTGCCGACTGCTGGGCTATTGGGTGGAGACCGGTGCCTGGTGGGAGCAACCGGGAGTGAGCGCACTGCTTGGAGGAGGGGAAGAAGGAGGAGAAGAAGGAGGACGAGACGCACCGGGCCCAGCCACAGTTGCTGAGCTGCTGGAGGAGCACGAGGTCTGGCGGGTGGAGGCTGCGCGCCGCCAGTTCAACATCGGAGTGTTCGACCTCGCGTTCTCGTGGGGGGATGCCTCGTGGCGGCTCCGGTGCATCCTCGACTGAGCTCTTCTCGGCTGGGCGTGCACATGCTGAGTCGAGGAGAGGTGTGATGGATCCGTTCGTCCACCTGCACGTTGCCTCCGGCTACTCACTGAAGTACGGCGCATCACCTCCGGCTCGGCTGGTCGAGCGAGCAGCTGAGGCTGAGATGGACACCCTCGCCCTCACCGATCGCGACGGCATGTACGGCGCTGTCCGCTTCGTCAAGGCGTGCATGTCTGCCCGCATCCGGCCTGTGTTGGGAGTCGATCTCGCGATTGAGCCATCGGGGCTGCTGCACTCCAGCGGCGGTTCTCAGCCGTGTTCCCCGGCCTCGAGATCTCAGAATTCAATGCCCTTCCGGACGTCGCCGGCCAGAGGTGGCACCTACCGCGATCCCGTGCTGCCGAGAGTGACGCTGCTCGCCGCCAGCAAGGCTGGCTGGGCGGCGCTGTGCCGGTTGGTTTCCGCCACTCACCTGGGTGGTGAGCGCGGTGTGCCGGTGACGAGCCAGCAGCTGATCGCCGACGCGGTTTCCGGGCTTCCGTCGCCAGACGATCTGCTGGTGCTATTAGGTCCCGCCTCGGAGCTCGGAGTGGCGGCAACCCGGCGACGGAACGACCTCGCCGCCGCCGTTGTGCAGAGCTGGCGTAATTTAGTCGACCCGACCAGCTTGCTCGTGGAGGTGGTTTCCCATCGGGTTGCCGGCGCTGGCCCAGGATCTACCTCATCCGCCGCTCGAATGGCCGGATGTGCAGCTTCTGCCGGCTGTGGCCTGGTGCTCAGCAACGCCGTGCGCTACGCCGACCGGGTAGATGCTCCGGCTGCAGACATCCTCGATGCGGTACGCCGCCTGGTGCCGCTCGACCGTCGCCATGTCGAGCGCACCAACGCCGAGGGGTTCTTGAAGTCGGGCAAGGAGATGGCGGAGATCGCCGACGAGATCTGCCGGCTGGCCGGCCTCGGGGAGCGGTACGCCGATCGGTTACTCGCGCACACTCGCGCCGTCGCCGACCGCTGTGCCCTCGACCCGAGAGGCGACCTCGGGCTCGGCGAGGTGCACCTTCCCGAGCTGGAGGTTGTCGGCGCCCGCGGCGCCTCCGGCGATGCACTGCTGCGAGCTCGGTGTGAGGCAGGTATCGGTCGCCGTTACGCCCCGGATCAGCACGCCACGGTGAGCAGCCGCCTCGCCGACGAGCTCGGAGTGATCGCTGCGCTCGGCTACTCGTCGTACTTCCTCACCGTCGCCGACGTTGTCGATCTCATTCGTGACCTGGAGGTGCGAGTGGCAGCGCGCGGCTCAGGGGCCGGCAGCGTGGTCAACTACCTGCTCGGCATCTCCGGCGTCGACCCGTTGCGCTACGGGTTGTTGATGGAGCGGTTCTTGTCTCCGCTGCGCCAAGCGCTGCCCGACATCGATATCGACGTGGAGTCCGCGCGACGAACCGAGGTCTATGAGGAGATCCTGAAGCGCTACACCGGCAACCGTTGCGTCTGCGTGTCGATGATGGACACCTATCGGGTGCGGCATGCTATCCGCGACGTTGGTGCAGCTCTTGGCATGCCTCCTGGCGAGATCGACTCGATCGCCAAGGCGTTTCCGCACATTCGCGCTCAGGACGCCCGGATCGCGTTGCAAGAGCTTCCCGAGCTGCGAGCGTCAGGTCTTGGCGCTGAGCGCCTTGACGTGCTGTTTCGCTTGGTCGAAAGACTCGACGGGCTGCCGCGCCACATCGCTGTGCACCCTTGCGGCGTTCTGCTGTCCGACGCCACGCTGCTCGACCGCACTCCGGTCGAAGCCAGTTATCTCGGATTTCCCATGAGCCAGTTCGACAAGGACGACGTCGAAGACCTCGGCTTGCTCAAGCTGGACGTTCTCGGCATTCGCATGCAGTCGGCGATGTCGCACGCGATCGAGGAGGTACGCCGGGTCGACGGGCTCGAGATCGACATCGACGACGAGCAGCAGGCGCCGCGCGACGACCCGGCGACGTTCGAGCTGATCTCGAGCACCCGCACGCTTGGCTGCTTTCAGATCGAGTCGCCCGGCCAACGCGAGCTGATCGGCAAGTTCGGCCCCGAGACGTTCGACGATCTCATCATCGACATCTCACTGTTTCGTCCAGGGCCGGTTAAAAGCGACATGGTGACTCCGTTTCTTCGGGCTCGGCAGGGCTGGTCAGAGCCGGAGTTCCTGCATCCCGACCTCGAGCCGGTGCTGGCTCCGACCTGCGGCGTGGTGGTGTTCCACGAACAGGTGATAGAGATCATCGCTACTCTCACCGGGTGCTCGCTGGCCGAGGCCGACGAGGCCCGCCGGGCGCTCGGTGATCGCGAGGGCAAGCAGGACGTCAAGATCTGGTTCTTCCCCCGCCTGCTGGCCCGGGGTTACTCAGCGTTTCTTGCTCAGCGGTGCTGGGAGGTGCTGGAGGCGTTCGCATCTTTCGGTTTCTGCAAGGCACATGCTGCGGCGTTCGCGCTGCCGACGTACCAGTCAGCGTGGCTCAAGGCGCATCATCCCGCTGCGTTCCTCTCCGGTGTGCTCACGCACGACCCCGGCATGTATCCCAAGCGGCTGATCCTCGATGACGCTCGGCAGTTCGGCATTACGGTGCTCCCGCTCGATGTGAACGCCTCCGACGCGGTCTACCGGTCGGAAAAGGTGCCGGACATCTCTGGCGGTCGAGCTTGTCGAGACCCTGGGGCAGGCTATGGCATCCGCATCTCTGTTGCCGACGTCAAGGGCATCAGCGAGGCCGAGATCGCTCGGATCGTGGCGGCTCGGCCGTACTCCTCGCTCACCGACCTCTGGCAGCGGGCTCGTCCTTCTTACCCCACCGCTGAACGGTTGGTGCTCGCCGGCGGGCTCGACTCCATCTACGGCATCGGCTCTCCTACGCCGGTGCGCCGGCGCAGCACCGTCACGCGCAGAGACCTGCTGCTGCAGGTCGCCGCGCTCGACCGATGGAGCCGAGCAACCGACCGGGCGGTGCGCGCAGCCTCTCCGCGCGGCGTCAACCGCCGTATCGACTCAAGCGGTGCCGACGATCCTCGGCGAAGCGCCGCTGCGCAGTCGCAGGCGTCATCTTTGACTTCTCCGGTTACCGCTGTTCAGCTTGCGCTCGACCTCGACGACGTACCGGCTCTCACCGAGGCTTCCGGGCTGCCCGAGATGTCAGCCGCTGAGCGGGTGCGCGCAGAACTGGAGATTCTCGGGCTCGATGTGAGTGCTCATGTCGTCGACTTCTACGGACCTTTGCTCACCGCCTTGTCCGTGACCCGGTCGCGTGATCTGCTGCGGCGGAGGAGCAGATCACAGCTGTTGGTCGCCGGAGTCAAGGTCGCCACTCAGACGCCGCCGATCCGGTCGGGACGACGGGTGGTCTTCTTGACTCTCGACGATGGCACCGGGCCGGTTGACGCGACGTTCTTCGAAGACGCTCAAGGGCCCTTTGCCGCCACTTTGTTCCACTCGTGGTTGCTGGTGGTGCGCGGAGAACTGCGGCGTACCGGACCTCGGGGGGTGTCGCTGCGAGCCACTGGATGTTGGGAGCTGCCGGTGCTCCACGATATCTGGCAACGCGAAGGATTGAGCGGCGTCGAGGAGTTCCTGAGTGCGCGTCCCGAAGGATTCACCGAAGCTGCGGGCAGCGAGCAGACTCTGCACGGTGCCGCAGAGAGCCGTTCTGCGCGGCCAGTGATGGCTCCGCCTCCGACGTTCGGGTCAGGCGCGCCTGACGCCGGACCTACAGCCGGCGGCATGGGCCGTCGCCGGGTGCTGGTGCACCCCAGCGGGTTCAAACAGTCGCCGTACTCCGACATCCGTCCAGCCGGTGAGGACTCCAAGTCCGTGCCACGTGGTCTTTGGCATCGCAGCACTGGGAGTCCCGGGTGATCGGCGCCGACGTCGGCTGCCCGTTTATCCACGTCGACATGGACGCGTTTTATGTCTCGGTGGTGACTCGTGACCGGCCTGATCTGCACGGCGTGCCAGTGATCGTCGGAGGTGGTCAGCGGGGTGTGGTGCTGTCGGCGAGCTACGCCGCTCGCGAGTACGGCGTCCGGTCCGCGATACCGATGACGCGAGCCCGGCGGCTGTGTCCAACCGCAGTAGTGATTGCTCCGGACTTCAGTCGGTTCAGCGCCGTGTCGGCAGCGGTGATGGAGATATTCCGCAGTGTCACACCGGTCGTCGAGCCGCTGTCGATGGACGAGGCTTTTCTGGATGTGTCGGGCTCTCTTCGTCGCTTCTCCACGCCGACCGCGATCGGGGAGTTTCTGCGGGCTCGGATCGCCGACGAGCAGCGGATCACCTGCTCGGTTGGTATCGCCGCCAACCCTCAGTTGGCAAAGATGGCGTCGCAGCGGGCCAAACCCGACGGGCTGCTCGTGGTTCCCGTTTCGGAGGTGACAGCGTTTCTGCATCCGCAAGACGTCCAGGCTTTGTGGGGGGTCGGAGAAAAGACCGCCGCTGCTTTGCATCGGCTGGGGCTGCGCACCATCGGCGATCTGGCTCATACCCCGCTGTCTCTTCTACAGCGAGCGCTGGGCCTCGCCGCAGGTGCTCGACTGCATGCGCTCGCCTGGGGAAACGACGACCGGCGCATTTCCGCGAAACGCGGACCTGACGAACCCGACTCCAGCATGGGCGCAGACGAGACGTTCGGCCGCGACACCGACGCCCCTCACCTGATACAGCGGGAGCTGCTGCGGCTCTCCACCAAACTCGCTGCCAGGATGCGGGCTGCCGGCGTCAGCGGACGCACGGTCACTTTGCGGGTCCGGTTCAGCGACTTCACCACGATCACCCGGTCCCGGACGCTGCGGCACCCCACGTCCGCCACCCCTGAGATCTATGCGACGGCTGTCGACTTGTTCGCCCGGCTCGGTCTGCAACGAGCTCGCATCCGGCTCGTCGGTGTGCGCGTCGAGGGCCTCGTCGATGCAGCCTCCGTGCCCAGACAGCTGCAGTTAGGGGAGCGCCCGCATGGCTGGGATGACGCCGAGCGAGCAGTCGATGAGGTGGTGTCTCGATTTGGTGGCACGGCGGTTCGCCCAGCGACCCTGCTGCACTCATCCCCCCGGCGGCCGTCAGCCAGCGAACCGCTTCACCGCCGAGGCCTCTGACGCTGTCGCGTCAGCTCCAGGCGCCGTAGACGCTGACGTATAGCCGCCTTTTGGATGTCATGCGCCACAGCTGGCGGGCATCTTTCAAGTACATGTTGACGCATCCGAGACTGTGGTCCACGAATGGGTTCATCATGAAGACGGATCCGTGCAACGCCTCTCC
Source organism: Propionibacteriales bacterium (assembly GCA_038252945.1). Taxonomy (GTDB): domain Bacteria; phylum Actinomycetota; class Actinomycetes; order Propionibacteriales; family Nocardioidaceae; genus JAUJOE01. The sequence goes on along the minus strand of JBBSHN010000021.1, from coordinate 20,270 downwards.
GCCGTCGAAGAACTGCGCGTATGGCATTGGCGTTCCCGTTATCCCCGAGACATGATTCTTGTCCCGCATGTAGACGCGGTGGTGTCCGACCCGAGTTTGGGTGTAGTAGTCGCCGCCGCGGACCAGCCATGTGTTGTGCAGCTTCCCGTTGTGCCACAGCGTCACCTGGTGCATCTTGCGGTCGTAGCAGGCATGCCATCCGGATCGCTTGCACAGACGAGGAATCTGTCCCCGATGGCGAACCGTGTCTCGCAGCAGATGAGCCCAGGTGCGGTGCGTCGCCACTCCGGTGACGGGCAGCCGCTCCGAACGCTGGTAGCGCTTCACGGCCATGCGCGTCTTGGCGCCGAAGTGCGTGGTGATCTTGGAGTGGAGGACCGCAGCCCACCGCAGCCTGTACTGCAGCTCAGTGACGTGTTCGATGTGATACACCGACGTGTCGGCATCGCCGTGGCGAGTGACTTCCCGGGCGAACCGGTCCCGCATAGAGAAGGGGTGGTGGTGAGCAGCAGAATTGAGCTGCGCAGCCGTTACCGGAGACGTGATCCTGGATCCGACCGCTGCCGCGGGAGCAGCAGTCGAGCTCAGCGGCGCTGCCACCACAGCAAACGTCGCAGCGGTCGCACAGACACCGATCCGACTTCTCACGAGCGATCCTTCACCGAAAGAGACCGAGGGGGAGACTCAGCGTAACCTCGAGCATCGCCTTCTGCGTGCACAACGAGCCCGTGCCGGCACGACGGTCGTGAGCGAATTTCGATGCTCGGGGAAGCAGTCTCATCTTTTTGCGCAATTTTTCGGGAGGGGTTTCTCGCTTCGGCGGGCACGCTTAGACTGAAAGCGCAGAACCGGAGCATCACCTGGCAGCGAGGAGGACACGGTGCCCCTCTCTGAAGAAGAGCAACGTCTGCTTGAGCAGATGGAAGAGGCGCTCGCTGCCGAAGACCCCAAGTTCGTGTCTGCTTTGCGCGGTGTGTCCTCGCGGGCACAAGCCAAGCGCATCGCGATTCTCGCCACCGTCGCATTTGTCGCCGGCATCGCCTTGCTCATGACAGGTGCCGTGCTAATGCACACCTTTGTGGCGGTTGCGGGATTCGTGGTGATGCTGGGCTCTGCATATGTCGCCTTGACTCACTGGCGTCGTCTGCGTGAGCCGGAATTGCCCGACAATGTCTTGCCGCTGAACCGGAGCCGCGGCAGCACCGCAGTGCCGAAGTCGTCGGGTTTCATGAACCGGATGGAAGACCGGTGGCGCCGCCGCCGCGACGACTACTGAGTTTGCTGCGACGACAATTGCGCCCGACGACCAGCGATTCTGCGAAGTTGGCGCCCTGTCGGCTTGTTAAGCCTGTCGGCCCCTGAGCCGAGCCCAACCCGTACGCAGATCCGGCAGCAGTGAACTCGGCCACAAGAAGGCGCGGATGCGTGAACCGTTGTCCGTGCCCCGTGCGATAGCGGCCATCACCGAGGTGGCGTCGGATGCCGGGGACAGGTCCGGTGCCACCGACTCGGCGTACCGGGCTCGCTCCACGCAGTTGGTCAACCGCTGCAACGCTGACAATGCATCTGAATCCTCTCCTATCAAGGGAGCGATGAAACGCTGCCGAGCACGGGGAGTCATCGAACCCGACCACGGCAGGTGCAGATCACGCAGGAAGTCGCGGAGTTCGCGCCACGAAGCCTCGGCAGCGGCGCCAGGATCAACTGGGCGCGTCAGCCGGTTACGACGGACGCTCAGCCTCAGCGACGCCGGTAGGAGCACAACGGCGAGCGCACCGAGCGGGATCAGCCAGTTCTTCGAGGGAAGGGCTCCGCCGAACCCCCCGGAGGCGTCGGCACTGCTCGCTGCCGTCGACGGCGTGGTGGTAGTGGGGACGCTTCGCGTCGACTTGTCGATGAAGGGCGCAGTGGAAGGAGACGTCGACCGGTGCCCACGCCGGTGGTGCACAGCCTCCGCCCACTGTGGATAAGGCGCACTGACCCCTTGCGTCGGCTCGAACCTCACCCAACCAACGCCCTGAAAGTACAGCTCAGGCCATGAGTGCACATTCTTTGACGTGAACACGGAGGACTTGCCGTTCGTACGTTCCGGCTGGAGGAAGCCGACCACGATGCGCGACGGGATGCCCAACGTTCGCGCCATCATCGCCATGGTCGCGGCGAAGTGCTGACAAAAGCCACGTCGGTCGCGCAGGAACTTTGCCATTGCCTGGTAGCCGTAGCCGTACCCGGCGTGGAGGTCGTAGGAGAATTGAGTCCGGTTCCGGAAGAAATCCTGCAGGTCAAGCGCTCGCTGGTAGTCGTTCGTGGCACCCGCAGTCACCCGGAGCGCGGTAGTAGAGAGAACCGGCGGCAAGTTCTGAGGCACCGTGCCATACCGCTGCTGAATGGCGCCCGGAGGGGAGCCCGCCGAACGAAGCTGAGCCGCAGTCGGCGACATCATGTCGTAGGCGAGGTCGTAGGCACCAACTGCGGTGACGGCAAACTCGGCTTTGGCGCCCACCGTCTGATCGGCCGGTACGTACGCCCAATCGGAGCCGCCTCGGATGGTGAGATAACGGAGCAGGTTCGGGACGGGCAGCCAGGCGCTGTCTGGGGGGAAGTCGTTCAAGATGGAGATGGTCATGGTGTGCGGGGACGTCCGCACAGCGGGGCTCACCGCGCGTGGACTTCGGGCTATGGCCGACAACGGCACAGCCTGGTTGAGGTCGGTGGAGCTTTGCCAGGCGTTCGGGCCGGGCTGGTCAAGGACCGCCAGTCGCAGGTACTCGGGCGTGACGTCGCTGGCTACTCGCAGCAGATCCACGGGGTGCGGTCGACGCAGGCTGCTGACCAGACTGACCATCGGGTCGGCAAATGTCAGCGTGTTTCCTGCCACCGCGCTGCTCCTTCCGACATTGCGGCCCCAAAACGCCGTGGAGACGACCGGCACCACGAACGGCACGAACACCGCTGCCAGCAATGCGGCGGTGCTGATGCGGCGGCCAGCGGCTGCCAGGCCGGAGATGTCCATTCCGTCTGCGGACTTGCCCGTCACATAGGGATGGCTGATGATGCGCCCCCATGAGATGACCCGGTGACGTTCGTCGGCCATCAGTAACGCGATGAACCCGACGGCGCCTGGAACAAAGCCATAGAAGGGGACACCGCTCGGCAGTGCTGCTACTGGCACGGCGTACAGCGCAAGAAGCGGAAGTCCTGCCAGCGGTGGCCGGTGTAATCCTGCGGCGAAGAAGTCGACGAGTACAGCAATAAGAACTATCAAGGCGACCACTAAGATGAGTAGGCCGACATTCGGCGGCGCTGGAGCGGCGTAGGTCCTCGCGACCTCCATTCCGACATCGACCTGCGAGCGCAGCGTCCCAAGAGTCGCTCTGGTCGGCCAGACGGCGTACTTGATGTGTTCGCCGAACGTCACCACAAGAAGCTCAATGGCGACGACGACCTGCGCGAGCACCACCACGGCAATCGGACAGTGAAGTCTGCGAAGTACAACTCCGGTCGCGACGACAGCAGCGCTGAAGCCCGCTCCGTACACGATGCAGCGCTGCTGACTGAGCGCCGGTATAAAGGCCAGCGACGTGGCGACTGTCGCGAGCCAGCCGAGTGCGCTCAGCTTGTAGTGATAGTGGTTCTTTGTCATGCGTTGTAGCCCATGGTAAGTGGCTCAGCCGCCACACCCGCTGCTGAGCCTTGGCTGGTGAGCTCCTGCCACACGCTCTCCAGCCGGTCGCCCGGACGGGCGACCGCCACGGACCAGCCGCCCCTGCGCAGAGCATCTGCCCGCTGCTTCGCGGTCGATGTGACCGGACCGGGCGCTGCGCCGGATCCGGCCCACGCCGCGACGTCCAAAACGACAGCCAGTCCGCGAGTCGCTCCGGAGCGCATCGTGCGGAACGCGGCGAGGTCCACGTCGGACATAGCGCCTACGACCGCGACAACCAGACCGTTGCCGAGGTGGTCGGCGAGTGCTTCGGAGAAGTTCGTACGTCGGCTCGGTGCGAGAACCGAGAGTTCGTCGAGAATCAGCTCCACCTCCGCTACGGTTGCTCCGCCGCGGTCGTGCCAGGACGCACCCGCCTCAGCAGAATCGGTCAGCAGACGAACGGCAAACCCCTGCCGCCCGAGGTGGCAGCTAATCGACGCCACGCAGGAGACGGCGTACTCGAAGGACGATGTCGGTCCAGTGCCGCGGTGAGCGGACGCCCGAGCGTCCACGAGCAGTGTGGCTCGGCTTTGATGCGGCTGTTCCTCACGACGGACCATGAGCTCGTCCGTTCGGGCGCTCGACAACCAGTGGATGCGTCGCAGATCGTCACCGAGTCGGTATTCGCGCACGGTCACGTCTTCGATTCCCGCAGCCGCCCAGGCACGGGGTCGGTTGTCACCAGTCCCAGACCAGTCCCCGGACAGGCGTGCGCGCGGCAGCGGGACGACCACCGGTGTCACCACGAGCGTCGCCTCGGAGCTGAACGACCGGGTGAGTTCGACGAATCCGAAGGGGTCGGTCAGTCGCACGGTCAACGGGCCGACGGTGAACCGGCCGCGAGTATCCGACCGCACGTAGTAGCTCATCTCGCGGCGCCAGCGTGGCCGAAGCTGATCCACCACAAACCGCGGCCGGCTTCCCAGCGAGTAGGGAATCGAGTCCTCGAGGAGCAGCACCCCGGTCGGAACTCGGCCGGGATTCTCCAGCGCCAAGGTCACGAGAGCTGGTTGGCCGACCTGCACGCGTTGTGGCGAAATATCGCGTGCGCACGACAACAGATAGCGAGATCTGTTGGTGACCGCTGCAGTGATGGCTGGCAGGGCCAGCAGAAGCAGCCCCACGCGCAGCAGGTCACGCTGGCCCAGCACAACGGCGCACACGGAGCTGGCGATCCCCGCGGACAGGAACGCCCTTCCGCGCGTCGTCAACACCGACACTCCTGAAGTCATCGTTCGACTCAGCCAGCCTCGGAGCCTGCGGTCGAACCCGGTACGGGTAGTGTCCGAAGCACCGACGAGACGACCATGTCGGTGCTTCGACCGCCGATTTGCGCGTCGAGGCCGGGAATCAATCGATGCGCCAGAACGGCAGCCGCGAGGAACTGGACGTCGTCAGGGATGACGTAGTCGCGTCCGTCCAGGGCTGCAGAGGCTCGGCTTGCGCGGATGAGGTGCAACGTCGCGCGGGGTGAGGCGCCCAGTCTCAGATCAGAGGAGTGTCGGGTCGCTGACGTCAGGTCAACTACGTACTGCTTGACGAGATCCGAGACATGGACCGTGCGCACGATGTCGACCAGTTTCGCAATCTCTGCGGCATCCGTGACTGGCTCGAGGTCGTCGAGTGGATTGCTCGTCGAGTGGGAGTCGAGCATGGCGAGCTCAGCCCGCTGCACCGGATACCCCATCGATATTCGTGCCATGAAGCGGTCGCGTTGTGCTTCGGGAAGTGGATAGGTGCCTTCCATCTCGATCGGGTTCTGAGTCGCGATCACCATGAACGGCCCTTGAAGCTCATAGGTCGTGCTGTCAACAGTGACCTGGCGCTCCTCCATACACTCCAGCAGCGCTGACTGAGTCTTGGGCGACGCCCGGTTGATCTCGTCCCCCACGACGATATTGGCGAAAACACCACCGGGGCGGAACTCGAATCGACCCGTCTCTCGGTTGTAAATGGAGACCCCGGTCACGTCCGACGGCAGCAAGTCGGGAGTGAACTGAATGCGCTTGACCGAGCAGTCAATCGACCGCGCAAGCGTCTTGGCAAGCATCGTCTTGCCGACCCCCGGCACATCTTCGATGAGCAAGTGACCCTCGGCCAGCAGCACTGTCAGAGCCATCCGCACGGCGTCTGGCTTGCCCTCGATCACCTTGCTGATGTTGTCGCTCACCCGTGCGACGACCGAGGCGAGAGTCTCAAGGCTGCTCATCTGTCTCCCTTGCCTGCGGCCACCTGCCGGTGAGCTGCCGCGGTCCGTTTGCACGCCGATCTTCACAAACTATCCCGCGTTCAGGCAGCCGCCCTCAATAACGATGTGGTGACGCAGCGCCTCACGAGAAGTGCTCGACACACTGGCACCGGAATGGACGGTGGGGTGTGGTGGGGTAAAGTGGCGTGCAGTGGAGGAAAAAGCAATATTAGTGGAGCGCGGTGAGAGAGGCGGGGCATGTTCCTCGGCACGCACACGCCGCGGCTCGACGAGAAGGGGCGCCTTTTTCTTCCGGCCAAGTTCCGAGAAGAACTGTCTGAAGGGCTGGTCGTGACAAGGGGACAGGAGCGGTGCCTGTACGTGTGGCCCAGCGCTGAGTTCCGCTCTTTCACCGAGCAGCTGCGGAAAGCACCGGTCACCAACAAGCGCGCCCGGAACTTCATGCGGATGCTCTTCGCGGGCGCATCCGCGGAAGTCGTCGACCGGCAGGGGAGGGTGACGTTGCCGCCGATGCTTCGGGACTACGCCAGTCTGCGCCGCGAATGCGTAGTCATCGGAGCTTTCAACCGGGTCGAGATATGGGATGCCGACTCCTGGAACGCGTACAGCCGTGAGCAGGAGCCGGCATTCGCCGACTGGTCGGAGGAGGTGTTGCCCGGCTCTGGAGAGCCCTAGCCAGTGCCGCACTTCCTCCGTACGGCGAGGTCTCCGGACCGCCCTCTCGGCGCCTGCTGACGTTCCTTCCCCGATGGCAGCCGGCACGAAAATCCCGAGCGCGCGGACGGGGACCTGGCCGCACGGCCAGCTCTACCCGCTGTGAAACAGAAAGACGAGGGTCGACGAGATGTCCAGGCCAGCTGAGGCCGCTTCTGCGGCGTCACCAACGCGACGCGTTCGCGACGAGGTGCGCGACGGCGTCGCGCTGGTTGTCACATCGGCTCTGGCCTCCACGGTGCTCGCCGTCGTTGCAACCCTCGTGATGAAGCTCGCCGGCTGACCCTTCTTATGACTCCTCCCCATCACATCCCGGTGCTCCTCGACCGAGTTGTTGCCTTACTCGCGCCGGCACTGGACGCCACCGGCGCGGTGCTCGTGGACGCTACCGTCGGGCTAGGAGGTCACGCCGAAGGGCTGCTCACCCGCTGCCCGCGAGCCCGGCTCATCGGGCTCGACCGTGACAGCGACGCACTGGCAATGGCGAAGGATCGCCTTGGTCGCCTCGAGACCCGCGTCACGCTGGTGCACACGGTGTACGACTCGCTGCCAGAGGTCCTGACCGAGCTCGCTGTGTCCAAGGTGCATGGTGTGCTCTTCGATCTCGGGGTGTCGTCCATGCAGCTCGACTCGGCAGACCGAGGATTCGCCTACGCGTTCGACGCCCCGCTTGACATGCGCATGGACAAATCCAGTGGACGTACCGCCGCCGACGTGCTCAATACCTACTCCGCGGGTCAACTGGCCGACGTGTTGAGAAGATTCGGTGAGGAACGCTTCGCACGGCGCATCGCTGAGCTGATCGTGAAAGAACGAGGCAAGGAGCCCTTTCGGCGAAGCGGCCAGCTGGTGGCGGTGATCCGGAGCGCCATTCCGGCGGCCGCCCGCCGTACCGGAGGCAATCCCGCCAAGCGCACGTTTCAGGCGCTGCGGATCGAAGTGAACGACGAGCTGGGCGCGCTGCAGCGTGGACTGTCGGCGGCCATCGACGCACTTGGTGTCCGCGGCCGCATCGTCGTGCTGTCATACCACTCGCTCGAGGACCGGATCACCAAACAGGCACTCGGAACCAGGTCGGTCGTCACAGCCCCTCCCGATCTGCCCGTTGTACCGGAACGTGATCGACCCGAGCTCCGGCTGCTCACCCGCGGCGCTGAACCGGCGAGCGAAGGCGAAGGTCTCCGGAATCCCCGGGCCGCATCTGCGCGGTTGCGGGCTGCCGAGCGAGTCCGGGAGGTTGCATGAGCTCACCGTTCACCTCAGCTCGAGTCCGATCGCGGCTGCCTGTGCCAGCGGCGAAGCCGCGCTTAGCCGTAGTACCTTCGAACCGTCCTCCAGGGCACCGGATTCCGTTCGCGGGCTTGGTCGTGGGCGCTTTGGCACTCGGTTTGGCGGGGTTGCTGGTTCTCAACACCTCCTTGCAGCGCAGCGCATTCGTCGTGACCAACCTCCGTGATCGAGCGGCTGCGCTGAGCATTCGCGAGCAGGGTCTCCGAGCGCAGGTGCTCAGGTTGGACTCACCGCAGCGGCTCGCCGCAGTCGCGGTTGCCGACGGCATGGTGCATGTCGACAGCCCCAACTTTTTGTCTTTGAAGACCGGCAAGGTGACAGGCGTCCGCAAGCCGATCCCGGTACCCAACCCGTCGACCGTCTTCGGCGGCAGAAGGTCAGCGTCGGCTGGCAAGCTGCCGCTGCTGCCCGCCGGCACGTCGAACGGCGCAAGCTCTGGTCTGCAGCACGAGGTTCCGGCGCTGCCTCCGTCGCCGCGGGCTTCGACTCCCACGAAACCCCGCGGGTCCGCCTCCAGCTCGCACAAGCCAGCCTCGAGCACGCACAAGTCAGCAAGGCCGAACGGGAGGACTCAGTGACGAAGCCGGGGAGCAGCTCGCGCCGGACGGTTCCTCGACGACAATCTGCGACGAGACGCCCCGCCAGCTCACGGCGCTCCTCCCGTCGGGTCAAGCTGGCTGCGTCACCCTTTCGACTATGGAGCGCCTTCTGTGTCGTCGCCTTCGTGTTGTCCTTGTTTGCTGCCCGGCTGGTGCAGCTGCAGGGAATCGACGAGAACCACTATGCCGCCATGGCGTTCGCACAAGGCGCACAAACCATCACCCTGGAGGCGCCGCGGGCACCGATCTATGACCGCAACGGAGCACCGCTTGCGCAAACCGTCGACTCCGCAAAGCTGGTTGCGGACCCGACCTACACCAAGCCCTATGCCACGAAGATCGCCACGGTACTTCACCAGCGGCTCGGTTTGGACTACCTCAGCACAGTGGATCTGTTACGTCAGCCCAATACGCGCTATGTCGAACTGGCTCGCCATGTGAAGCCAACTCTTGCCGCCTCAGTCGTGGCAGACCTGAGCCGTGCCAAGCTGCCCGGCGTTTACTCCGACAAGGACACGTCCCGCATCTATCCAGCCGGGGATGTGGCAGCCAATGTGGTGGGCTTCATCGGTACAGATGGCAACGGACTCGCCGGTATCGAGGCGTCGCACGACTCATCGCTGGCGGGGAGGAACGGGTCTGCGACGTTCCAGGTCGCCGACGGTCAGCAGCTTCCGTTGGCCGCCAGCACGGTGAAGGAACCGGTCGAGGGCACTGGTGTGCGGCTGACGCTTGATGAGAATCTGCAGTTCCTCGCGCAACGTCGGTTGGCCCAGGCGGTGTCCGCGGCCAAGGGCTCGTCCGGCGTCGCGGTCATCATGGACGTCAAGAGCGGCCAGCTGTTGGCTCTTGCCGACTACCCGACGTTCAATCCGGCCAATCCCCAAGCGTCCCCTGCGTCGGACTACGGTTCACGAGCGCTGCAGAACGCATACGAGCCGGGGAGCGTGCAGAAGGTCTTGACGTTCGCAGCGCTGATCGACGCCGGGTACGTCACTCCCCGAACGAAGATCACGGTGCCGTCGGTTCTCCATCGAGGACCGGACACCATTCACGACTACTTCCCGCACGGAACCCTTCGCCTCACCGCGGCGGGAGTGCTCGCGAAGTCGTCGAACCTCGGCACGGTGCTTGCCTCTGAGCAGATGCCCAAGCAGCAGCTATATACCTACCTGCGCGGCTTCGGTCTGGGAAAAAAGACCAACGTCGGGCTTGGGGGAGAGTCACCCGGTCTACTGCCTCCCGCCCAAAAGTGGGTGCGCATGAACCGCGACACCATCGCCTTCGGTCAGGGCCTGAGCGTCAACGCGGTGCAGATGACCGCGGCTCTCGCGGCCGTCGCCAACGGCGGCACGTACGTCTCCCCCTCGCTGATCGAGGGAACGGTCGGCAGCAACGGCGGCTTCACCCCCGCCGACCCGCCATCTCGACACCGGGTAGTGAGCAAGCACGCCGCGGCTGCGGTCAGCCGCATGATGGAGCAGGTGGTAGGACCGCAAGGCACAGCGCCAAATGCAGCGATCGCCGGCTACCGGGTCGCCGGCAAGACCGGAACCGCGCAGCGCGTCGGCCCGCATTGTGGGTGCTACAACGGCACGTTCACCGTCTCGTTCGGCGGATTCGCTCCAGCGAATCGGCCACGTTTCGCGGTCTACGTCGTCGTCCAGAAGCCCGCGGACGGCAACGGTGGAGGGGTGACCGCTGGGCCGGTCTTCCACGACCTCTTGGCGGCAACGTTGCAGAAGTACGGCGTACCACCCACTGGAGGACGCTCGCCCACGCTGCCGATCTATTGGTGAGCCTCGTTAACCTCACCGTGTGCCGCCCTCCGGTCCTGCGGTGACTGCCTGCGCGCGTCCCCGCTTCGTCGAGCCGGTGCCTCTGGCCGACCTCGCTGCGCGTCTGGGGCTTCCGGTGCCCCCGCTGGACTTCCCGGTTCGGATCACCGGAATCTCACTGAGGTCGTCGGCGGTTCAGCCAGGCGATCTGTACGCCGCGCTTCCGGGTGCGAGGACTCACGGCGCACGGTTCGCCGCGGACGCAGTCTCCGCCGGCGCTGTCGCTGTACTGACCGACTCTGCGGCTCGGGCCCAGCTCGAGACCTGCGGTGTCCCCGTGCTCGTCGCGGAGAATCCGCGCCAGTTGCTCGGCGCGCTCTCGGCGCAGGTGTACGGCGATCCTGCCAGCGCGGTGACTGTCATCGGAGTCACCGGAACCGCCGGCAAGACCAGCACCACCCAGCTGCTGGCCGCGGGCCTGACAGCCTCCGGGCGCAACAGTGCCGTAATGGGAACATTGGGCACTCGGATCGGCAACCGGGCGGTCGCCACTGCGCTCACCACGCCAGAGGCTCCGGACGTGCATGCGCTGCTCGCGGTCATGCGCGAGCAAGGCGTGGACGTCTGCGCCATGGAAGTGTCGAGCCATGCGCTGGTAATGGGCAGAGTGGACGGCGTGCGGTTCGCTGTCGCAGCATTCACTAACTTCGGTCGTGATCACCTGGATTTTCATGGATCGGTCGAGGACTATTTCGCGGCGAAGGCTTCGCTCTTCCGTCCAGAGCGCACCGCGCGAGGGCTGCTGAACGCCGACGATGCCAAAGTCGCCATCCTCGCCACGAACGCCGATGTCGGCTGCAGTACCTTCTCTCCCTCCGGGGGCAAGGCCGATTGGCGCGCCGTTGGCACATCCTCGACGAGTACCGGGTCACAGTTTCTGCTCGAGGGTCCGGCTGGCACACGGATCCCCGTGTCGCTGCGACTCCCGGGGCACTACAACATCGCCAATGCGTTGTGCGCGATGGCATGCCTCGGAGAGATTGGTGCTGATCTCGATCAGTTGCGCGGAATCGCTGCGGGGTTGGCAACCGTGTCGGGGATACCGGGACGGCTCGAACCGGTCGACCGAGGGCAAGACTTCTCGGTGTTCGTCGACTACGCCCACAAGCCCGACGCCCTTGCTGCGGCGCTCAGCGCCGTTCGCGCGGTGACGACGGGGCAGGTCACCGTGGTCCTGGGAGCTGGTGGCGACCGTGATGCGGGCAAGCGACCGCTCATGGGATCCATCGCAGCACAGCTCGCCGACGCCGTCATCGTCACAGATGACAATCCCCGGTGGGAGGAGCCAGCGCGCATTCGCGCCGCTCTGCTGGCCGGTGCCCGTGCGAATGCGCAAGGAGCCGAGGCCGTGGTGGAGGTCGCCGACCGATCCGCCGCGATCACTGCTGCGCTGTCTCAAGCACGCGCCGGCGACGCTGTCCTGATCGCCGGAAAGGGCCACGAGACCGGACAGCAGATCGGCGACCGCGTCCTCCCGTTCGACGACCGGGAGGCTGCAGCTGAGGTGCTCGATCGGCTGGGGGCGGGACAGTCGCCATGATCCCACAAAGCTTGGCGGAGATCGCGGCTGCCGTTTCCGGCGACGTCATCGACGCCGACCCGGCGCAGAGCCCGCTCGTGCTGGCGGGTGCCTTTGTGGACTCAAGAGCTCCACTGCCTCGCGGTCTGTTCGTGGCCGTGCCAGGGGAGCACGTCGACGGGCACGAGTTCGCAGCCGCCGCAGTGAAGGAGGGAGCCGCTGCAGCGTTGGTGCAGCACCCTGTGGGAGCTCCCGCAGTCCGCGTCGACGACACAGTCGTCGCGCTCGGACGACTCGCTCGGCACCTGGTCGGCCTGGTGCCCGAGCTCACAGTCGTCGGAATCACCGGCTCCCAGGGCAAGACCAGCACCAAAGACATTCTCGCTCAGCTGCTGGAGAGGCGGGGGGTCACAGTGGCACCGACCGGCTCCTTCAACACCGAGATCGGGCTACCGCTGACCGTGAGCCGCATCGACGCCAGCACCCGCTACCTGGTCTCCGAGCTGGGCGCCCGGGGAAGCGGTCACATCCGGTACCTCACCGAGCTGGCACCTCCGAGGATCGGAGTCGTGCTCAATGTTGGGGTTGCGCACATTGGGGAGTTCGGCAGCCGAGAGGCCATCGCCGCGGCCAAGGCAGAGCTCATCGAAGCGCTACCACCGGACGGCGTAGCGGTGCTGAACGCCGACGACCCGCTGGTTTTTGCCATGCGACACCGCACATCGGCGCGCATCCTCACGGTCGGGCACGCACGCTCAGCGGACGTCCGCATCTCACGAGTGGAGCTCGATGACGGCGGCCGGCCGAGCTTCGAACTCGCCACGGCAGCTGACACGGCGCCGGTGCACTTACAGCTGGTCGGCGAACACCAAGCCGGGAACGCTGCTGCCGCGGCCGGTGTCGCACTGGTTCTCGGCGAACCTCTGAACGAGGTGGCAGCGGCTCTCGGCAACGTACGCCCGCGGTCGCGCTGGCGCATGGATGTCGCCACGGCGTCCGCCGACGTGACCGTCATCAACGACGCGTACAACGCCAACCCCGACAGCATGCGCGCGGCCTTGCGAACTCTCGTGTCAGTAGCCAATCGAAGACGCCCACCCGCGCGTACGGTGGCCGTCTTGGGTGAGATGCTCGAACTCGGGGACACCACCGAGGCAGAGCATGTCGCCCTCGGCCAGCTCATCGCAGGGCTGGAGGTGGACGTGTTGGTTCCAGTGGGCGCCTCTGCTATGGACATCGTGCGCGGTGCGACTGCGAGCGCCTCGTGGCGTGGTCGAACGGTTCTTGCGGATACCCCGGAGGACGCATCGAAGCTGGTCAGCGACCTGGTGCAGCCGGGGGATGTCGTGTTGGTCAAGGCGTCCCGCGCCGCCGGCCTCGAGACAGTGGCCAGCGCCCTTCTCCAGGGATGCGAGGGGATCGCGTGAAGGCGCTCCTGATCTCGGGCGCACTCGGGTTGATCGGAACCCTGCTCGGCACTCGATGGGCGATCCTCATCCTGGTCAAGAAAGGCTACGGGCAGCTCATTCGCGACGACGGCCCCACGTCGCATCACACCAAGCGGGGTACGCCGACCATGGGCGGGCTCGTCATGGTCATCTCAGTCGTCGTGGCGTATTTCGGGGCGAAGCTTGTCACTGGGGAAGGACCCTCGGTCTCGGCACTGCTGCTGTTGTTCTTGTTGGTTGGACTCGGCGCAGTCGGGTTCATCGACGACTACATCAAGGTCGCCAAGCAGCGGAGTCTGGGGTTGCGGAGTACGGCCAAATTCGGTGGGCAGACAATCGTGGCCGTGCTCTTCGCCGCGGCGTCACTGCACTTTCAGAATGCCCGAGGGAACGCTCCCGCATCCGCAGCCGTTTCCTTCGTGCGGGTGCTGCCCTGGCAGTTGCCAGCGGTGGTGGTCGTGTTGTGGGTGCTGGTGATGATCGCCGGCACCAGCAACGCGGTTAATTTGTCCGACGGCCTCGACGGGTTGGCGATCGGAAGCTCCATCATGATGTTCGGGGCTTACACGATCGTGGGCATCTGGCAGAACAACCAGTTCTGCGCACTCACCCCTGGCCCACAGTGCTACAACGAGATCCGAGATCCCCTCGATCTTGCGGTTGTTGCAGCTGCGCTCACGGGGGCGTGCTTCGGGTTCTTGTGGTGGAACGCTGCCCCCGCCAAGATCATCATGGGCGATACAGGGTCGCTCTCACTGGGTGGTGCAATGGCCGGGCTCGCGGTCATGACTCGGACTGAGCTTCTGCTGCTGGTGCTCGGTGGGCTGTTCGCTCTCATCACGTTGTCGGTGATCTTGCAGGTCGGCTACTTCAAGGCAACTGGCGGCAAGCGGCTTTTCCTCATGGCGCCCCTCCATCATCACTTCGAGCTGCTCGGCTGGGCGGAGGTCACCATCGTGATTCGCTTCTGGATCATCAGCGGAATCTGCGTGGCGACCGGTCTCGGACTCTTCTACGCCGAGTGGGTGCTGGGCGGGTGACGCAGTGACGTCGTCGTCATCCACGGAGTGGCTGGCGATGGCCGACCGCACCTCAGCGTGGGAGCGGATCTCGGCGGTTGTCGCTGGTATCGGAGTGGCCGGATTCGCAGCCGCCGATGCGCTGCAATCCTTAGGCGCTTCGGTCACGGTCCTCGACGACCGCGACGCCGACGAGACCCGCGACAAGGCGACGCTACTGGAGATTCTCGGGGTCACTGTGCGCCTGGGTGCCGGCGCCAGCGCGCGGCTTCCGCAAGCGGATCTTGTCGTTACGTCGCCTGGGTGGCTGCCGACTTCGCCGTTGTTTCAGGCGTCGTTGCTGTCCGGCGTCCCGGTGTGGGGCGAAGCGGAGTTGGCGTGGCGACTGCGAGACCCCACCTATGCAACGCCGTGGCTTTGCCTCACCGGCACCAACGGCAAGACAACAACGGTCCAGATGCTGGAGGCGATGCTTGTGGCCGACGGTCGCCGAGTGGTAGCAGCAGGCAACATTGGGTTACCGCTGTGTGAGGTGGTGATGGATCCGCAGCCGTACGACGCCCTCGCGGTCGAGCTGTCCTCGCATCAGCTGCACTGGATGCACTCGTTGTCAGCGGAGGCGGCCGCGGTACTGAACTTCGCCCCCGACCACCTGAGCTGGCACGGCGACCTCGCCAGCTATCGGGCCGCGAAGGCGTCCATCTTCAACCGCTGCCAGGTGGCATGCGTCTACAACGTCGAAGACCCAGAGACACGCGCGATGGTGGAGCAGGCGGAGGTCGTTGAAGGGTGCCGTGCCATCGGCTTCACCCTGGGCATCCCTTCGGTCGGAATGCTCGGCGTGGTTGACGGTGTGCTTGCCGACCGGGCGTTCATCGCGGAGCGGCAGCGAAACGCTGCGGAGCTGGCCTCGGTTGGCGACGTGCCGACCGGTGCTCCGCACAACGTCGCCAATGCGCTGGCCGCCGCCGCGCTCGCGAGAGCGTACGGCGTCTTCGGTGGAGCCATTCAGAAGGCGTTGCGCTCCTTCTCTCTCGACGAGCATCGCATCGCTGAGGTAGCGGTCATTGACGACGTCCGCTACGTCGATGACTCCAAGGCGACGAACCCCCACGCAGCCTTGGCATCGCTTCGGGCGTTTCCGTCTGTTGTCTGGGTGGCCGGCGGCTTGGCCAAGGGAGCCTCCTTCGACGACCTGGTGCAGTCTGTGGCCGACAGCCTGCGCGGTGCGGTAGTGCTGGGCGCGGACCGAGCCGCCGTTCTCGCGGCGCTGGCGCGACACGCGCCTGATGTGCCCGTGATCGAGGTGGCCGACCGGGAGACTGAGGCGATGGAGCGTGTGGTCGCGGCCGCCGCCTCACTGGCGTCGCCGGGCGACACGGTGCTGCTGGCTCCGGCGTGCGCCTCCCAGGACATGTTTGCCGACTACTCCGCACGCGGGAACGCCTTCGCTGCGGCGGTCGAGCAGTTGCGCAGACGTTGACCGACGCGGCCACCGCGCCGCCGCACCGAGCTGAAAGGCAAGACGTGGCGACAGCGAGTGAGAGCCGCTGGAGAGAGGCCAGAAGCGGCAGCTTCTTCGATGCGGTCAAGCGCGAGCTCGACCGACCGCTCGCGTCGTACCACATTGTGCTGGGAGCCTCCGCCCTGCTGCTTGGTCTCGGGCTGCTCATGGTGTTGAGCGCGTCCAGCGTGTCGTCGCTGCGCGAGTACGGCAACTCCTACGCCATCTTCGCCCGGCAAGCGATGTGGGTCGGCGCTGGACTGCCGTTGGCCTGGCTGGCGTCGACACTGCCGCTGCGTTTGATCCGGCTTGTGTCCTGGCTCGCGCTCATGGCGTCTGCTGTGCTCATTGCGATGACCTACATCCCTGGCCTCGGCGTGGCAGTCAACGGCAACCAGAACTGGTTGTCTTTCGGCGGTCCCTTCCAGATCCAGCCGAGCGAGCTGGCCAAGCTGGCGCTGGTGCTGTGGTGCGCCGACGTCTATGCGCGTAAGGGACGTCTGCTCAACGAGTGGCGGCACCTGATGGTGCCGATGTTGCCGGTCACCGGGGTGGTGATCGCCCTCGTCATCGGGCAAGGCGACCTTGGCACCGCTCTCGTATTGTTCGGGTTGGTGCTGGGCATGCTGTGGATCGTGGGAGTGCCGGCTCGGTTGTTCACAGTCGCGCTGCTGGCGGTAACCGCGCTCTCGTTCGGACTCGCCGCGACGCAACCGGAACGGATCGCTCGTCTCACGAGCTTCCTGAATCCGGTGGCCCAGTACTCCGGCAACGGCTGGCAGGCCAGCCACGGCTTCTTTGCGTTGGCGACCGGGGGACTGTGGGGCCGTGGAATCGGTGCGAGCAGTCAAAAGTGGGGCGGCCTGCCCGAGGCACACACCGACTACATCTTTGCGATCATCGGTGAGGAGCTGGGGTTGTTCGGCACGCTGGTCGTGCTTGCGCTGTTCGCCTTACTGGCCTACGGAGGCATCAGAATCGCCGTACGCACGACTGAGCCGTTCGTCCGCTACGCCAGCGCAGGCATCGTCATCTGGCTGCTGGGTCAGGCACTCATCAACATCGGGATGGTCGTCGGGCTGCTGCCGGTCATCGGCATACCACTGCCGCTGATCTCGTACGGCGGGTCGGCGTTGGTCCCCACACTCGTCGCGCTCGGGCTGCTGCTGTCGTTCGCCAAGACTGAGCCGGACGCCACTGCGGCGCTGCAGGCCGGCAGGGCTGAGCGCCGGCGCGGGCTGCCCGTCGTACGCCGATAAGGCACTGCGCGTGCGGGTGATTCTCGCCGGCGGTGGCTCAGCCGGCCATACCTCTCCGCTGCTCGCCACCGCTGAGGCACTGCGGCGCAGGCACTCCGACCTCCACATCGTCTGCGTCGGGACCGCTCGCGGGCTGGAAACGACGCTTATCCCGGCGGCCGGATATCCGCTCGAGCTGGTCCCACCGGTGCCCTTCCCGCGGCGCCCCTCTATAGATCTGCTGCGTCTGCCGGCTCGGGTTGTCTCCGCGACCGCCGTGGCGCGGTCGGTGCTTCGTCGGCTGGAGCCGGCGGTGGTAGTGGGTTTCGGAGGCTACGTCTGTGTTCCGGTGTATCTCGCCTGCCGCCGCGACCACATGCCGCTGGTCGTTCACGAGGGCAACGCGCTGCCTGGCATCGCAAACCGGCTGGGTGCCCGCTGGGCCGACGTCGTCGCCACTTCGTTCCCGGACACACCACTGCCGCATGCCCGCTTCGTCGGTCTGCCGATCCGCCGATCCATCTCCACCCTTGACCGGACGGAGCTGCGACCGCTTGCTCGCGCGCACTTCGGCCTGAGACAGGAGCTTCCTACGCTGCTAGTGACCGGAGGCTCGCAGGGTGCCCGCCGCCTCAACGAGGCGGTGAGCGGCGCTGCCGCGGAGCTGATCTCGGCCGGCATTCAGATGTTGCACGTCTCGGGACTGAAGAACACGGTGACGCCACCGAGGCTCGGCACCGACTCACCGCCGTACGTCGTCGTGCCCTTCGTGGAGCGGATGGAGCTTGCGTACGCAGCGTCCGACCTGCTCATCGGACGGTCCGGTGCCAACACCGTGAGCGAAGCCGCCGCGCTCGGACTTCCAGCGATATTCGTCCCATTGCCGATCGGCAACGGTGAGCAGGCGCGAAACGCAGCAGCGGTCGTAGCCGCCGGAGGCGCTGTCATGGTGAGCGACTCCCAGTTCACGTCCACCTGGGTACAAGAGCACGTCCCTGCACTGATGGGGGATGGCCAGGGCCTGACGAAGATGGGTGGTGCCGCCGCGGAGCTGATCCGTCGAGACGCCGACGAGGCTCTCGCCGACCTGATCCTGCAGGCGGCGCGATGAGGGTCCCGGTCCCGGAGCACATTCCGCCCGCCGACACACTACGCCGAGTCCACTTCGTCGGCATCGGAGGAGCCGCGCTCTCCGGGCTCGCGCGGATCATGACCGGCAGGGGAGTTCACGTGTCGGGAAGCGACAGTCAGGACTCACCGACGTTGTCAGCGCTGCGCGAGCTAGGCGTCCAGTGCGCGGTCGGGCACGACGGCTCCCTCGTCGACGCGGCCGACGTGGTCGTGGTGTCCACTGCGGTGCGCGAGGACAACCCCGAGGTGGCATCCGCGCGCGCACGCGGAATCGCGGTGTGGCCACGGGCGGCCGGCGTGCAGTCAGTCCTTGTGGGTCGAAAGGCTCTGGTCGTCACCGGCACCCATGGCAAGACCACCACAGCGTCGATGCTCGCGACCGCGTTGCTGGAGTGCGGCGCAGATCCGGCCTATGCCGTGGGTTCCCCTCTGCTCGCGTCCGGGCTCAACGCCGCGGACGGAAGCGGACCTCTCTTCGTCGTCGAGGGCGACGAAAGCGACGGCGCCATCTTGGCCTACACACCCGCCGCAGCCGTCGTAACCAATGTCGACGCCGACCACCTGGATGTTTACGGCTCCCGCGAGGCCTACGCCGAAGTCTTCGAGGAGTTCCTGGCCCGCATCGAGCCGAACGGCTTCCTGGTGTGCGTGCTCGACGACCCGGGAGCGGCTCGCCTGGCCCGGTCAGCATCGATGCGCGGCATCTCGGTCGCACCCGTGGGCGGTGCCGAGAAGCGGTCGCTCCGCGCCAGCAATCTCGCCTTGCGTGCTGACGGTTCGAAATTCGACGCCTCGATCGGCGACATCCTGATGGGCCCGGTGAGGCTGCAGGTGCCGGGCCGCGTCTACGTCACCGATGCCCTTGCCGCGCTGGCCGCGGGGCTGCAGCTCGGCTTTGACTTCGCCGATCTGGCTCGCGGCTTGCAGGCCTTTCGTGGCACGGGCCGCCGCATGGAGTTCAAGGGGGAAGCGAACCGAGTCCGGGTATACGACAGTTACGCGCACCACCCAGTGGAGATCGCCGGGGACCTCCAGGCGGCGCGCCTGTTGGCCCAAGAAGGCCGGCTGGTGGTGTGCTTTCAGCCACACCTCTACAGCAGAACCCGCGTATTCGGGAAAGAGATGGGTCGAGAGCTTGGCGCCGCTGACCAGGTGGTCGTCATGGATGTCTACGCCGCCCGTGAGGACCCCGACGATGAGGTGAGTGGTGCACTGGTCGCGGCCGCGGTGCCCCTGCCACCGAGCCGGGTCGTCTTCGAACCGACATGGTCTTTCGCAGCAACTCGTACGGCGGAGCGAGCGTCGCCTGGCGACCTCGTACTCACCCTGGGTGCTGGCGACGTAACGCAGATCGGGCCTGCGGTGCTCGAATTATTGAGTCGCCGGGAACAGGAAGGAACCGACAGTGGCCGCACCGGTTGACACGGCGCAGCACTCTCGAGCTCGGCGGCCGGGGGGGTCAACCGCGGCGGGTCGCCTCGGTCGCCGCAGGCGCCGCAGCGGCAACCGGGGCTGGCTCATCGTGATAGTCGTTGCCGCCGTCGCTGCGGTGGCGGCGTTCGCCGGATGGGCTTTGCTCGCCTCCTCATGGCTCGCCGTTTCGCAGGTGAGCGTGACAGGAGAGCGGACCCTTTCCGCGCAGCAAGTGCGGGCTGCAGCGGCCGTGCCAAGGGGAACCGCCTTGGTGGGAGTCAACCTGGACTCGGTGCAGCAGCGGGTGTCCAGCCTCCGGCAAGTGGCGAACGTGACCGTCCATCGATCCTGGCCACACACAATCGCTATCGCCGTGACGGAGCGACAGCCGGTGGCTGTCGTAAGTCAGTCGAGCCAATGGGAGCTAGTGGACAAGACAGGAGCACTGTTTCGACGAGTTGCCGCTGCTCCGCCGGGAATGCCAGTGATCGACGTCCTGTCAACTCGAACTACCGACGTGCTGCGGTCAGCTGCCGCCGTGGTGTCGTCGTTGCCAGGTGACCTGCTGTCGTGCACTCGTAGCGTGCGAGCGGAGTCGCTGGACTCGATCACACTCCTTCTGCGGGACGGAAGGTCCGTGCT
>JBBSHN010000020.1:0-28979 GCA_038252945.1 Propionibacteriales bacterium | reverse complement strand
GCAGTTGGAGCCCTGAGGGATTTTGCGCAAACTTTTCTCAGCGATCAACAGATGCGTGGTTGCGTGGCGGGCTTCAGACGGTTCCGAGGAGAGAGTGAGCACGATGCCTGTCTCCTAAACCGAGCCGATAAGACCACCGTAGAATTCGGGTACACTCAAGGGCTCGCAAGAGCAAAGCGGAGCTACTTTAGTGGCAGAACCTACTCTTGGCGGGCCGGTACTTACAGTGGTCAACTTGCTATCTCGCGTTTCGGGAAAACAAGGAGGCTATTTTGGTACCCGGAGAACCTGATACCCGGGGCTTGGGGACTTCTGTCAGCTAATGCGCAGGACTACACTTCCAATCAACTGCTAAGCTACTTTGAGCAGTTTCGAAGCCATCCTATAATCTCCCGGCAGTGACCCCTGGACGACGATGCGGACTAATTGTCTACGCGTCGGGTCAACGACCTTCAGATGAGCGCGCGGATCTTCTGCGCCAGCTCCTCGGCGGTGCTCGGCCGATCAAGTGGGTTACTGGCGATACACGCCCGAACCACATCTGCCTCTTCGGCGCTCAGGGACGCGTGCGGTTCAGGCGATGAGGCAAGCATTGCCCGCACGACAAGTAGCGGCTCCCGGCTCGGAAGTTCGCCGTAGAGGCTAAAACCTGTGAGTGTGCGATGCAGTACCGCGCCCAATGACCAGATGTCTGTGGCACGGGTGGCTTCGCCACCCATAAGAATCGTAGGATCGGTGAACTCCGCGCCGATATTGCCCAACCCTGTCATGACGAGGCCCGGTGACAAGACTTGTGAAAGCCCGAGGTCAGACAGTTTCGCCCCGCCCTCATCGAGAAGTATGTTTGCGGGTTTTATGTCGCGATGGGCGATTCCGTTCTCGTGCAGTGTGTGGGCAGCGTCAGCGGCGTCAGCGACCGCATTCAAAATGTGCTGCCGAGACAGCGGGCGAGTCGGCCTGCCTAGCGAGCCGAGCGGCAGATGCTCCATCGCGTAGTAAAACGTGCTGCCTTGACGCCCAGCGTCAAAAATCGTGACCAACTTCGGTGACTGGACGAGTGCAAAGTGGCGCAACTCACGTATAGCCCGTCGGAATGCATCGTCCGACGCAGGCCCGACGGTGACTTTTACTACCACAAACTCGTCCGTGACCGGAAGTCGCGGCGGTGTCTTCGCGAGGTAAAAATCGCCGTAGTTCGCTTCTTCGAGCAAGCGCAGGAATTCGTAATCGGCGATGCTTTCCATACATGCCTTTCTTAACTGCTGACTCACTTCCCGCGATAAGAGTTGAATACGAGTGTCCGACCTCCAAGCCGAATGCTGCTTCCCGAGCTCAGAGTGTGCGGCGTTCCGGGCACCAGCGGTGTCCAGTGCCCTTGGTTGTCTGCGGCGACGTAGGTGCCGTTGGCGGAATTGTTGTCTATCAATGTGACCTCCCATTGCCGGAGCTCGATGCGTGCATGTGCCCGAGACACCGATTTGTTGGCGTCATTGAGCGTGATGCCGCGCAGCTGTCCTGCCCGCACTTCGGGGTCATGCGCCGGTTCCCGACCAAGGACGTAGTCGGCGTCGAGTTGGAAAGCGGATCCGTCATCGAGCAATAGGACTCCGAGAGGAGGACGGGGTCCCTCCGTCAGGTCCGGTGTCTGTTGCACCATGTTGATGCCGCAAACGGCACAGAAGAGAACCTGTGGGTCGTTAAAGTGGTTGTTCTTGCAGTAAACCCCGCGGACCATCGGACCCTGTAATTGTGGCCGGTCTATTGCCCCTTTGGACACGACCGGGAGCGGTTCTCGGCGATCATCTTCATCGACCTCAGATGTTGCGGAGCTTATGACAACCGATTCGAACGGCGCTGACTCGACCGCCTGTCCCGGCCAGCGTTCCGACCGGGGCGTGACTGCGAAGTTGGAGACACTTGGCGATGGAGCATCTGGCGTAGCCACGTCGGACATGCCTGCGGCTTCGCCTGTCGTGGACTCGGGAGTCGCGTCGGCTGAACTTTCTTCGGTGGATTGTCCGACAAGCAGCGTCATGCCGGCGCCAGGAACAACTCCGCGCTGCAGGTTGAACAGTCCGCACGCTGGTTCGGTGGAGTGGCCCGCACTGATGATCAGGGCTGGCACCGGCCAAGGAATGAGCCGGTCCACCCAGGCCAGCGACGAGGCTCCCGAGAGAGTGAACTCGGATCCGACGGACACGTGAGCATCGCCCTGCAAGAAAACAGCAATCCCGGTCTCTACAGGGGCCGCGGCGGCGAAGGCTGGAAGCTCTTGATCATATGTGGTGAGGAAGCCGGCTAGGCGGCGGCTGAGCATTCTGCCGTCACCACTGACTTCGGCCACAGCCAGGCAGTGCTCGATGAGCATTCGCACACCCGGCTCGGCGCCCCCCGCGACCGCGAGAAAAACTTCGCCGAACCGAGCCACAACACCTTCTCCCGGGTGTGGGACGCACTTGGCATCCGAGATGCTGTGCCCCACCGGCGGCGGACTCGGGTCTTGGGATTCTTTAGGCACCATGCCTACACCAGCCTCCCACCTGGGAAACGCGGTCGGCTCACGCAGGAACCGGGTCCGTTGACACCATCGGACCCGAGGCCTCAATCCCCTGATTCAAAAGGAGTGCCATCGTCGTATCGTCCCCACCCGTCTGCGCCGGCACGCTCAGCCAACCGGGCAGCTGCTCGCGGATCCAGGCTGATCCACGCTCTTGCAAATGAGTGCCCAAGTCGACTCCGACATGCCACCACCAACCAACTCCGTCGACCTGCGGAGCGGCGAATCCATCGGTCACAGCGAGCGCAAGCCGCAAATCCCTTTGGCTCAAATCTAGGACGGCTACCCTCAACCATTTGCCGGCGTCAGCCTGACAGAGCGAAGTGGTGTGAATTCCGTCCAGCGAGGAATCTTCAGGCAGTGGTCTGCTCACCTCGCCGTCGCCAAACACGGCAATAGCGTCTCCGTCACCGATTTGGACGAACCCTACGGCGACGGGAGTGCCCACAATTGCGATCAGGGTCGTGCCGTAAGTTCGAAAGATCCCTTCATCTCCGGGCTCGAGCAGCTTCTCAGTGGCATCCTCGGAGAAGGGCACCGAGGCAGCATGGTCTAGGACGTTTTGCCGCCAGCCGCGGATCAATTGTGGCTTGACTTGTTCGTGCAGACCCTCGCTGAGCGCTTGGGGCCCGTCCACGTTGAGGGCAGTCTTACTTGTCAAACTGACCGCCAAGTCGACAGCCAGCTGGGCGCCATAACGGCTACGGAAATGAGCGGGGTGGCCGTGGCCGTCGGCAACCGCCACGGCGGTGACGTCGTCGACGTTGAGAGTCGCGTATGCATCTTGGTTGCCGGCGCCAGCGGCTTCGTGAGCAGCCCCTGTCCAACTCGCAGCAGCAGCCTTCCAGATGTGAAGGCCTGCGGACGTCACTTCTGCGTGCCCCAGATGGGGTTCCCGGTGGCGAATTCCGGGATTGTAAATGAGACACCAGACTCGCCAATAACGGGAGTTGAGGCGCCTCTGCTCGCCGCCTTTGACGCCCACACGACAAATTCCGTCAATTGTTGAGGGTTGTCGGCACGGACGAGCGGCACGTCTTCCCTCCCTATGAAACGGCGCAGCGATTGCATGTCCGCGTCCTTTCCCACACCGAGCGCGAGCCGAATGGCGGCCCGTCCCCATGGCTCGGCCATCAGCTCCCGTAGTCCGGTAGAGAAGTGAGGGCCGGCCGAGTGCGTGGGATGACCGTCAGAGACGAGAATGATCGCAGGGGGAAAGCCGCGCTTTGCCTCTGCTAGTTCTCGCATACATCTGGCGAGCTCCCGTAGGGCGAGTCCCAGTTCGGTGAGACCCTGTGGAACGGCATCGACACCGCGCCACCGGAACTTTTCTATTGGGGTTGGTTGCTCGAGGACCCATCGAACTTCCGTCGCAAACGCCAGGACTCGAACGAACAACTGCGCATGAGGGTTGGCGAGTGCCTCATCTCGCAAGTGGGGCACGACCTCGCGGATGGCGTTGTTCAGAGCCTGGATGCGCCCACCCCGTTGCATGGAGCCAGAGATATCGAGCACGAAGAAGAAGTGCAGTGGCTTGCGACCCACCTCCCCTCCGAGGCGATCACCCATGCGACCTCCCTGACGGCTTGCTGTGCCTTGTCGAGACGCAGCCTACTCGTGTGGCCGCCCTCACTCTTAGGTAGCGTTTGCCGTGGACGCGGCCGACGGCAGATCATGTCCACACTCACAGACCGTCGGAGAGGATGATCCATGCTTCTTCCTGGGACCGAGATCGATCTCGGCATCCTGGGTTCAGCCCGAGTGCAGCGTGAGCTCGGCCAGGGCGGGCAGGGTTACGTATACGCAGTGGAACGCGGTCAGCGGCTGCTAGCCCTCAAGTGGTACAAATCTTATTGCGCGACTCCTGAACAAAAGTCCGCGCTCACCAGGCTGGTCGAGTTGGGCGCCCCGCATTCCCGCTTTTTGTGGCCGATGGGCCTGGGGTACGTGGCGGGAAGGCCAGGGTTCGGGTACGTCATGCCCCTCAAAGAGGACCGTTTCATCGAGCTGTGCTATCTCGTCTCAGGTCGACGCCCGAATGGGCAACAGCTCGATACGTCTTTCGCAGCAGTGATATCTCTCAGTCGTTTACTCGCCGACAGCTTCTTACAGCTGCACTCAAGAGGGTTGTGTTACCGGGACATCAGCTTCGGCAATGTTGCCTTCGATCCCAACAACGGTGACGTGCGAATTTGTGACAATGATAATGTCGATATTGATAATGGCAGCGGTCGGGTGCTTGGCACCCCGTTTTTTATGGCTCCCGAACTAGTCCGAGATACAACATTTGTCACGATGCCGAACAGTGACACGGATCGGCATTCACTCGCTGTGCTGCTCTTTGAGGCGTTATGCATGGGACACCCGTTAGAGGGTAAGCGTACGGAGGCGGGCCTCCGTAACGGCTCGTGGTTCACTCGACACTTCGGCATCGAGCCACTCTTCACCTTTGATCCGGATGATCCATCCAATTGTCCTACGTCACCATTGGTACAGGCGTACTGGAATCTCTATCCAGTATTCTTGCAGGCGGCGTTCACCCGAGCCTTTACAGAGGGCCTCAGTGATCCTGCATCCCGAGTCACCGAGAGCGAGTGGATCAAAGTCCTCGGTCGCCTTCGAGACGCCATGGTGCGGTGCGAGTACTGCCAAGCCACTAACTTCGTGGATGACGAAAAGCAAGAAAACCTGTGCGCTCGCTGCCATAGGACCTTGAGCCGACCATTGCTGCTACACATTGGGCGACGCCACATCGTCGTCAGCCCCTTCACAAGAATCGCTCTCACCGACGCCCCGTCATCCGAGGACGAAGCCCAGGAACTCGCGAGGGTCCGACGGCATCCGGAGGATGCGCGCCGGTGGGGGCTTGAGAACCGCACAGGTCGCACATGGGTAGGCGTTCTGCCCGATGGCCGGAGACTCGACATAGGAGAAGATGAGACCATCGAGTTGACACCTGGGCTTCGGCTCGAACTGCCGTCGATGGTCGTCGTGGTTGGGCGGTAAACACTATTCGGCCGCGGTGTCACCGAACGGGACGACGAGGACCCGAAGGCCGCAGCCGCCGAGAGTCTCGCGGCCGGCTCCGCCCGTTGCCGTCTAGTGCAGCAGCCCGGTCCTCAGTCAAACGGCCCGCGCGGTGTAATGCGCCGCGTGAGCTTCGGTAAGTGCTGTGTCGACGCTCATGCTGCGCCCTCGCTCATATTGGATGTTCCAGGAACCGGTGTCCAGGTCGGCGTTCGTCTTGTTGAGCTGGTCTGAAATGAGCGTTTCCTGGGCTGCATGGCGCGGCAGTCCGTTCCGTTCTCGGCTGACGCTCGCAGCTGCGAGTAGTCGCGCGGCGTGTTCGACATCGCCCAAAGCGCCCAGGACGCACGAATAGACCTCGGCCGTGTCGATACGTGAGCCGAGACTTGCGAAGCGCAGTACCGACGGGATTGCTTCAGTGAAGCGAGTGTGTGCTTCTCGAATCCGACCCATCCGAAACACGGTTTCCGCGATGAGAAGACGATTCGACAGTGCCTGATGCTCGCGTCCGACCTCCGCGTATATGGTCAGTGACCGACTCGCCAGGTAGAGCGCTTCTTCGTAGCGCGTTTCATCCATTGCAGCAACGGCTAGTTCAGTGAGCAGGTCGCCCAGGAGCGGACGGTCCTGCAACACCACGGCGATCCCCAGTGCCTCCAGGTAGGCCGCTTGGCTGGCTTGATGGTCGCCGCGTGCGTCTTCGCAGTAGCCGAGCGTCTTCAGCGCAGAGGCTAACTCCTTCTGACGCCCCAGCCGGCCTTCCACAGCAACTGCCTCCGCCGCGATCTGTGCCGCGCGATCGAATTGTCCCTGCCCGTGGTACACATTTGCGAGCGAATTGAGGCAGGAGGCCAAGTCTGGACCGTCCTCGCCGACAAGGCGTGTCACATGCTCAAGCCATTTCTGCGCCTCGCTGAGGTAACCAGCGTCGGCCCAAAGATCCGCTAAACACCGGCAAAGCTTGACTCCAAGTGATATTCGATCAGACGATCCTTCGGACCTGTCGCACTCTTGCAGTGCCCACGTCAGCGCCTGGCGAAAGTTGTCGTGCTCCAGCTCGAAGCGCCGGCGCGCCGCAATTACCTGCTCCTCGCTGCCCGCCATTCGGCTTTGAAGCGGGTGCACAACTAGCAGAAAGTGCTCGGCGTGAAGTAGCCGTGTTCTGTCCAGTTCACCGGCGAATCGGAGCTGGTCAAGTGCGTAAGATCGAATGGTCTCTAACAGCGAGACGCGAGGCTCGCCCCGGTAGTCCTCGGTGATGCTGACCAGGCTGGCGTCTACCAAGCCAGCGATGAGGTCGAGCGGGTCTGTGGCGTCGTCGAGAATGTCAGCGGCGACGGCGGCGAGGGCATCAAGATCTGCTCCGCCAGCGAATACACCGATGCGGCGGAGGAAGGCTTGCTGCCTGCTGTCAAGCAGCTGATAGGACCAGGCGATGGTGTCTCGCAGTGTTTTCTGTCGCACGGGTGCCCTTGAACCGGGGGCGGCCAAGTCCAACGCCATATCGAGCCGCGCCAGCAGAGCAGAAGCGCTCAGCACTTTGGTGCGCGCGGCAGCGAGTTCGAGCGCCAGCGGAAGACCGTCCAATCGCCGGCATAACTGGGCTACGGCGGCGGCGTTGGCGGCGGACATCGCGAAGGATGCGTTGACGGCCTTGGCGTGCCAGACAAACATCTGGACAGCGCTGGACCGCTCCGCTTCTTCGAGGGTGGTTCCAGCAGGCAGGTCCAGCGGCGGTACGGCTCGTTGAACTTCGCCGGGGAGATTCAACGGGCGTCTACTCGTGGCGATGACGACGATCTCCGGAGCCTTATCGAGAAGTTCAGCCACCACGTCGTCCGCGCCGACGATCTGTTCCAGGTTGTCCAGCACCAAGAGCGCCCTTTGGTGCGCCACATGGTCAAAGAAACTCGGGAGGGTGCGTCCCTCCGGCGGAATCCCAATCACCTCGGCAATCGTCGTCCACATCACATCGGCTGTTGTTACTGCAGCCAAGGGGACGAAGTGAATTCCGTCGGGGAATCGGTCCACCAGGAGTTCAGCCGCACCAATACTCAGCCGAGTCTTTCCCGATCCTCCAGGACCGGTGAGCGTGACTAGTCGCGCGTGTGGCGAGGACAGCATCGCCGCCAACTCTGCCAATTGACCGTCCCGGCCCACGAGCGGTGTTGCGCCCCGCGGAAGGCTTGACGTGGTGCCCAAAGTCCTTAGCGGCGGAAAGTCCGACTGCAACCCCTCGATGGTGAGCTGAAACAGGCGCTCAGGTTCTGGCAGGTCCTTCATTTGGTGCAGGCCGAGGTCGCGCAAGCGGACACCGTTTGGCAGCCAGGCTTTGCTTAGGTTCGCAGTGGGTTCTGACACGAGCACTTGCCCGCCGTGCGCCGCGGCGGCGATGCGGGCCGCCCGGTGAACGTCCATCCCCACATACCCGTTGTCGTGCACCGTCGGGGAACCGGTGTGGACACCCATCCGTACCCGCACCCGCTCAGCGGCGGGCCACTGACAAGCCGACAGGTTCCGTTGCCCCGTCGACGCCGCCACGACGGCAGCCTCGGCGGTTGGAAAAGCGACGAAGAAACTGTCACCCTCGGTGCCCAGCTCGGTACCACCGTGGTCGACCCACGCCCTGCGAAGCACCTGTCGTTGCACGTCCAACGCCTCCGCGTAGGCACCACCTAGCCGCTTCACCAAGGCGGTGGAGCCTTCAATGTCGGAGAACAGCAGGGAGACCGTGCCGGTCGGCATACTGCTCACAGATCTATTACACCGCCGGGACGGCCAAAGGGCTACGGTGAGCGTCCGCCACTGCTCCGTTCAGCGCCGGTTTGGTGTACAGCCGATGCTCCCGAAAGCTCAGAAGGTTCTTCACCCGCTCAGGCACGCGAATAGTTCTGCCTTTGCCGGAAGTTCGAACTCGGCGAAAGCAGTTCCAGACTGTCATGAAATGCCGAATGGCGGCCGTAGCGAGCGGGACTAACTCGACGACTCCTCCTGTCGGTGCCCCTTGGCGAGCTCCTCCAGCGACTCCCGGTCGACCGCGTGCCGGTCGGCGACGGCGACTGTGCAGGCCGTGACCGCTTCCAATGCTGCTGTACGCCGACCGGACTCGAGAATCGCCCGCTCTCCCAGGACGGCGCCAGGCCCAACCTCGGCTACCGGCTGGTCGTCGACGTCCACGCGGATGATCCCGTCAAGCAGTACGAACAGCTCGTCGGCCTCCTGCCCTTGCTCAGCGAGCCGGTGGCCCGCTCTCACCCGCACGATTCGCGGCCGCAAGTCTGAGCGCATGATCTGGTGCGACAACTGCCTCTCGAGCGCTGTTTCGACCTCCTGGACAAAGGCGGGAGAGTCGACGTCACCCCAGGGCGTGTGACGCCCGAATGCCTTCGTGCTCCACCCCTGGTAGTCGATGACCGCCGACTTCTTGACGAGCGTGCCTTCAGCGTCATACACCCAATGGCGCGGAAACGGGCTGGCTCCGGCCAGGTCGAACTCCTGACTGCCGTCGGAATGCAGAGTGAGGCTCAGCGTCGTCCAGGCGGTGGGTGCCACGACTTGGACGTACGGCGGTCGATTGACCCTGCGCGGCGCCGGCACACCGGTGCGCCCCCCTGCAGTCTGCTCGAAGCGAACCGCTGTCGATTCCGTCTTGTCGATGTGCTGCCGGTCGGGCAATGGAACCGCCGCAAACGTCAGGCCCTTGTTCGCTAGGCGCAGCGTCGTGGAGCCGATGCTGCCTCCGCCGGAGTGGCCACAGTCGATGACGTTGCCGTCTTCGACCTCGATCCACGCAGCGAGATGGTTGACGAACCGCGCTTTGTCTTCGCGCAACAACGCGTGGTGGTCACTGACGCGGTCCGGTGGCGGACTGTCGTAATGCGACATTCCCACTTCGAACGGCACCCGAAACACCGCTCCCGTCACCGCTTCACTAGGAATCCACGAAACGGTGGTGACAGAACCCTCAATCCGCATGCCGCTCTCCTCTTCGCCGTTTCGACGAGACTCACCATATTGCCCTGCAACGGTTCCGGGGGAGGCATATTCGCGAGCGACGGGCGACGGTAACGCGCCATACTGAGACCCGTGCGGCCGCTTCCAACAGGGACCGTCACCTTGCTGTTCAGCGACATCGAGGGCTCGACGGCCATGCTGAACCGACTGGGAGACCAGTGGGGTGAGGCGCTGTCGGCCCAGCGGGCGATCCTTCGACAGTGCTTCGAGCGGCACGACGGTCAGGAGATGGGCACGGAGGGCGACAGCTTCTTCGTCGCCTTCTCCTCCGCTCACTCGGCCTTCGCCGCGGCTTTGGCGGGACAGCGCCGACTGCTCGAGCACTCCTGGCCGGCCGGGTTGGCTTTGCGCGTGCGGATGGGCTTGCACACCGGTGAGCCCGACCGCCACGAGGACGGTTACATCGGCATCGACGTTCACCGGGCCGCCCGTATTGCGGCGACCGCTCATGGCGGGCAGGTCGTCGTATCGGCAGCCACGAGGGCGCTGCTCGGAGGCCTCGACGGCAGCTGGCAGCTTCGCGACCTCGGTTGGCACCGACTCAAGGACATGCCCGGTCCTGAGCATCTGTACGACGTCGTGGCCGCTGATCTGCCGAGTGAGTTTCCACCGTTGCGGAGTTTGGGTACTCGTGCGCATCTTCCCCGGTACGCCACTGAGCTCTTCGGCAGGGAACACGAGATTCGTGACTTGACGGGTTTGCTTGCGCGTCCGGAAGTGCGGTTGGTGACGCTGACCGGTCCGGGAGGAACTGGAAAGACCCGGCTCGCGGTGGAGCTTGTGGGGCAGTTCCAAGAGGACTATCCCTGCGACATATTTTTCGTTCCGCTCCACACAGCAGATCGAGCCGCCCTGATGTGGTCTGGCATCGCTGAAGCGGTCGGTGCCGTGGCGGAGGCCAATGCGTCTCCCGACGAGCGGGCGATCGGAGCATTAAAGGATCGCACCGCTTTGCTGCTGCTCGACAATCTGGAGCAGATACCCGACGCCGATGTCGCAGTCAGCCAGCTGCTCAACAAGGCCCCCGACGTGCGCGTCGTGGCCACCTCAAGACGACCGTTGCACCTCGTCGACGAGCAAGAGTATCCGGTGGCTCCGCTCGAGGTGCCGCACGTGGAGCCGCATCGGTATCTCAGCGGAGAGCTCGGCGGAGCCGTTGCGTTGTTCGTACGTCGAGCCGCGATGGTGCGGCCGGGCTTCCGGCTGACTCTTGACAACGTCAGTGCTGTCGTGACGCTGTGCCGCAAGCTCGACGGCCTGCCGCTGGCCATTGAGCTGGCGGCGGCGCGGTGCCGGTTGCTCAGTCCGCAGGCTCTTGTCGGCCGACTCGACGAGCGACTCAAGGCTGGCGTGACCGCCGCAGACCGTACCGAGCGTCAGCGAACTCTCGGTGCGACCATCGCGTGGAGCTACGACCTCCTCGCCCCTGACGACCAACGGACATTCCGGCGGCTTGGGGTGTTCACCAGCCGGGTCGACCTCGACGCCATTGCGGAGGTCGCTGCCGCGGATGTCGGGGATCCCCTTGACGCGGTCGCTCACCTCGTCGACGTGAGCCTGGTGCAGGTGGTTGACGCACCAGACGGCCAGCCGCTGATCACCCTGCTGGAGACGATCCGGCAGTTCGCTCGGGAGAAGCTCGAGGACTCCGGTGAGTGCGAGGAGATCAGATTCCGGCACGCGACGTGGTGTCTGCAGGCCGCCACGGACGCTCGTGACCTGCTGCACGGCCCAACTCAAACGGTCGCCCTTGACCGGATCAGCGCAATCGAGGAAGACATCCGGGCAGCGCTGGACTGGTGCCTGCAGCCGGGCGCGGCTGGTTCCCCCGAGCGCCGGGAGTGTGGGCTGGCTTTGTTGGCGGCGATGAACACCTACTGGTACCGCTTCGGGTACGCCGCCGAGGGTCGAGGTTGGGCAGCGCGGGGACTGGCCATCGTGGAGTCAGCCGACGAACCAGACAGCGCACGATTCATTGACGCGCTACACGGTGTCGCCATCCTCGGACTTCAACAAGGCGACCTTTGCCCAGCAACGGCTGCGCTCGAGCGCGCGGTAGAGATGTCGCGCAGGCTCGGCGACGTCGACCGGGAGGCGCGGGAGTCCAACAGTCTAGGAATCGCCCGCCGAGAAGCCGGAGATGTCGAAGGCGCCCGGCGGCTCATCGAGCGCAGCGCTGAGCTGGCGCGTCAGACCGGCAACCGCGAGCGCGAGGCGACAGCGCTCACCAACGTGGTGCCGCTCTGCATGGACGTCGGCGACTACCAGGCAGCCGTCGACGCCGCCCGCAGCGCCCTCGCGGTCGACAAGGAGCTAGGTGATCCGTGGGGCATCGCCATCAGCGAGTCGAACCTGGTGACAGCGCTGCTCCACGCCGAAGGGCCCGAGCCCGCCTATCGACATCTTCGTGAGGTCGCGCCGTCGGCCGTCGCGCTGGGGGACACTGAGCTCACCATCGCCGTACTCGAGGCAGCTGCTGCGGTGCTCGCCGCCTTCGGTGATGCCGAGTCCGCGGCAACGACACTGGGGGCGACCGACTCTCTCCGAGAAAGAGTCGGAATGCCCCGAACCGAACCCGACCAGGCGCTCCTCGATAAGTTCGTCGAGCCGGCGCGAGCCAATTTCGGCGCCGACAAATGGAGGGAAGCTGACGCGGCTGGAGCTCGCCTGAATATAGAGCAGGCGCTGAAGCTGGCCCTGACGTCCGAGAGCGGGGTAGGAGCGGTGGGCTCGAATCGATGAGTACGCAACCTGATGGAAGGACAAGCGGATGACCCAAGGCAAGAGTGCTCTCGAGCAGTGGTGGGCGACCCTCTCCCCCGAACAGAAGCTCGAAGCACATCGTGCGCAACAGGCTGGACAGATGACCGACGAGATCGCGAACTCGCTGTCATCGGCCCACATCCCTGTCACGGCAGAGCAGCGGCGGACCCAAACTTTTTCGTCGTCGGTTGACATATTTATCAAGACCCGCCATGACTGACGATCCTGTCGACCCAGTTGGCCAGGCGCTGGTCGAGCCTGTCGAGGCCAAGCCGGCCTTCTCTGGGTCACCGAGGCGTCGTCGCGGTGGTGCGCCGGTCGTCGGCAAGCCTCGTGGTGAGGCGCTGCCGGTCGAGGTGTTGCAGTAGCGGCAGTACGACGCGCCGCGTGGCACCGAGGCGTTGGCGTGCTTCGCTGGTGGTGAATGGCTGACGGAGCTCGGCAAGGTACGACGCGGCGAGACGGTCAGCATCCGGCAGCAGAACGACACCCTCGGAGAGCCTGAGCAGTCGCCCAGCCTTGGCCGCCACGGCGATCCCCTTGTGGTCGAGCCCGAGTTCGCGCAGCCGGTCCGCGCTCGGCGCGGCGAAGGGGGCGTCGGCCAGATCGCATTCAACCGCCCGGACCGCCTCCTCGACGGCCGCCGGAAGCGCCGTCCCGGGCCGCCTAGCCCTGCCATCGATGACCACAAGACCAGCGGGGACGAGAGCGCGAACCAACTCAACCGAAGGGAGTTCCAGCCTTTGTGCCAGCGTCTGCAGCGAGATTCCCGGGTCGAGCGGAGACCGGCGGTCGTGCTCGTCGACCAAGCGCTCGAGCTGCTGGCTCAGGCCACGTGCCCCCGCCGGGCTGACGAGCCATCCGTCTGTGCCGGCGTCTGACGCCGGCACCGGTACGCCGATGCGCTGAAGCAGCGAGGCGGAAACCAACCTCCGTCGCTCAACTTCTGCCGCCAGATCGGCGTGCCCGTCGGCGGAGTCGAGCACTCGGGCGCGATCCGCTGCAGCGCCGCGGCGGCGCAGTTCCGGTGGCGCCGGGTCGAGCACGCGTACTCCCCACAGCGCCCGGTTGCCCGGGTCTCTCAACACGGCACGGTCACCTAGCCGAAGCGGCATTCGCCGCGGCATGCGCAGCCGTGCGATGTCGTGGCCGAGCAGCCGGCAAGACACCGGCAGTGCGGCGGCACCGACGTGCAGCTGAGGAGCCGACGGCGGCCTGGTCGGCGGGCGCCGCGTTGCCTCGGAGGTGGTCAGCCGGACGTCGACGACGTCGGTGAAGTGCCAGGTATCCGGCGGCACGAGCACCTCGCCGCGGTCGATGCCGACCGCGTGCTCTCCAGTGATGTTCAGGGCCACCCGGGCGACGCCGGTAGCGCGGGGCACTGGCTGCTCCAGCGCCTGGACGCCACGCACGCGGACCCGACCCGACTCGCTGGTCAGCCAATCGCCTTCGCTTATGGTGCCGGACTGCAGCGTTCCAGTGACCACGACACCGGCCCCGCGCACGGTGAACCGGCGGTCAACCCAGAGCCGGACGTCCGCCGCAGGGTCTTGCGGGGGCAGCGTCGCCAGCATCGTCGCCAGCTCGGCGCGCAGCTGGGGAAGCCCCTCTCCGGTGCGGGCGCTGACGGCGACGAGTGCCGCGTTCCGCAGCGTCGTACCACCCAGCTCTCTCGCCGCGCGGTCACAAGCCTGCTGTGGGTCAACCAGGTCCGACCGGGTAATCGCCACGACGCCGGACTCGACCCCGAGCGCGTCGAGAGCCGCCAAGTGCTCAGCGGCCTGAGGCATCCAATCATCGTCGGCCGCGACGACGAACAGCACGGCCGGCACCGGACCGACCCCCGCCAGCATCGTCGCGAGGAACCGTTCGTGCCCCGGTACGTCGACGAACGCGACATCCCCGACCCCGCCGAGATCCGTCCAGCAGTAGCCCAGTTCGATCGACAAACCCCGGCGATGTTCTTCCACGAGCCGGTCTGGGTGGGCACCGGTCAGCGCCTTGATCAGCGTGGATTTGCCGTGGTCGACGTGCCCTGCAGTAGCAACGACGTGCACCGTCAGTCCGCGATGGCCTTGGCAGGTCGCACCGCGTCGGCCTGCGCCTTGGCGGCACGGCGTACCGCGTCGAGAAGCGCCGCATCGTCCTCTGCAGGTACGGCAATGAGGTCGAGCAGAAGCGAGCCTCGCTTAACGTGTCCGACTACGGGCGGCTCTCCGATGCGGAGCTCGGCCGCAAGCGCGCTCGGGAGCTGCACCGCAGCGCTCGGCAGGGTGACGCCGGGTGCGCCGCCGCCTCCGACGACCGCCGTGGACGCTTTTGGGACCGCGCGCACAGCGTCCGTGAGCTCGTGGCAGAGCTCTTCGGCCCGCTGGAGCAGCCGTTCGGGAGACGTTGCCAATGCGACCGTGACCGGCGGGGGAGGTCCGGCAAGCGTCGCCTCCAGTGCGGCGAGCGTCAACTTGTCGACGCGGAGCGCCCGCGCGAACGGGTGACGGCGGAGCGAGTCGACGAGTGTCGCGCGACCGAGCAAGAGCCCGCACTGCGGACCACCGAGAAGCTTGTCACCGGACGCGGTCACCAGATCGGCGCCTGCTCGCAGGGTGGTTTGGGCGTCCAGCTCGTCTGGCAGGCGGGGGTGCGGGGTCAGCAGGCCGGAGCCGATGTCGGCGATGACGCGGGCTGGCAAGGTCGCCAGCTCGGCGACGAGGACCGACGACGTGAAGCCGCTCACGACGAAGTTCGACGGGTGCACCTTGAGGACGAAGGCGGTGTGTGCGTCGACCGCGGTCGCGTAGTCGCCGAGGCGCACCCGGTTCGTCGTACCGACTTCGCGAAGTTCACCGCCCACAGACTCGATGAGCTCCGGAATGCGGAAGCCGTCGCCGATCTCGACCAGCTCTCCCCGCGCAATCACAATGTTGCGACCGTTTCCAGCCAGCGCCACGGTGGCCAGCGCGAGCGCCGCTGCGCCGTTGTTGACGAGGTGGATAGCTTCAGCATCCGGCACTGCGGCGGCGAGAGCGGCAAGTGCAGACCGCCCGCGTCGGCTCCGCCGGCCTGTTGCCAAGTCGAGCTCGACGTCGGTCGCGCCAGCGGCGATGGTGAGCGCCTCGGTGGCCGCTGCGGACAGCGGCGCCCGGCCGAGGTTGGTGTGCGCAATCACGCCGGTGGCGTTGATGACTCGGCGCTGCCGCGCTGCCGCGGAGGGCAGCAGCGACAGCGCTCGCGCTGGTACGTCGTCCGGGGGCACCTCGCCGCGGCGGCAGTCGTCGAGCGCTCGGCGTACGGCCTGCTTGACGAGGCGGTCACCCAATCGCTTGGCGGCCCGCTGCATTCGGGGATCAGCCAGAACGCTGTCAGTACGAGGAGTCGCCCGGCGCCGGTCCTGCATCGGTGCGCCGGTTGACGAGATCGGATCCCGATCCCCCATCGGTATGTCTGTGGCTGGCAACGGGTTCGGAGACGGCGCGGACGCGTCCGGCGGCTGTCGTTGCATGTGCGGCTCCCCAATTGGCGGAGGCGGACGGGAATCGAACCCGCCTGACCGAGCTCCTCGGTCACTACGGTTTTGAAGACCGCGCCCGTCACCAGACGAGTAACGCCTCCACCGCCACTTTAACCTCGGCGTCCTTGCGCCAAGGTTCGAGTCCTACTGCCATATATGACACTGAGGCTCGAATCTTGTGGTCGCTAGCTGACCCAGCCCCGGCTGCGGAACATGGAGAGAAGTTGGCGGTCCACCACCGTCTCGAGGTGGCGGATGGCGTGCGACGAGAAGATGAGCAGGCCGCCGCCCTCTATTGAGATGTCGTTCTGCCGTAAAAGGTCGCTGTCCCAGTTCTGCACGTATGAGTGCGGAATGCCGTGAATCTCCACGCGGACGCCGTACTGCGGCCATTCGACGTCCAGGTAATACCTGCGGTCGCGGCGCTGCAGGATCCGTTGCCGAGCCGGCTCGGGCAGATGCAGCCGACGTCTTATGACGTCGAACTCGTGCTCCGGGAGCGACTGGATTCCGCCTTCCGCATCGAGAATGGACTCGACGATGATGCGCCGGTTGCGACAGTTTCCGCGTCGGCTCAATGCATCCCAGAGTGCGCTAGTCAAAAGCAGGCGTTGCTGAACGCCGGCGAGGATGATGACACGTGAGCGCTTAGGCGACACCCGCTCGCTTGCTGCGTCGATGAGACTGCGGGGCAACCGAGTGCGCGGTGGAACTGCGGCAACCCTTACATCCGCCGGGTCTAACTTCCTCGACCACCGCCAAGCGACGTTCCACTCCAACGGTAGGGATGCCGCGCGTTTGGGCACACCTTGCGAATCGCCGGGTACGACCACCGTCACGTGATCGTCGTCTAGGCCTTTCAACCCGTCGAATGCCGCTGCCGACAGGCCACCGAGAAGAGCGCCTGGCGGTGCAGCCGATAGCGTCACCCACAGGCGCTGCTGGTGCGTCAAGGGGCCGTTGTGCAGCACAAGGATTCCTGGCACCGGATTTACCCAGCGCCCGCTTCGAAGCTGCGTTCTGACTTGGGCTGCACCAACCCTCGTACGCGCGTCGTTGTGACGCAGTACGCCGTGCCAAAGGGCCTCAGCCGCAGCCTCGTCATGCATGCCTTCACAGAAGCGAAGAATCAACGGGGGTGCAGCCGGGCGTGCCTTCCTTGTGGATGGATCGTCGAATGTCCCCAGGTGAACGATCCGAGCGCTAGTGCCATATGTGACACCGCTGCTCGGATCTTGTTGCAGTTGGCCGGCGTACGGTGGGGCTCGTGTCAGGGGAGGCGCTGGCGGAAGGCTCGGTGAGGCCCGCAGGCCTCGCGTCCCGACAGCGGACGAGGCTCACCCAATACGCATCGGGGGGTGGCTGCGCCTGCAAAGTGCCTCCGGGCGAGCTGGAGGCGGTCCTTGCCGAAGTACCGGGAGGTCGCGCAGGCGGTGATCTGCTGGTCGGCCTCGACACGGGTGACGACGCAGCAGTCGTACGGATAGATGGCGACCGGGCGGTCATCGCAACGGCGGACTTTTTCACACCTGTGGTTGACGACGCCTATGACTGGGGCAGGATCGCGGCCGCCAATGCCCTCTCAGACGTCTACGCGATGGGTGGTACGCCGGTCGTCGCCGTCAATCTGCTGGCTTGGCCGCGCGAGCTGCTGCCTCTGGAGCTGGCCGCGAACGTGCTGCAAGGAGGAGCCGCGATCTGTGCCGAGGCGAGCACACACCTGGCGGGCGGGCACAGCATCGACGATCCCGAGCCGAAGTACGGTTTGGCAGTTACGGGGCTCGGCGACCCCGAACGACTGCTGCGCAACGACGCCGGTCGCCCCGGCACTCCGCTGACCCTCACGAAGCCGCTTGGGCTAGGCGTCCTCAACAACCGCCACAAGGCGACGGGGGAGACGTTCCCCGAGGCGGTTGCGTGCATGACGACGCTCAACCGGGACGCGTCTTCGTCGGCGCTCGCCGCGAACATCCGCTGCGCTACGGACGTCACCGGCTTTGGGCTGCTCGGGCACCTGCTGAAGCTTGCGCGGTCGAGTGGTGTGTCGGCGGTCGTGGACGCCGGGGCCGTCCCCTATCTCGAGGGTGCGCGGGAGGCGCTTGCGGCGGGGTACGTTCCCGGCGGCAGTCGGCGCAACCTCGACTGGGTGCGCCCGCAGCTCGACGCCTCCGTCGACGAGACCGAGTTGCTGCTCCTGGCCGACGCTCAAACGTCCGGGGGGTTACTGGTTGCGGGTGAGATCCCCGGCTATCCGGTGATCGGCGAGCTGATTGAGCGGGATGCGGAGCTGCTGTACGTCCGGTGAGTTCCTGCGGGCACGACCGAACAACCAGCACCAGCCTGCAGCATGATTCCGCGGAGGCGGGGGTATCGTGCGGGCAACGTGAGGAGGCGGTGATGGCGTCGCGTACGACGTTCCTGTCGTGGCCGGTGCTGCGTCAGCTGACCGGCAGCGACCCGCTCGGGCGCGGTCCTGCCGTCAAGTCACAGCACACCGAGAACATCGTCGCCCGCACCACTACTGCTGACCGCGTCGCGCGCAGCGTGTGCCCCTACTGCGCGGTCGGCTGCGGCCAACGAGTGTTCGTCAAGGACGAGAAGGTCGTGCAGATCGAGGGCGACCCGGACAGCCCCATCTCGCGTGGCCGGCTCTGTCCCAAGGGGTCAGCCAGCAAGAACCTCGTGACGAGCCCGCTCAGGCAAACTCAGGTGCGGTACCGCCGTCCGTTCGGCACAGAGTGGGAAGACCTCGACCTCGACACAGCGATGACCATGATCGCCGACCGCGTGGTCAAGACCCGCACCGACACCTGGCAGGACTTCGATGCGGAAGACCGCCGGGTGCGCCGTACTCTCGGCATCGCGAGCCTTGGCGGAGCGACTCTCGACAACGAAGAGAACTACCTGATCAAGAAGCTCTTCACGGCTCTCGGCGCGATACAGATCGAGAACCAGGCGCGCATATGACACTCCGCCACGGTGCCCGGTCTGGGCACCAGCTTCGGGCGCGGCGGCGCCACCGGCTTCCAGCAAGATCTCGCCAACGCTGACTGCATCATCATCCAGGGCTCCAACATGGCCGAGGCCCACCCCGTGGGCTTCCAGTGGGTGATGGAGGCCAAAGCTCGCGGCGCCAAGGTGATCCACATCGACCCCCGCTTCACGCGAACCAGCGCACTCGCGGACACCTTCGTGCCGATCCGGGTGGGCACCGACATCGTGCTGCTCGGCGGCGTCATCAACTACGTGCTGCAGAACGAACTGGACTTCCGTGAGTACGTCGTCGCGTACACCAACGCCGCGACGATCGTCAGTGAGGACTTCCGCGACACCGAGGACCTCGACGGCCTCTTCTCCGGATTCGACCCGGAGACCCGCACCTACGACCCGAACAGTTGGCAGTACGCCGGCCAGGAGGGCGGCGACGGTGACCGCCAGGAGCACTCACAGCAACGCGAGACGGCAAGCGCCCTGCAGCACGAGACGCACGGGATGAGCGTGCAGGGGCACCCGCCGCGCGACGAGTCGCTGCAAGACCCCAACTGCGTGTATCAGATTCTCAAGCGGCACTACGCGAGATACACCCCCGAGGTTGTGACGCAAGCCTGCGGGATCTCCGCGGAGGCGTTCTCCGAGGTCTGCGAGGCGTGGTCGCGCAACTCCGGCCGTGAGCGCACCACCGCTCTCGTCTACAGCGTCGGCTGGACGCAGCACAGCGTGGGTGTGCAGTACATCAGGGCGGGTGCAATTATTCAGCTCCTTCTCGGCAACATGGGCCGCCCGGGCGGCGGCATCATGGCGCTGCGTGGCCATGCCAGCATCCAGGGCTCCACCGACATTCCGACGTTGTTCAACCTCCTGCCGGGCTACCTACCGATGCCACAAGCACAGGACCACACGTCGTTCGAGGACTGGATCGACAGCTTCCGGCATCCCGGCGCCAAGGGATTCTGGGCGAACGCCGCCGGGTACGGCGTCAGCCTCCTCAAGGCGTACTGGGGGGAGGCGGCCACCGCCGACAACGACTACTGCTTCGACTACTTGCCGCGGATCACCGGCGACCACGGCACCTACCGCACGGTTCTGGACATGATCGACGGCAAGGTGAAGGGCTACTTCCTGGTTGGCCAAAACCCAGCGGTGGGATCAGCGCACGGGCGCGCGCAGCGCCTCGGTATGGCGAACCTCGACTGGCTGGTGGTGCGCGACCTCTTCGAGATCGAGAGCGCGACCTTCTGGAAGAACTCACCTGAGGTTGAGACCGGCGAGATCGTGCCGGAGGAGTGTCGCACGGAAGTGTTCCTGATGCCCGCTGCGAGCCACGTGGAGAAAGAGGGAACATTCACCCAGACACAGCGGATGCTGCAATGGCGCGAGAAGGCGATCGAACCGGCCGGTGACCGCCGCTCCGAGCTGTGGTTCTTCTACCATCTGGGCCGGCTGCTGAAGGAGCGGCTGGCTGGCTCGACCGAGGAACGCGACCGCCCTTTGCTTGACCTTGCCTGGGACTACCCGGTGCACGGCGAGAACGACGACCCGAGCGCGGAGGCGGTGCTCAAGGAGATCAACGGCTACGACGTCGCGACCGGTCGTGCCTTGGCGTCGTTCACCGAGATGAAGGACGACGGCTCAACGGTGGGTGGGTGTTGGATCTACACCGGCGTCTACAAGGACGACGTCAACCAAGCAGCCCGTCGTAAGTCGCGGCACGAGCAGTCGTACGTCGCTCCGGAGTGGGGTTGGGCATGGCCGGCGAACCGACGGCTGCTCTACAACCGTGCGTCTGCGGACCCTGACGGGCGCCCGTGGAGCGACCGCAAGGCCTACGTGTGGTGGGACGAGGAGGCGGGGGAGTGGACCGGCGCTGACGTACCGGACTTCGAGAAGAACAAGCCGCCGTCGTACACGCCGCCGGAGGACTCAAGCGGCCCCGAGGCGCTCGCGGGTGACGACGCGTTCATCATGCAAGGCGACGGCAAGGGCTCGCTGTTCGTGCCGTCGGGGCTGATTGATGGGCCGCTGCCCACGCACTACGAGCCAGTCGAGTCGCCATTTCGCAATCCGCTGTACGGACAGCAGGCCAATCCGACCCGCAAGGAGTACCACCGCAGCGACAACCGGATGAACCCCAGCCCACCGGAGGAGCACAGCGAGGTCTTCCCCTTCGTGTTCACGACTAGCCGGCTGACCGAGCACCACACCGCCGGCGGTATGAGCCGCTTCGTGGAGTACCTGTCGGAGCTGCAGCCGGAGATGTTCGTTGAGGTCTCACCCGAGCTTGCCCGCGAGCGTGGACTCGAGCACATGGGGTGGTGCCATGTCGTGACGGCGCGGTCGGCGATCGAGGGCAGGGTCATGGTGACGTCGCGCCTTTCGCCGCTGCGCGTCGAGGGTCGCACAATGCACCAGGTCTGGATGCCGTACCACTGGGGTTCCGGCGGGCTGGTCAGCGGAGACTCTGCGAACGATCTCTTCGGCATCACCCTCGACCCCAACGTACTCATCCAGGAGAGCAAGGTCGGCACGTGCGATGTTCGACCGGGGCGACGTCCGACCGGCCCGGCGCTCCTGGAGTTCGTCGCCGACTACCAGCGGCGGGCCGGCGTGTACGACGACCACGAGCCGCCGATCGTCACCTCAAGCTCCGCAGCCGGCGACGGCGGTGGCGACCCGACACCAGAGCCCGGAGGGAACACCTGATGCGAGCACCGTTTCGCAGGAACAGCCTGTTCGGGCCGGTCGATCCGGCGGGCGAGGTCGGGTACGCCGACCCACCACCGCGCAAAGGCTTCTTCACCGACACGAGCATCTGCATCGGGTGCAAGGCGTGCGAAGTGGCGTGCAAGGAGTGGAACGACGTCCCCGACGATGGCTTCAACCTGCTCGGGATGTCATACGACAACACCGGCTCGCTGAGCGCCGAC
This sequence comes from Propionibacteriales bacterium, assembly GCA_038252945.1. Taxonomy (GTDB): domain Bacteria; phylum Actinomycetota; class Actinomycetes; order Propionibacteriales; family Nocardioidaceae; genus JAUJOE01. The sequence continues at coordinate 7,186 of JBBSHN010000020.1, read as the reverse complement.
ACCTGGCGGCATGTGGCGTTCATCGAGCAGAAGAAGCCGCTGGGGAGCCAGGCGCCGCACCTGCGCGAGACGGTCGACCTGCCGACACCGCAGCTGCGTCCTACTGCCGACGGATCGGAGGCACACGGTGGCGGCGACCTGTTCGGCGCGAATGGCGCAGGCGAGGGAGAGAAGCCGGACTTCCGGTGGCTGATGGCCTCCGACGTCTGCAAACACTGCACGCACGCGGCCTGCCTCGACGTCTGCCCGACCGGATCGCTTTTCCGGACCGAGTTCGGCACCGTCGTTGTCCAGGACGACGTGTGCAACGGCTGTGGCTACTGCGTTCCGGCCTGCCCGTACGGCGTGATCGAACGGCGTACCGGTCCGGAGGGAGCCAAGAACGTCGGTATCGCGCAGAAGTGCACACTGTGCTACGACCGGCTCAGCGCTGGCCAGCATCCCGCCTGCGCCCAAGCGTGTCCGACCGAGTCGATCCAGTTCGGTGACCTCGACGAGCTGCGGGACCGCGCCGCCAGCCGCGTGCAGCAGTTGCACGACGCCGGAATCATGGACGCTCGCCTCTACGGCGAAGACCCGGCGGACGGTGTCGGAGGGGCCGGAGCGTTCTTCTTGCTGCTGGACGAGCCGGAGACGTACGGGTTTCCGCCTGATCCTGTCGTGACGACACGCGACCTGCCCCACATCTTCAACCGCTCCACCACCGCGGCGGCAGCGATGCTCGTCGGTGCTGCTTTGTCGTTCGTCGGGAGACGCCGGTGAATGCAGCGGGCGCAGGCGGACCGACGGAGATCTCCGAAGGGCCGCAGGAGCCGATCATCAACGGCGTGCCGCAGGCCGGCCGGACTTCGGACCGAGAGGCGGTTCCGGGCGCGAAGGGCAGGCGCCCCCGATTCGGGAGCCGCGGCCGCGGTGAGCAGTCCATGGTGCCTCCCGCGGAGTTCACCTCCTACTACGGGCGTCCCATCGTCCGACCCTCTCCTTGGGAGTGGGACATCCCGGCGTACCTGTTCACCGGAGGGCTGGCTGCTGGTTCTTCACTGCTCGCTGCCGGCGCGGACCTGACAGATCGGCCGGCGCTGCGACGGGCATGCCGACTCGCTGCCTTCGGTGCGCTCAGCTTCAGCGGATTCGCGCTTGTGCACGACCTGGGTCGTCCCTCGCGGTTCCTCAACATGCTCCGGACGATGAAACTGACCTCTCCGATGTCGGTGGGCAGCTGGATCTTGACGTTGTACAGCCCGTGGTCAGGGCTGGCAGCTGCCGCGGAGGTCCTTCGTATGCTGCCGGTCGACGGGAATCGGATGCCGTTCCGTCTGCTCGCGCTCGCCGAACGGCCCGCCGGAGTTATGGCTGCGCTCACCGCACCTCCGGTGGCGGCGTACACCGCAGCTCTGCTCGCTGACACGGCGACTCCGTCGTGGCACGAGGGCTATCGGGAGCTGCCGTTCGTGTTCGTCAGCTCAGGCTCGGCCGCCGCTGCCGGGTTCGCGATGCTGGCGACACCAGTGGCTCAGGCCGGTCCGGCTCGTCGGCTGGCGATTGGTGCGACGCTGGTGGAGATGGCGGCGGAGCAGCGCATGGAGGCATCCATGGGAATAGCAAAAGAGCCGCTGCACGACGGCCAAGCCGGTCGACTGATGCGCGTCAGCAAGATGCTGAACGTCGCGGGTGCTGCCGGATCCGTGCTGGCTAGGCGTAGTCGGCTGGCTGCTGCGGCCTCTGGCGCGGCGCTGCTGGCCGGCTCGGCGTGCACACGTTTCGGCATCTTCGAGGCCGGGCAGCAGTCAGCAATGGACCCCAAGTACACCGTCGTGCCGCAGCGCGAGCGGTTGCGGCAGGGTGAGGCAGCGGCTCACGAGGTGGAGGACGACCACGTGCACGTCTACCAGGAGTAGACTTCGGGTATGGCTGACACCACCACCGTCAAGGTCCACACCAGCACCCGGGACCTGCTCCTACAGCTCGGCGCCTCACGGCGTGAGAGTGCCGATCAGGTGATCCGGGCTGCTCTGGCGGCCATGAAGCGCGACGAGCGCCGCCAGGTCGCGGCCGCTGAAGCCCGCACCATCAAGGACGACCCCGCGGACCTCGCCGAGATCCGCGCAATCCGCGACGATCTGGCTTCGCTGCATGAGGGGTGAGGTCTACCGGCTGCCCGCCCGAGGCAAGGGCCACGAGCAGCAGGGACGCCGGTACGCGGTGGTGCTACAGCCAGACTGGCTGGCGTTGAGCACCTGGGTCACCGCCTTCACCAGTACCAGTGCGCGCGAGACCAGCTTCCGGCCACCAGTAAGGATTGCCAATCGGCGGACACTGGTGATGTGCGATCAACTCGCGACCGTTGATCTGAACCGGCTCACCGAACCCGAAAGCTTCCTGTCCGTGGAGGAGATGCAGCGAGTCGACGAGGCCCTCTCGCTCGTACTCGACCTGTAGCGAACAGCACCAGCACGCACGTTGCCCACAGCATGATCAGCAGCATCCCGTTCCTTGGGTCGACGGGTGATCCCAGTCTTGTGTTCGAGGCTGGCGTAGGGCGTCGCTGATAAACTCCTGGCTAGCCCGCGCAGTCACCGTGGCTGGGATCGTCCGTCGGCTTTCGAGGGCGCGGGACCAGGCGAAGCCGACTCGGCTGACGGTCCTGGGATATCCACAGTTGCGCCCAGGTGACTTCCACCCATCCGTCGCGAACCGGCAGGGTGCTCCACTGGCTGCACACGCCGGTGTCTTCGTCGACTCCCCGTACTTGAACGGCATCGCCGTACTCGGTGCAGTCCGCTTCCAGATGGGAGTGGTTGGGCAGTTCGTCGACGTGGATGATGACCGTGATCTGGTTCTCTCCCGGACGCGTCACGGCTTCATCCCCTTAGGTCGCCGTTGCCGCAATTCTGATGCTGAGCGTCCTCATACGTTGCTGATTGGACGGCGACACGCCAGCTGGGTTGCGACCCTGGACGGCACCGGCGTGCAACACGCGACGATCCAGCATCGATTCGGCACGTCATGTATCAGCCCCTAATGGGACTTCATCTGTGACCGCTGCCTTGGACCGGCCCCCGCCGGTGACACCAGCTGCCTACACCGACGGGGGCTTCTTCCCTGGCCAGCTACAAGGACTCCTATTGAGAGGCCAAAGTTGACATGACAGGGATTTCGCGTCGCTGGTTGCTCTCCGCCCGAGGCGACATGCGGTTGCTCAGCCGCGATGCGGTCCACCACATCCAGCGACTGAACAGCGCCGGTTTGTCCCGTACGGCCGAGGGCCTGAATCGGGCCTACAACGTCACTACGAAAGTGCAACAGCAGATCGACAAACGCCGCAACCGATGGCGGCGAAGAGCAATCAGCCGCACGTCGGGATGATTACTTACCCGAGTTCATTCCTGAATTGCGTCAGTGTTGAGTTCCCTCACATGGGGTGTCGGTCCGGCGGCTTCCGGCGGCGGTTTGCCGGTGGTGGTGGCGTGGAGCAGGGCGTCGGCTATCCAGCGCTGAGTGGCCGCGGCGTCTTGGCGGGACAGCCTCGCCACGTCGATGAGCCAGGTCAGAGCTTCAATGCCCGTTGCGCTGCGAATGGCCAGTACCAGCTTGTCGACAGTCTGGTCGTCCAGCCGTTCACGCAGCGGCGCCAGCGCTTCGCCGATCCATGCGATCGCTCGTCCTTGACGCAGCGGGAGTCTTGACCGGTCTTCTTCGGTGGTGTTCAGCGAGAGGCGCAGCATCGTGCGTTGCTGTGCCTCTGTGTTCAAGATCAGCTGCACGAACCTCTCGATGACGATACCTAGGCGAGCGCTGGGATCGGTGGGGGCATTGGCAGGCAGAAGTGACACTGTCGCCGTCTCTGGGTGCGCCGCTGCCAATAGTTCACCTTGGTTGGCGAAATACCGATAGGCGGTTGTTCGGGAGACGTCAGCGCGTTCGGCGACCGCCGCCACGTCCGGTGCTTGCCCTTCGGCGACCATCTGACGCGCTGCCTGGATGAGGGCCGCCTCAGTGCGCCGCTTCTGACCAGTCCGGCCCGTTTCGGAGTATGCGGTTGACATGAGCGCCAATGGTACTGCAGTCTCTTTATGAAACAGCGGTACCACGAACCACAAACAGGGGAGTCATGTCATGCCAAGCAGCCAATCTGTAACCCGACCATCAATTGTCCCGGCGATGATGCGGGCGCGCGGCGATGCGAAACAGCGCTGGTTCTACGGTGGAGGCGTCCACACCTGGCTCGCTACTGCTGCGGACACTGGCGGCGCGTTCTTACTGTTCGAAGACGCAATGGAGAAGGGCAAGCGCACACCCCTGCATACCCATCCGGGCACTGAGGAGACTATGTATGTCCTCGAGGGCGAAATCTTGATGCACATGAACGGCAACGAGCAGACCATCGGCGCAGGCGGCGTCATTCTGGCACCCCGAGACGTGCCTCACGCCTTTCTCGTAACCTCCGCCTCCGCCGCCGTCTTGACCTTGCAGACCCCCGGCCTGTGTGAGGCGTTTTACATGGGCGCAAGCGCGCCACTCAGTGATTCCATCGAACACAATGTGGACTTCGGTCGAATCGCTCAATCAGCACGAGACAACGGCGGTATCGACATCCTTGGCCCTCCGCCATTTCCAGAATGATGAGCCATGGTCAGTCGCCACGGGCAACAGCACGGTTTCTTTGCGAACTGGGCCGCTCGCCTTAGCTCATCCGTCGTTGTTGCCCTGGCCTGGACTTGACGTGGGCATGGGGATCTTGAGTCGACACGAATTCGTCGAGCCAAGTCATGATGAATCCGCCAACCTGATTTGGCGCGAGGATCGCACCGCGGCAGTAGCGTTTGCAAAGTGAAGCTTGAGCCGCAATATGCGCGCAGCGGCAACGTCAGTATCGCCTACGCGGTAGGCGGCCAGGGGCCTGTGGACGTCGTGTACGTCCCGGGGTCCGTGTCAAACGTCGACTTGTTGGCGGAGGATCCACCACGTTCCCCGTTGGCACGTGCGCAGCGCGCCTTCTTCACCGAACTCGCCGAGTCTTGTCGGCTGATCGTCTTTGACAAGCGCGGAACTGGTGCGTCCGATCGGGTCGCCGGCGTCGCCGATCTGGAGACTCGCATGGACGACGTTCGCGCAGTCATGGACGCAGCCGGATCTCAGCGAGCTGCCGTGTTCGGGGTTTCAGAGGGCGGGTCAATGAGCATTTTATTTGCTGCGACCCATCCCGATCGGACCGCGGCACTTGTCGCGTATGGCGCGACGCCGCGGTACATCTGGGCACCCGATTGGCCATGGGGCGAACCCGCAGAGGAGTATGCGCGGGAGAGCGAAAATTGGGCGTTGTCGTGGGGAACAGGAGAGGGGGCGAAAGCCTTTCTTCACGCGGCCGGACAACCTGCAACCGCCGAGGACGTCAAACGCCTTGCGTCCTGGCAGCGGTTGAGCGGCAGTCCTGGCGATCTCATCGCCCTTGAGCGCATGAACGCCGAGATCGACGTCCGAGGGGTACTTCCTGCGATACGGGTACCGACGTTGGTGCTGCACAGAAGCGGAGACGAACCGATCGCGGCAGCGCGCTGGATGTCAGAACAAATCCATGGCGCCCGCTTCGTCGAGCTGCCAGGAGACATTCATCTTCCGTACTACGGCGACAGCAACTCTGTGCTGCGCGAGGTTGAGCGGTTCATCACTGATGTGTACCAAGCCGGCGGGTGGGAGGCGCCTGAGCCGGATCGGGTTCTGGCAACAGTGCTTTTCACCGACATCGTCGACTCGACCGCCAAGGCGGTCGCGCTCGGTGATCGCCGCTGGCGGGAGCTCAGCGAGCAGCATCACGCGCTGGTTCGGCGCCACCTGGCCCGATTTCGTGGGAGTGAGGTAGACACCGCCGGCAACGGCTTCTTTGCTGCATTCGACGGCCCTGCCCGCGCGATCCGCTGCGCATCCGCGATCATCGAAGCGGTGCGACCGCTCGGCCTCGAGGTGCGTGCGGGACTGCACACCGGTGAATGCGAAGCCTTCAACGGAAAAATCGGCGGCATCTCAGTCCACATTGGTGCTCGAGTGGCGGCCCAGGCTGCACCGAGCGAGGTTCTGGTGTCCAGCACGGTCAAAGACCTAGTGGCCGGTTCAGACCTCGCATTCGAGGAGCGCGGCGTGTGCCAACTGAAGGGTCTACCGGGTAATTGGCAGTTGTACGCGGTGCGGTCCTAAATAGCCGGCGGCGGATGTGCCGAGCGCTTCAGCCGCGTGGCGGCCGCTATACCGTCAGCAGCGTGGGAACCGAGCGTTTGGAGAGGCGGAACATTTGCGAAAGGTCGTGGTCTACACGCTGGTCTCGGTCGATGGAGTGGCGGAGGCGCCCGAACAGTTCGTGCGCGACTTCGACAAGGTGATGGAGGCGAACCTGACCGAGGTGATCGAGGCACAGGACGTGGTCCTGCTCGGTCGGGTGATGTACGACGAGTGGGCGAACTACTGGCCGAGCTCCGACGATCAACCGTTCGCCGACTTCATCAACGGCGTCAGAAAGTACGTCGCGACTTCGACCCCATTGACGACTAAGTGGACGAACGCCGAAGCAGTCCAGGGTCCGGTCGACAATTTCGTGCGCGATCTGCGGTCGGGTGAGGGTGGGGAGATCGGCGTGCACGGGAGCATCTCACTGGTCCAGTCGCTGCTGGCCGCCGGACTCGTCGACGAGCTGCACCTGGTCATCGCGCCGTCTGTGGTGGGGAGCGGCCGACGGATCTTCGGCAATGAGCTGACCGACCGCAGGCTCGAACTGCTCCGGAGCGCGGGCACGCCAACCGGGTCGGTACTGGTCGCCTACCGCGTGGTCGTCGACGACTGAGCCGGCGCAAAGCCACGTGGTGGGGCGGTCGGGTCGTCCTCACTGAACTCTTTGGGGAACGGCTTCGGCATGGTGAACATCCTTCCAGCGGCACCTCACGGCGCCACAGATTGACTGTCACCTATCCGTGCACCAGACCCTAGTGAGGACAACGCATCCTCGATGCTCATACGGTGTCCGGACTCGTAGTGGTGGTCCCAAGTATCGGCAAGGGCTGACCGAGCGAGCACATATGGCGCCTCGATCTGTGCTTGTTGGGGAGGTTCGCGTGGTGCACCCTTACCTGCTCGGGCCGCGTCCGCGGCGCCCAACAATATGGCAGCCATTTCGTGGTGGCCGAGTTCTGCCATCACT
>JBBSHN010000019.1:0-29150 GCA_038252945.1 Propionibacteriales bacterium | reverse complement strand
CCCCGTACGTCTTCGCCGCGGCTGCGAAAGCCCGCTGTCGCGCTGTCGTCGGCGCACCGCGGGCGATGCTGCGCAGACACACAGCCCCGGTCGACGTCACAGCCGCGCCTCGTGGCTCCAGCGTCGCAGCCGCCGAGCCGGATGCCGCCGAGGCCAATGTCGAGATACCGACCAACAAAGTCAGCAGGCGGCGACACAAGCGCACGAGAACTCCTCAGGAAGTCGACGGCAAGCGACTCAACTGTGCGTTACTTTCATTCAAACATTGAGTCACCAGGCGAGGCCTTAAAGTGAGCGCGTGGATCTCACCCCCTTGGTGCTGACCTCGGGCTGGGCCAGCGGCATCAACGCCTATGCGGTGATCGTGGTGACAGGACTGCTCGGCCGCTATGCCGGCGTGGACGACATACCCGCGTCGCTGCAGCACACTGATGTGCTCGTGCTCGCCGGAGGTCTTTTTGCGGTGGAGTTCGTCACCGACAAGATCCCTTACGTCGATTCGATGTGGGACACGGTGTCGACCGTTATCCGGCCGATCGTCGGGGCAATGCTCGGCTATCTGATCTCCGGCGACGCAGCCTCGGTGCACTCCGCGCTCTACGCCGCCTTGGGCGGCGGGTCTGCTCTTGCCTCGCATCTGGTGAAGGCCGGCAACCGGCTCGCGATCAACGCCTCTCCGGAGCCCTTTTCGAACATCGCCGTCTCGCTGAGCGAGGATTTCACGGTGGCGGGCGTCGTCGCGCTCGCCTGGTACCACCCGTGGACCGCTTTCGCGATCGCCGCGGGATTGTTCGTGCTGGGAACAGCTTTGGTCTTCTGGCTTTCCCGGTTCGTCCGGCGTGGTTGGCAGCGCTGGAAGGGCCGAGCCGCTCCTTCGAGTGTTTAGTCCCACTCCGCCTCATGGCTGACATCGTCGTGATCGGCGCAGGAATAGGCGGCCTGGCGGTGAGCGCCCGACTTGCCAAACTGGGTCACCGCGTCACTGTATGCGAGCGCAGCTGCTTCGTCGGTGGTGCCGTGCGGGCAGTCGAGCAGGCCGGATTCCGCTGGGACGCCGGAGCCACTTCGTTGACGCTGCCGGCCACCGTGCGTGACCTGTTCCGCAAGTCCGGTCGGCCCCTTGAGCGGTACGTCGACCTTCGGCTACGCACGCCGGCCCGACGACATGTCTTCTCTGACGGCTCGGTCATGGACCTTCCGACCGGTGGTCGCGGTGAGCAGACGCGCGCTGTCGACGCTGGACTCGGCGCCGGCATCGGCAGAGAGTGGACAGCGTTCGTGGACGCCCAGATCCCGGCGTGGGAGGTCTTGCGCCGGGAAGTTCTCGACCGAGAAGACGGCGGCGCGCGGCTCGGTAACTGGCCGGTGGCGCGCCGGCTGCGCAGCCGGCTGTCGCTCGAGACGCTGCTGCGGCGGGAGATGACCGACGAGCGGCTACGCCAGCTGGCGACGTACCCGTTCGTCCTCGCCGGGTCGAGGCCCCAAGACATCCCCGCGTACGCCGCCGTGCACGCGTACGTCGAACGTAGCTCCGGTGTGTGGAGCCTTCCCAACGACGGTCTGGCGACGCTCACCGACGCTTTGCTGGCGCGGCTCTACGAGCGCGGTGTGACAGTTCGCTGCGACACGCCGGTCGTCCAGATCTGCGTTGAGCACAGCGGCGTCACCGGCGTTGAGACCGCAAGCGGGGAGCGGCTGGCGGCTCAAGCCGTCGTCACCGATGTGAGCCCCCGCATGGTGTTCGAGGACTTGGTCGACGACGTCCGAGTGCGGCACGTGCGCCGCCTGTTCGGCGCAGCGACCCCAGCCGTCCCAGTCGCGGTCACACACATCGGCCTGCGGGCCAACTCCGACATCACTGTCGCTGACCGTCCGGAGGAGGTCGTCCTGCATGGTGAGCCGCTGCTGGTACTGAACGCCGCCGGCTCCGCACCACCCCGGCACCGGGCTTGGACTATCTGGCAGCGAGGCGCCTGCAAAGACGACGTGCTCGCCGTCCTGGCGGATCGGGGCCTGGACGTTCGCAACGACGTGGTGCGCCGCATCGACCGCAACCCCGCGGAACTCGCCGCCTCGAGCGGCGGGTCGCCCGATGGCTGGGTCTGGGCGGGGTACCGCGCGAACGCCCGGCGGTCAGGGGTGGCCGCTCCGATTCCTGGGCTGCATCTGCTCGGCGCCGGAATGCATCCTGGTCCGTCGATTCCGTACGTCGTCTGGGGTGCCGCACATGTCGCGGCCCGCATCGGTAAGACGTAGCTGGAGCCCGCGACGCTACCCCGTCTTGTCCCACACCGACACGTGAGCGGTGCTCTCAGCGGTGAAGGGCTGTCGGTTCCAGTCGCTCCACCGCTCTCGCAGGGTCATCCCCGCACCTCGCGCCATCAGATCGAGCTCCGCCGGCCACACGTAGCGAAACGGCATCGAGACCGTCCTCAATCCGCCGTCCTCGAGCCAGTAGTGATGCGAGACGAGTCTTTGCCGAACGACGTCGTACTGGTCGAAGCCGAGCCTCGTCGGGCTGACGGTGAAAGCGCGGACGGTCTCACCCGGTGGGAGCCGTTGCAAGTCCGGGACGCCGACCTCGATCACGAAGGATCCGCCTGGCTCCAGATGAGCGGCAACGTTGTGGAAGCACTCGACCTGCGCCTCCTGGGTGGTCAGGTTCATGATCGTGTTGTAGACGAGGTAGGCCAGCCGGAAAGTCTTGTCCAGCCGCGTCGTGGCGAAGTCCCCGAGAGTCACGTCGATCTCGGCTGAACCGGGCTTACCGCGCAGCTGGGCCACCATGGCAGCGGAAAGGTCGATGCCATGCACCGGCACTCCCCTGTCATGCAGAGGCAGCGCGATCCGGCCAGTGCCGATTCCCAGCTCCAGCGCGGCGCCCTCTCCCGCGAGATCTGCGAGGAAGCCGACCGCTGGGTCAACCACCTCCGGATTGAACCGGTCGGCTGAGTCGGCGTCGTAACGCTCCGCAACAGGAGCGTCGAAGTGGTCCTCCGGCACGGGCTCACCGTGTCAGGGCGACCTCCTGGTCGCCACTGATTTACCCAGGCGTCGTGCTGTGCGCTGAGTAGGCTCCTGCGGGTGACATCGTCGGTGGTGCCGGTTGAGCAATCCGGACGAGCGCCGCTTGGGGGCGACCTGCCCAAGCAGATCTCACGCATCCTCGAGGACTTCGTGGCCGAGAAGCGAGCACAGTTCGCTCCGCTGGGCACCGATATGGATCCGCTCCTCAATGTCGCCGCGCACGCCGTCGCGGGGGGCAAGCGGCTAAGACCTGAGTTCGCGTACTGGGGCTGGCGGGCGGCCGACGGATCCGCTACCGAGACTGAAGCTCTCTTCCGCGCCGCAGCCGCGATCGAGCTGGTGCATGCGTGCGCCCTGGTGCACGACGACGTTATCGACGCGTCGGCGACCCGGCGTGGTCAACGCTCAGCGGAGCACGAGTTCGCGACTCTGCTCGGGGCCGGCAGGCAATCCGCAAGCGCAGCAATTCTGCTCGGTGACCTATTGCTGTCATGGTCTGACGAGTTGCTCCACCGGAGCGGGTTCACGCCGAAAATTCTGGCCCGCGGGCGCCAGTACTTCGACCTGCTGCGCAGCGAAGTGGTCGCAGGACAGTACCTCGACGTCGTCGCCGGGGCCCAGGGGCGCAATACCGCCGCCGACGCGATGCGTATCGTGCGCTACAAGTCGGCGAAGTACACAGTCGAGCGACCGCTGCAATTCGGGGCGGCCCTCGGAAGCGCCAGCCGCTCGCTGCTTGCTGCGCTGTCCTCGTACGGCATCCCGCTCGGCGAGGCCTTCCAGCTCCGCGACGACGTTTTGGGGGTGTTCGGGGAGCCCGACCTCACCGGCAAACCGGCCGGCGACGACATCAGGGAGGGCAAGCGGACTCTGCTTCTGGCCCACGCCTTCGACCAGGCGACGCCAGCCCAGGTCGCCGTGCTGCGCAGCTGCGTCGGCAATTCAATCGTCGACGCGGCGGACGTCGCGGCCGTGCAGCAAGTCCTCACCGACACCGGTGCGCTCGCGACCGTGGAGACCGTGATTGCCGAACTGAAAGCGGCGGCACTCGCAGCACTCGCACGGACGCCGATCGCCAACGAGGAGACCGCACAGGCGCTGGCCCTGATGGCCGATCGAGTCACCGACCGTGACGGATGACCCGCGACACGCCACCGAAGGCCCGCTTCCGTCGGTGTGTCGGCCACCGATTGACGTCTCGGCATGAGGCGACGCGATGGTCGACTCAGTCGATCACCTGAGCACGTCGGCGCACTTCTTTGCCGCGGTCCTCACGCAGGGCGTCGATTGGCCGACCGGGGAGCGACTCATCCGCTGCGAACAGCCACTCGACCGCCTCGCTGTCACTGAACCCGTGGTCCGCCAGCACCATCAGCGTGCCAGGTAAGCCCTTGACGATGGCACCGTCATGCACGAAGGCGGCTGGAATCCGCGGCTGATTCTCAGTCCCGGCACGGATCGCGGCAAGCGAATGCTCCCGCAGCAGCTGCCGGACCCGATTGGGGCTGATGCCGAGCGCAGCGGCGGTCTCATTCAGCGTGAGCAGGTCGTCGACCAAGAAGGGGGCGGAGTCGCTCATCGGAGCAGCCTGCCACGGCAAGTGCGCGGCGAGGCTCACCGGGACGCCCCGGACACCGACCTACACTCGCGCGGGTGGGCCGATCGACGATGTTTGACCCGCTGGTCGGGCAGCTGGTGGACGGCCGATACCTGGTGGAGTCCCTGATCGCCCGCGGCGGCATGGCGACGGTCTATGAAGCCAGCGACTTGCGCCTCGACCGCAGCGTCGCTTTGAAAGTGCTGCCTCCTGCGCCCGCCGACGATGACACGGTCACCCGACGGTTCGTGCGTGAGGCGAGAGCGGCCGCACGGCTCACCTCACCCAATATCGTTGCTGTCTACGACCAGGGCGACGACGGCAGCGTGGTCTTCCTGGCGATGGAGTATGTCGCCGGTCGCAGAACGCTTCGCACGGTGATGCGGGACGCCGCACCGCTACCGGTTCCCCACGCCGTCGCCGTCTTCGAAGAAGTGGTCAAGGCCTTAGCCGTCGCGCACGGGGCGGGCATTGTGCATCGCGACATCAAGCCGGAAAACGTTCTCCTGACGCCGCAGGGGCACATCAAAGTTGCAGACTTCGGGCTTGCGCGCGCGCTCAACTCACTCACGGCCGCGTCTGCCACCGCCACCGGCGGGGTCCTCATGGGCACGGTCGCCTATCTGGCGCCGGAGCTCGTGACTTCTGGCGTGGCCGACACCCGCTCTGATGTGTATGCCCTCGGTGTGTTGTTGTTCGAGCTGCTCACCGGCAGAAAGCCGCACGACGGTGACAGCGCGATCCAAATCGCCTACAAGCATGTCCACGACGACGTGCCGACTCCCTCGTCACTCGTGTCCGGCATTCCGCCGCACGTGGACGCGCTCGTGGCGTGTGCCACTGCCCGGCACCCAGACTTCCGACCCCCTGACGCAGAAGTTCTGCTACAACAGGTGCGCCGGGTCCACGACGCGCTGAGCACCGGAGTCGCCGACGACGAACAGCTCACCACCGACCTCCATCCCACCCTTCGGGTGCCTCCCCCGCGCCGACCGACCTCGTCGGGTCAGGCGCCAGCCACGCCGACCTCGGCTACTGCCGTGAGCCTGCGGGCAGCCGAACGTCGTACGCGAGGCTGGATCGCCCTTGTCGTTGTTCTCCTGTTGGCGGTCGCGGCTGCGCTCAGCGGTTGGCACTACGGCGTCGCCCAGTTCCACTGACCCGCTTCTAGGGTGACTGAGGTGACGACCCGACGTAGCGCACTAGTGCCTACGTTGGCGCTGCTGTGGGTCACCGCCACCTGGGGCTCGACGTTCTTCCTCATCAAGGATCTTCTTCACCAAGTCTCGGTACTGGACTTCTTGGCGGTGCGGTTCGCGATCGCCGCGCTCGCTCTGCTCGCGGTCGCCTGGGGCCACGTGCGGAGGCTGTCTCGAGCCGACCTGCGTTTTGGGCTGTTGCTCGGCTTTGTGTACGGCGTCGCCCAGGTCGTGCAGACACTCGGACTCGAGCGCACATCCGCCAGCATCTCCGGATTCGTCACCGGCATGTACGTCGTGGCGACACCGATTCTCGGCGCCGCGATTCTCCGGCAACGAATTGCGGCGCCCGTTTGGGCGGCGGTGACGCTGTCCGCCGGCGGCCTTGCCTTCTTGTCGCTCAACGGGTTCGCGGTCTCGCCAGGAGTGGCGCTGGTCTTCGCATCGGCAATGCTGTACGCCGTTCACATTCTGGGCCTCGGACAGTGGTCCAACGCGGCAAACGCCTTCGGGCTTTCGGTCGTGCAGTTGCTGGTCATCGCTGCGGTCTGCACGCTGGCGAGCGTCCCCAATGGAATCCAGACACCCCGCACGGCCGGGGGCTGGCTTTCGCTGGTCTACATGGCGCTGGTCGCTGGCGCGCTAGCACTGGTCCTCCAGACGTGGGCTCAGGCTCATCTGGCGCCCACTCGAGCGGCGATCATCATGACGATGGAACCGGTGTTTGCGGCATTTTTCGCCGTGCTGTTCGGCGGCGAGACGCTCACGACTCGGATGCTCATCGGCGGCGGGTTGGTGGTGAGCGCGATGTACCTGGTGGAGTTGGCGCCGCGGCGCGAAGTCGAGGCCGAGGTCACTCACCTGACTGTGTAAGTGCCCGAGCGATGACCTCCGCCGCGGTCTTGGCGTCGTGCGCGCTGACGTCGAGATGTGTCACCACTCGTACGACGCCCGCCCCCACCGTCGACACCAGCACTCCGCCATCTCTGCACCTACGGACGACCCCGGCCGCATCTGTGGTGCGAATCACCACGATGTTGGTCTCCACCGAGGTCTCGTCGACCCCCGCAGCGGCCGCGATGAGCCTGGCGTGGGCATGGTCGTCGGCCAGTCGTTCCAGATTGTGCTCGAGCGAGAAGAGCCCTGCCCCGGCCAGTACTCCGGCCTGCCGCCAACCTCCGCCAAGGCGCTTGCGCCAGGTGCGCGCGTCAGCGACCTGATCCTCGGTTCCGAGCATCAGCGACCCGACCGGCGCCCCCAGACCCTTCGACAGCGCCACCGCCGCCGTGTCGGCGACGCCGGCCAGCTCGCGCAGCGGTATCCCGGTGGCGACGTGCGCGTTCCAGAGCCGGGCGCCGTCAAGGTGGATGCTGATGCCCGCGCGGTCGGCCAAGGATCGGAGCTCTCGCAGAGCGGCCGCAGGCTGGGTGCGGCCGCCGGCGAAGTTGTGAGTGTTCTCCACGGACACGCAACCGGTACGGACAAGGAACGGGCCAAGGTCTGGGGCTAGCAACGCCTCTACAGCTGGGACGTCGACGTGGCCGCAAGGGTGCGTCCAGGTGCGCATGGTGACTCCACTGACGGCTGCGTGAGCGCCGAGCTCGGCTCGAGCGATGTGGGCTGCAGACTCACACAGCACTTCGGTGCCCGGTCGCACCAGCGCCCGAACAGCCAGGAGATTGGCCAGCGACCCCGTGACGGTGAAGAGAGCCGCCTCGAAGCCCAGCAGATCCGCAACGCGCTCCTCCAACGCGGCGACGGTTGGGTCCTCGCCGTACACGTCGTCGCCGACCTCCGCGCCCACCATCGAGCGCCGCATGTCGGCCGAGGGTTTCGTGACGGTGTCACTACGCAGGTCGATCACGGGCGTTAGCCTTTGCGGGCGCGGAGCATCTCAGCCACCAGGAACGCGAGCTCCAGCGACTGGGTCCGGTTGAGCCGGGGATCGCACACCGACTCATAACGCGAAGTCAACCCGGCCTCGTCCAGACGCTCACCGCCTCCGATGCACTCCGTCACATCGCCGCCGGTCAGCTCGACATGCAACCCACCCGGCCAGGTGCCGAGGCATCCGTGGACCTCGAAGAAACCGCGCACCTCGTCGATGACGTCGTCGAAGCGGCGTGTCTTGTAGCCGGTCGACGTCTCGTAGGTGTTGCCGTGCATCGGATCACTCACCCAGGCCACCTCGATGCCGGCGGCACGGACCTTCTCCACGAGATCCGGCAGGACGTCCCTGATGCGGTCGGCACCCATCCGGGTGATGAATGTGAGCCGGCCCGGCTCGTTGTCGGCGTTGAGCCGCTCGGCAAGGGCCACGGCCACATCCGCAGTCGCGGTTGGACCCAGCTTCACTCCGATCGGATTGCGCACCCGGGAGAGCAACTCAACGTGGGCACCGTCGATCTGACGCGTCCGCTCCCCTATCCACAAGAACGAAGCAGAGACGTCGTACGGCGTCTGTGTTCGGGAGTCGATCCGGGTCATCGCGTGCTCGTACTCCAGTAGCAAGGCCTCGTGGCTGCTGTGGAACGTGACCCTGTGCAGCTCCTCGGAGTCCGCTCCGATCGCGGACATGAAGTCGAGCGCACGGCCAATGTCGGCGGCCATCTGCTCATATACCGCCCCCACGGGGCTGGTCCGGACGAAGTCGGTGTTCCACGCGTGCATCTGCCGCAGGTCCGCGTATCCGCCTTGCAGAAATGCCCGGCAGAGATTGAGAGTCGCGGCCGAGGAGTTGTATGTCTGCACAAGCCTGCGAGGATCCGGGGTGCGGCTCTCCGGTGTGAAAGCGAAGCCGTTGACTGCGTCGCCTCGGTAGGCGGGAAGAGATACCCCGTCGCGCACCTCCATGTCGCCTGACCGGGGCTTCGCGTACTGACCGGCGATCCGACCGACCTTGATCACGGGCACCGACGCGCCGTACGTCAGCACGACTGCCATCTGCAGGAGCACCTGCAGCTTGGCTCGAACGTTCTCGGCGGTGACGCTTGCGAACGTCTCCGCGCAGTCGCCGCCTTGAAGGAGGAACGCCCGCCCGGCCGCTACGTCGGCGAGGCGGGCCTTGAGGTCGTCGCACTCCCCTGCGAACACCAGCGGAGGAAGCGTGCGCAGCGTTGTGACGGCGTCCCGGAGCGCGGAGAGATCCGCCCAGTCCGGCTGCTGAGCAGCCGAGCGCGCGCCGAGGTCGTTCAGCGACGGAAGAGTCACGGAGTCAAGGGTAGGGCTTAGCCGAACAACACTTCGGCCTCGGAGTACTGCGACGGGTCGACGGTCTTCAGCCGCTGCGTGCCCTCCTTCAGCTGCACACGAACGATGTCGGTGCCGCGCAAAGCCACCATCGTGCCGAAGTCGCCGTCGCGCACGGCGCCGATGGCATGGAGGCCGAATCGGGTCGCGAGCCACCGGTCGAAGGCGGTCGGCGTACCGCCTCGTTGAGTATGGCCGAGCACCACTGCACGGGCCTCCTTGCCGGTGCGAGCCTCGATCTCGCCCGCAAGCCGGTCACCGATTCCGCCGAGTCGCACGTGCCCGAACGCGTCGAGCTCCCCGGTGACGGTCTGCAGAGTTCCTTCGGCTGGCACCGCGCCCTCGGCCACCACGATGATCGGTGCGTACTGCAGCTCAAAGCGCCGCTCAACCAGGGCACATACCTTCGCGATGTCGAACGGCTGCTCGGGAATCAGAATGATGTTGGCACCTCCGGCGATGCCGCTGTGCAACGCGATCCAGCCTGAGTGGCGACCCATCACCTCCACGACGAGCACGCGATGGTGCGACTCGGCGGTGGTGTGCAGCCGGTCGATGGCTTCGGTGCAGATGTTGACCGCGGTGTCGAAGCCGATTGTGAAGTCGGTGCCACCCAGATCGTTGTCGATGGTCTTGGGTACGCCGACGACGTTCACGTCCAGCTCGGCCAACCGGGTGGCCACACCCAGCGTGTCCTCGCCGCCGATGGCCACCAGGGCGTCAACGCCGCCGTCGGCGAGGTGCTTGGTGATGCGCTCCACGCCGCCTTCAAGCTTGAACGGATTGGTGCGCGACGAACCAAGGATGGTGCCACCACGTGGCAGGATCCCTCGCACCTGCGCGACTCCGAGCTCGCAGGTCAGGTTGTCAAGCGGTCCTCGCCAGCCGTCACGGAAGCCGACGAACTCATAGCCGTACTCCTGCACGCCGCGGCGGACCACGGCGCGGATCACCGCGTTGAGTCCCGGGCAGTCTCCGCCGCCGGTCAGCACTCCGACGCGCATGAGCTCACTCCTTGAGGTCCCCAGGTGACTGGTCGGCGTCGAGCCTACGGGTCAGGTCAGGCGCTGCGCTTCTTGGCTTCTCGAGCCTCAGCCTTGGCCGCAGAGGCAGCCGCTTGGCCTGCCGCTGGGCTTCCTCCTTTGCCCTGGAGGCATAGACGTCGACGTACTCCTGCCCCGATAGCTTCATCACCTCGTACATCACCTCGTCGGTGATGGAGCGCAGCACGAAGCGGTCGCTCTCCATACCCTCGTATCGGCTGAAGTCCAGCGGAGCGCCGAAGCGGACATAGGGACGCGTGTATCTGCCGAACACCTTTCCCGGGGGAGCCAGCACATTGGTCCCCACGACGGCGACGGGGATCACCGGCACTGCGGCCTCCAACGCCATCCGAGCGACTCCCGTCTTGCCGCGGTAGAGACGCCCGTCGTGTGAGCGCGTGCCCTCCGGGTAGATGCCGAACAGGTCGCCGTTTCGCAAGATCCGCAAGCCGGTGGCGATCGCGCGCTCAGAGGCCCGTCCTCCCGAGCGGTCGATCGGCACCTGCCCCGCGCCGGAGAAGAACGTCTTCTGCATCCAACCCTTCAACCCTGGGCTTGTGAAGTACTCCGCCTTCGCCACAAAGGTCACGCGGCGGGGAATGACCAGCGGCATGAACAACCAGTCGGCGTAGGAGAGGTGGTTACAGGCGAGAATGGCTGGTCCCTCGAAGGGCACGTGCTCGGTTCCCTCGGCGTACGGCCTGAACACCACTTTGAGCAACGGACCGATGAAGACCCACTTAAGCAGCCAGTAGAACAACGAGTGGACCTCTCGGCGGAGCGACGTTGCTGTCACCTTAGGGGACGGCCTGAACACCGGTGTCGAAAGAAGCCGTCAGGCGTGACACGATGAACACACAAGGTCCGCACCGCCCGCCGTAGGAGCACCTCCGTGTCGGTACTCCCGCATGCTGAGCCGTTCCACGCTGCCGGCGGACGGACTGGCGTTCTCCTGGTTCACGGATTCACTGGATGCCCCGCCTCCATGCAGCCGTGGGGCGAGTTCCTTGCGACCGAAGGCTTCACGGTCGCGGTGCCGCGGCTGACGGGGCATGGCACCACCTGGCAGGAGCTCAACCGCACTGCCTGGCAGGACTGGTACCTCGAAGTCGCCCGCAACCTCGACGCACTCCGTGAGACTTGCGAAAAGGTTTTCGTCTGCGGGTTGTCCATGGGTGGGTGCCTCGCGCTTCGCCTTGCCGAAGAGCGGCCGGACGACGTCGCCGGACTGATCTTGGTCAACCCGTCGATCACGAGCAGCGACAAGCGCTTGCTCGCCGTACCCCTCCTCAAGCGCGTGCTGCCGGCAGTGCGGGGCGTCGGCAACGACATCAAGAAGAGCGGAGTCGTCGAACGCGGCTACAACCGCACGCCGCTGAAGGCGCTGGACTCGCTGCGCCGCCTCTGGAGAATGACCCGCGAGGACCTCCCCAAAGTGACGGTGCCGATTCTGGTATTCCGGTCAGTGGAGGACCATGTCGTCGAGCCGTTGTCGGCACAGATCATCACCCAGCGAGTGTCGTCTCGTGACGTCACCGAGCGAGTGCTGGACAACAGTTACCACGTGGCGACGTTGGACAACGACGCGGACAGCATCTTCACCGAGTCCGCCGAGTTCATCCGCAAGCGGTCGACGGTGCAGCGGTGATCATGCGGTCCAACGGTCTGACGGCGCGTTCGTACGTTCCGGTGGCCGACCTCGATCCGCAAGTGGCGCACGTCGTGCTCGGCGACCTGCGCGAACGGGGGGTCGCGGCGTACAGCAGGCCGGTCGAGGGCAACAGCATGGCGACTTTCGACGCCGCCGAGTTCCGCATTGCCGTCAAAGAGCGTCTTTACGTCGACGCCGCGACTTCAGCCGACGTCCACGACCTCATCATCCGCAGCGATCCTTCGTCGGACCTCGCCAACGAGGATCTGCGCTGGGAACAGATCGTCGCGTACTTTCACCACTGCGACGTACCGGCGGAGGCGACGTGGCCAGCCCAGCAGAACGTTTCACCGGAGACCTCAGACGAGGGGGTCGATGAGCCGTTTGTGCCAGCGGAGCCGCCTCCACTGCCCGGACTGGCGCCGTACCAGCAGCTGGCGTGGCTCGGGCTCGCCGGCGGGCCGCTCCTGCTGCTCGTCGCCGCTTTGTTCGCCGTGACACTGCCCGCGTGGTTGTCACTGGCCGCGGTCGCGGGCTTCGTCGGAGGGTTTTTGACGCTGGTCGCGACGATGGAGGACCGCCGTCGACCTGACGATGATTCCGAGAACGGTGCGGTCGTCTAACCTGACGCCATGAGCACTCTGGTCTCGGAGACGGTAGAGATCACCGGTCACCTCATGGACAGCGGCATCTTGTCTCTGGTCCTTAAAGACATTCGCGAGTACGGCGGCGATCACGCGATCGACCAGCTAGACGCCGGCCGTGACGACAATGACCCGTCGTTCGCACGTATCACCATCACAGCAACCGACGACGACACACTGCAGCGGCTGCTGATGCGCCTGCAGACCTACGGCGTCAACATGTCAGACTCGGGTGTAGTGACACTCGAGCCGGCCGACCAAGACGGCGTCTTTCCCGACGGCTTCTACTCCACTACGAACCTCGACACGCATGTTCGTCTCGCTGACGCGTGGCTGCCCGTCGAAAATCCAGAGATGGACTGCGGCATCGTCGTCGAAGAGCGGAACGATCGGTATCGGGTCTACACGCTGCCGATGTCGGATGTCCATGCTGGCATGCAGGTGGTGTGCGGCGCGGCCGGAGTGAAGGTTGCCACCCCCATACCCGTCCGGGGCAGCCAGGAGGAGCGGTTCGGATTCATGGAATCCAACGTCTCCAGTGAGAAACCCCAAGCGCTCCTGGTGCACCAGGTCGCTGACGGCATGCGCGAGGCCAGGGGCGCGGGTAAGCGGATCCTCTGGGTGGCCGGCCCGGGAGTGGTGCACACCGGCGCCTCTCCCGCGATGGTGGCGCTCGTCGATGCCGGCTACGTCGACGTGCTCTTCGCGGGCAACGCTCTCGCTACCCACGACATCGAGTCGACGCTCTACGGCACGTCGCTCGGCGTGGACCTGTCACAAGGTCGCGGCGTGGAGCATGGCCACGAACACCACATCCGTGCGCTTAACACGATCCGCAAGGCCGGATCCATCGCCGCAGCGGTGGAGCAGGAAATTTTGACCGGCGGCATCATGCACGCGCTAATCACGGCGGGCAAAGAGTTCGTTCTGGTGGGGTCGGTACGCGATGACGGGCCGCTTCCCGACGTCTACACCGACGTTTTGGAAGGCCAGCGGGCCATGCGCAGGCAGCTCGCCGGCGTCGGCTACTGCGTGATGCTGGCGACCATGTTGCACTCCGTGGCAACCGGCAACATTCTGCCTGCCTCGGTGCCGCTGGTCTGCGTCGACATTAACCCCGCGACCGTCACCAAGCTCGCCGACCGCGGCTCCTCGCAGGCACGAGGGATCGTCACTGATGTTGGCCTGTTCTTGGAGCAGCTGGCCTACGAGCTCGTGCCCGAGTACCAGCGCGTCCGCTGATTCGGTTTCAGTTCGAGAACCGCTCGAACCGGCAGGTGGTCGCTCGCCTGCCGATAGAGATTTCCGGGCAGCGGCGGCACGCCGTACGAGACCAGTCGCCCGCCTCTCACCAGTACGGCGTCGATGCGCTTTCGCGGGTCATTTGAGCTGAACGTCGCCTCGGGTCGCGGCGCTGCGTCTGCGTAGCCGGCGGCTTCGAAGTGCCGCCAGGCGGGTTGCCCCGGGCTTTCGTTCAGGTCACCGCAGACGACGACCGGCCCTCGCAACCGGTCGGCGACCGCGATCGCGGCACGCGCCTCCGCTGGTCGGCGCTCAGCGACAAGCGAGAGGTGAACGCCCACTACCCCGAAGGGAGCGTTGTCGGCCAGGCACTGCGCCCAGACGATGCCACGAATCGGCGCGAATCTCGGTTGCCGCAACCGGCGCGCAGCCGACTCGACCACGTGCACACGGTCTGAGCCGCACAGCAGGTTCTGACCGGCGTCACGGCCACCGGCCACTCGACGCAGCCGCCACTCCTCGGCGAGAGTCGCACACTGCCGATGCCACAGCAGCGGCAGCTTGGGAGCCTCGTTGGCGACAAGCACGTCCGGTGACATCGCCGCCACTACCTGCGCCAGAGCGGAGTGCGCGGCACCCCCACGGATGTTGTAGGACACGACGGTCACCGTCGTGCGACGTGTCACCGCGATCCTTCGGTCGACCTGGGGTCGACCGGCTCAGTGCCGCGCGAGGTCTGCTGCACCAATGAGGCCGGCTGTGTTCGCCAGCAAAGCAGGCCGCAGCTCGGCTTCGGGTCGGTGCCCGCGTCCGGAGACCTCTCGGTGAAAGGCTGCTTTGGCGGGTTGAAAGAGCAGGTTTCCGGCCTCCGAGACACCGCCGCCGATCACGATGACTGCCGGGTCAAACACGGCCACCAAGTCCGCAAGTCCCTCCCCCAGCCACCGTCCGATGTCCTCGAACGCCTCGACCGCCAAGCGGTCGCCGGCAAGAGCCGCTTCTGTGACTACTTGTCCGGTGATCGCCTCTGGGTCGCCGCCGGCACGCTCGAGCAGCCCTCCGGCGCGCGGTGTACCAGTGCGCGCAACCTCCTGGACCGCACGTACGAGCGCTCTGCCACTGGCGTACTGCTCCCAGCAGCCATAGTTGCCGCAGCCGCAGAGCCGACCATTGGGTACCGCACGGATGTGACCGAACTCCGCGGCGATGCCGAAACTTCCGCGAAATAGCACGCCGTCCAGAACCACCCCTCCCCCGATGCCGGTGCCGACGGCCACCATGATCAGCTCGTGAACGTCTTCTCCGGCGCCGAAGCGGAACTCCGCCCATGCTGCGGCGTTCGCGTCGTTCTCGATGACGACTGGAAGACCTACCTCGGCCTCAACGGATTCGCGCAGTGGCTCGTTGCGCCAGGCCAGATTCGGCGCGAAGAGCACCGTTGACCGTGCAGCGTCGACATATCCGGCTGCACCGATTCCCACAGAGCTCACGTCATGGCGCGACTTGAGGTCATCGACCAGCGAAACGATCACCGCGCTCGTGGCACGCGGGTCGCGCGCCGGCGTGACCTCGCGTTGACGTTCCACGATTTCGCCGTCCTCGGTGACCACACCAGCGGCGATCTTGGTGCCGCCCACATCGACCCCGATCGTCAACGTCATGCTGCTTCGTCCTCCATGCTCGTGCGATGGTCCGGATCTCAGCGCCGTGACTCGACACGCGCCTTGAGACCCTTGAGCGCGGTATCGATGATGACTTTCTCGCCTTTCCGTTTGAGCATGCCGATCATGGGGATGCTCAAGTCCACCGTCAACTGGTACGTGACGTCCGTGGCGGCGCCCGCCGGTGTCAGGACGTATGTGCCCTGCATCGCCTTGATCACGGTGGCCTTGACCAGGAACCATTCCACCGAGCGGTCGTCATCCCAGGTGTAGCGCAAGGTGTACTCGTCCCTGATCGGCGCCGCGTCGAGAACGAAGGCGACCTCACGGGCTCGACCTTCGGGGCCGGAGTCCAAGACCTGGGTGGACCGAACTCCCCTCGCCCACTCCGGATAGCTCTCGAAGTCAGCGATGACTGCCATGACCGCCACAGGGTCAGCCGCGATGGAGATCGTCGACGTCGTTTGGTCTGCCATCGCCTCGAGATCGTTTGTTCCGGGTCGGTCCGTGGGGCGACCCTACTCTCCGGCGCGACCGCTGAACCTGCCCTTGACTCCCGGCCACCTAACGGGTCGGAACGGCGAGGTCAGTCGAGCAGCCGCCGCAGGATCCGACTTCCCTCGGCCGGCGACCATGAGGCTGCGACGCGGGCGCGTCCGGCAAGTCCCATGGCTGCTGCTCGCTCACCCGCACTGAGTAGTGAGACGATCCGCTCGGCAATGACCTCGGGCCGGCCAGGGTCGACGACGTAACCGGTCTGACCGTTGACGACTGTCTCCGGCGCTCCGCCTGAGTTTCCCACCACAACGGGAAGCCCCGATGCCGCCGCCTCCAGATAGACGATCCCGAGCGCCTCGATCTCCAGTCCGCCGCGTCGAGTGCGGCACGGCAGCGCGAACACGTCAGCGGCAGCGTACAGCTGCGGCATCTCAGTCCAAGGAACACCCTCCAAGAACCGCACGGTGTCCTCGATGTCCAGTGACCTCGCCAGATGCCGAAGTCGAAACGCATACCGACCGTCGCCAGCAATCAGCAGAACTGCGTCGGGGAATGCGCTCGTCACCGCCGGCCATGCCCGAAGCAGCATGTCGTGACCCTTGCGAGCGACCAGCCGAGCCGCTGCCAAGACGACTGGGCTCTGGGCAGAAACCTCCGCGGCACGGCGCACGTTTGCGCCGTCCAGGTCCGGGCGAAACCGCTCGAGGTCGACCCCCGGAGCAAGCCGCACCATGGCTGACCGGGCCGACGAGCTCAACGCTGGCGCAATGCTTCTCCGGCAGTACTCGCTGACGAACGTCAGCGTGTCTACCTCGTCGGCGATACCTCGCAGGGCCGCGCGGGTACCGGGTGTGCGCGCCCACCACACCTCGTGACCATGAGTGAGCCCCACGAGGCGGCGGGCGCCGCCTGATCGCAGCGCACCAGCGAGCAGGCCCAAAGGTGCGGCCGCTCCGAAGACGACGCGATCACAGCGGTGCCGACGCACGACGTCTCGCGCTGCTCGACTCACTCTCCGCGTCGGCAGCAGGCACCTCGCGCGGTCCCTGAGCACCAGAAAGGGCAGCGTTGCGTCATAGTCGGCGGCGCCGGCTGTGGAGGATGTGTAGACCACGAGATCCTCGGGAGGAAGGTCGGCGCATAGAGCGGCGACGAACGACTCGATTCCACCGCGCCGGGGTGGGAAGTCGTTGGTGATCACCAGCACACGGCTCACGGTCGAGTCACCGTCCTCCGCCTCTGTCGTGCATGCGCTCCCATGCCACGGCCATCTCGATCCGCGCCAGCGGGTCCGGATGATCGTTGAACCAGAACGCCAGCACCGGATTCGGTTGCAGGTGGCTAAGATTGCGCACCGCAAGTTGCTTTTGCACGACGATGAACGTCCTCGGATGGCGAGTGAGGTTCATCGCCGTCACATCGGCACGTGCCTCAATCTGACGGCTCACCAGGTTCTGAACCGGTAGTGCGAGCACGCTTCCAATCGCTGCGAGCGCGAGGATGGTAGGAACGACCGCCGGATCACCAGCAAACCGGTGAGGTCCCCGGCGCAGCAGAGGCGGGGACCTCAAGAGCAGGTACAAGACCGTGATGGCGAGGGCAGCTCCTGCCGCTGCCTCGAGAGTTCCGACCAACACGTCGTTGTGGGCGGCATGGCCGAGCTCGTGTGCCACGACCACAGCCACCTGATCCGCGCTCGACGCGCGCAGCAAGGTGTCGTCGATCACAATGCGGCGGGTGCCCCCGAAGCCGGACACGTAGGCGTTGAGCGCTGTGGTGCGAGAGGACGCGTTCGCCACGAGCACCGAACTGACGTCGACGCCCTCCTTAGTCGCGAGCGCCAGTAGCCGCGTCCGCAGCGAGCCCTGCGGCAGAGGAGTGAAGGAGTTGAACAGCGGCTCGACGACGATGGGGTAGGCGAAAGAGACGGCAACGACAACTGCAGACGCCGCGGCGCCGGCCGGAAAGTACCAATGTGTAGGAAATCGGCGTGCGGCCGCCACGATGCCGAGGACGCCGGCGACGGCGACGACCACGGCGATTCCGGCCGACTTGGCCTCGTCACTCCCCCACACCGCCCACGACGAGACGGACAATCCATAGTGAGCGGCAACGATGTGCGTCCAGGCGTCGAACGGCAAAGCCCCGACTCGCTGCAGCAGCACGACCCCAGCGGCCAGCACTGCGGCTTGCGCCGGCCACCGCCGTACGCGCGACTTGGCGGCTCCGATGAGTGGCCAACCGAGTCGCGTGCACCCGAGCGCTACGGGGACGGCGATACCGACGACCAGCGAGAGCCACGCTGGCCACCGGACGTCGTTGTGGAAGGCCTCCGAGCGTGCAATCTCTGCCGCAGTGAAGTAGTGGGACAACCGGACGGTTGGGGTGGGGGCACCCGGCAGCGGATGCCACGGAGTCACGACGGCGATGAGAGTCCCCAGCGCTGCGGCGAGCACCACTCCGACGACCACCGCGGAGCGTCGTCCGGAACGGTTATCCGGCACGAGCGATCGCTGTCAGGAAGTGCCGCCACTGGGAGGTGAACCGAATTCGCGAGGTTCCTAACACCGTACGCAGTGCTCGCTCCACGGAACCCGAAGTGAGGACCTCGCGATAGAAAGTCAGAAGACGCTGCTGTCCGTACGTCCGCGCGATCAGCCGAGCAGCCAGCTGAGCCTGCTCGTAGTACACCTCCGAGCTCTGAGCGGAGTCCGCGGAGGTCGTGAATGCAGAGTTGGAGGGAAGGGCAGCGGGAACGCCGTGCTTTCGGATGTCGGAGATTAATGCTGCGGCCCACACCGGGAGCGGTACGTGCATCGAGGTAATAGCCACGTAGTCGGCGAAGCCCTCGACCACCCACAGCGGAAGACCAGGCGCAGTGGCGCCCGTCGCAGCGTGAGTGGCTTCGTGCGTGACCACGACAGCAGCTCCCACCGGGCTGAGCCGCTTGAACTGACGCGGATTGATGAAGATCGCGACCGGCGCCTTGGCACCGGTCGAGCCGTCGACGGTGGCGGTGACAGCTGCGACGGCGGAATAGGAGTGATGCTCAGCGCCGAGCAGGGACTCGAATTGCGCGGATGTGCGTGGCTCAAAGGCCACCAGTACGCCATGCCAGAACGGGATGACGCGGGTCAGGTTTTGCTCTGCGCCGTCCAGCAGCCGGTGGACGCGCTCGACTCGGCGGTGCGACGTGGCCGCCGCCAGCGTTCGCGGTGATCTCAGGACGTCAAGGCTCGGGAGCAGCCAGGCCGGCACAGGCTCCCCCGCCGGGGCCCTGACGTCGGTGACGACAACGCTGTCCCCTCTACGGGCGAATGTGTACGTCAGCTGGGCGGTGGCCGCCTGCTGGAAAAACCCGCGCAGTCGCCAGTCGACCTGGACGTCGGCCGTCCAGGAATGTGGGGAGGGCGACTCTTGCGCGTTTGCAGGCACGCCAGGGGCTGAGGTGCCCCCGGAGCGTCGCAAGGTGACCACCGCGTTCAGAGCGCGGACATTCTCGTAGACGGCTGATGCACGGCGCGTCACCGATCCGCGGTGGCCCCAGGTGGCGAGATAAGAGGCACGCGAGCCGGACCGAAGTGCCTGCTGCTGCCGCCGCAGAACGATCTGCTCGATGTGTTGTCGATTCAGCTTCGTCGAGGTGAAGGGACCAGGACGGGCTCTTGGCTCGGCTGCAGCTGAACGGGACGGCTCCCGAAGCGCAGCAGAAAGCGACCCGACCAAGGCCGTGATCAGCAATCCGATCAACACTGTCAGCGGTCCAAGATGCCGGCGAACGAACGTGGGCTCGCCGGCTGCGCTCACGGCGGAATCCTATGTGTGCGACAGCGAAGAAGGGGATGCAGGCAAACTCTGAGGAGCGGAGCAGTCGCTCAGCCGATGCGGACCGCCATGGTGATCGGCATGGAGTTGACGGACACCACCTCTACGGCTGAACCGGGATAGGGGGCATGCACGACCTGCCCGTTCCCGATGTAGAGGCCGACGTGCGAGATCGGGGAGTAGTAGAAGACCAGATCACCGGGCATGAGCGCTGAGCTCGACACCGGCGTCCCAAGGCTCGCCTGCATGCTTGCGGAGTGTGGAAGCGACACGCCGGCCGCCGCCCAGGCGGCCATAGTCAATCCTGAGCAGTCGAAAGCATCCGGACCGGCCGCGCCGTAGACGTATGGATCACCGACCTGCGCCAACGCATAGCTCACGGCGGCCAATGCCGATCCGGAGGCGGCTCCGGCCGGGGCCGACGTACTGACCCGAGCAGCGGACCGACTCACGGGCATACTGGCCTGGGACTCTTGGCGGGCCTGTCGACGAGCCAGACGTTTGCGCTGCTGTGCTTTGAGCCGCGCCAGCACCTGCTCGACCGCGTTGGTACGCGAGTCGAGCTGACCCTGGCGCCGAGCCAACGCCGCTCGCGCGGCGTCGATCGCCTCGATCTGCCGATGCGCTTGCTGCTCCTGCTGACTCAGCCGCTGCTGCTGCTGGCGCAACTCCTGCAGCAGACCCGCGAACTGATTCTGTTGCACCGTGCGATCGACCAGCACGGAGACGAACTGGCTGGCGTTCCTCGAAGTCAGGAACGAGGTGGTCACCGACAGGCCGGCCGAGGTTTGGTAGTCGGTGACCGCAGATCCCACAACGACACTGCGCAACTCGTGCACTCGCGCGCGCTGACGGGCTACCTCTGTCTGCAATCCATGAAATCGTCGCCGGGCTTCGCTCAGATGCACACGCACGGTGTTCATGCGCTCCGCGGCAATCTCGGCTCGGCGATCCAGTACGGCGATCCGGTGCTGCGCCGCGGCTATCGTCAGCGGCCGGTGAGGATTGCTGGGCTCCGCGGCGCCCGGCGACGGGACTGCCAGGCTGCCACCGAGCAGGGCCGCACACGCACAGGCGACAGCACAACGACGGACGGAAGACAGCTGAATACGACGCAAGAATGCGGTCCGGCCGATCGACACGAGTCGACGGTCTCCTTCGCGATGGACGGCGACGTACAAGATCCGCCGGAGAGGCGGGAAAGGGCGCCGGGCGACGGCCAGTGAGACACCATACGCAGTGCGACCCAGAGGTCAAAACGCGAGCCGCTAGCTGTCAACGCGACCCCACTCGCCCTCGACGCCACCGGACACTGACTGCACCATGCGCAGTGGCGGTATGAGTCCCGCAGAGGCCAAGACGCCGAGTGCCCTCTGCTCCTCACCGTCGAGGACGATGTCGTCGGGTGGCCCGTCGAGGAGGAAGGACACCATGCAGTCGGGGCAGCCTCGGCCGCGAACTGCGCAAGTGTCACAGTCGATCACGACGTCGACGACCGGAGCCTCCCCTTGCCCTGCATGCGTCGAGCCGTCGGACGTCAGCGGCCAACTGCTCGCGCCAAGCGTGCAATCACGTCGTTGCGCTGATGAGGCCATGCCGAACTCCTCACTGAGGACGATGTCGTGGTGGGGCGACGCTATGACCGGCCGCCGACACTTCGCGCCGACCGCCTGTTGAGCCGTTCAGCACGGAGATCCCTCATCGGCGCGCCGAGAACATGTTTTGTCGGCAGTGCCACTTAGCGTGCCGTCATGTCGACGACTGCGACGATTTCGGCTGACGCAGCACCTGTAGCTCAGCTGGCGATCCAGGCGACCTTCGACGAGTTGGGCACTGCGCTGCGCGACGTGACGTTCGTCGTGGTGGATCTGGAGACCACGGGCGGATCAGCGGCGGGCGGCTCGTCGATCACCGAGGTCGGCGCCGTCAAGGTCCGCGGCGGTGAATGGCTCGGCGAGTTTCAGACCTTGGTCCGGCCCAGCGAGCCGATACCTGCCTTCATCAGCGTGCTGACCGGCATCACCGACGCGATGGTTGCGACCGCGCCCCGGATCGAGGCGGCACTGCCGGCTTTTCTGGAGTTCGCCGCTGGGTGTGTGCTGGTGGCCCACAACGCGCCGTTCGATGTCGGGTTTCTCCGCCATTACGCCGAGCAATTGGGACTGCCGTGGCCCGGTTTCGACGTGCTGGACACCGCAAAACTCGCCCGTCGGGTCCTCACGCGCGACGACGCAGCCGACTGCAAGCTGGCGACCCTGGCACGGCTCTTCCGGTCGAGCACGACTCCCAATCACCGTGCCTTGGCCGACGCGCGCGCGACCGTTGACGTGCTGCATGGTCTGATCGAGCGGCTGGGCAATCTCGGCGTCCACACCCTCGAGGAGCTGCAGACGTTCTCCTCGAGGGTGTCGGCGGCCCAGCGCAAGAGGCGGCACCTCGCCGAGCAGCTTCCGCAACTGCCCGGCGTCTACCTGTTCCGGGATAGCCGCGGTGCCGTGCTGTATGTGGGCACCTCGAAGAATCTGCGTGCCCGCGTACGGACGTACTTCACTGCCAGCGAAACCCGTTCTCGCATCGGCGAGATGGTGGGGCTGGCTGCCCGGGTGGACGGCGTCGTCTGCAGCACACCACTCGAAGCGGAGATTCGGGAGCTTCGGCTCATCGCCGAGCACAAGCCTCGTTACAACCGACGGTCGAAGTTCCCTGAGCGGGTCAGCTGGGTGAAGCTCACCGTCGAGACGTGGCCACGGCTCTCGTTGGTCAAGCGGGTGCTCGACGACGGTGCCGACTACCTCGGGCCCTTCCGCTCGCGGCGATCGGCCGAAGCAGCGATGGCGGCGCTGTACGAGTCTTTTCCCATCCGCCAGTGTTCCGACCGGTTGCCTCGGCATCCGCGAAAGAGCGCTTGTGTGCTCGCTGAAATCGGCCGGTGCCTGTCCCCCTGTGACGGTTCGGTCTCTGCTGAGGTGTACGACGAAGCGGTCAGCGCGATGCGCTCCTCGCTACACGCGAGCCCGGCGACCGTGGCCGATGCCTTGCGTGCTCGCATGCAGGTGCTCGCAACGGACGAGCGGTTCGAGGAGGCGGTCAGTCATCGCAACCGCTTGACCAGCTTCCTCACCGCTGCAGTGCGCAGCCAGCGGCTACGGGCGCTGACGTCATGCGCGGAGATCGTGGCCGCTCTCCGTAGCAGCGAGGGTTTGTGGGAAGTCCACGTGGTCCGGTTCGGTCGACTCGTGGCCGCTGGAGTAATCCCGGCTGCAAGCAATCCGCGCCAATGGACCGAGCAGTTGCAAGCCAGCGCGGAGACGGTCGAGCCCCGACCAGGACCAGCACCCGCAGCCACCGCGGAGGAGACCGAGAGAATTCTCCGGTGGCTGGAACGACCCGGCGTTCGTCTGGTGCACCTGGATGGCATCTGGGCCTGCCCGATCGACGGAGCCGAAGCCAATCGGGACCTGATCGACGGCATCGCAGCGTCTCAAGACTCCCTGGTCCCGTTCGACGCGCCTCGTCTGCCACGGACCGTCTCTCAACCGGTCCGGTGACCGCTGCACCGCCGGGTGCGTCTGTGGCCTACGTTGGCACTCTTCGTCAGGGAGGAGCTTCTGTGATCACCGCGATCGTCTTCATAGCCGCCGATGTGGCGCAGATTCCTGAAGTGGCCCAGCAGATCGCCGAGATCGACGGGGTGAGCGAGGTCTACTCCGTGACCGGCGAGATCGATCTCATCGCGCTGCTTCGGGTGCGGCAATCAGACGATGTCGCTGACCTCGTCCCTGACCGCATCAACAAGGTCCCAGGGGTGCTCTCGACGGAGACTCATATTGCGTTTCGCACCTACTCCACCCACGACCTCGAGGCGGCCTTCTCCCTCGGCGCCGACGACTAGCCGTATTCCCTTTCGACTGCGCCCACCCACGCCTTCAATGTGGCGTCGGCAGCGCCACTGTCGATCGACTCCCTCGCTCGTCGCAAGCCGTTGGTGATGCGATCGAGAAATGCCTCACCTGGCGTGTCCGCCGCAGCGATACCTGCCGCGGCGTTCAACAGGACGGCGTCGCGTACAGGCCCGGGCTCACCACGCAGCACCCGGCGCGCCACGTCGGCATTGGTATTGACGTCGCCTCCGACCAGGTCGGACGGTGCCGCGCGAGGTATGTTCATGTCGGCTGGGTCCAACCGATGTTCGACTACCTCATCCGCGTCGACGGCCCACACTGTCGACGTGGTCGTCGTGGTGAGCTCGTCGAGGCCGTCGTCGCCGCGGAACACGAAGCCTGTCACGCCTCGACGTCGAAGCACCTCCGCCAGCAGCGGCGCCATCCGTGCGTCCGCGACGCCGACCGCCTGACCCGCCGGGCGAGCCGGGTTGGCCAGCGGTCCGAGGAAGTTGAACGTGGTAGCGACGCCGAGCTCGCGCCGCGGCACGGCGGAGTGGCGCAGCGCGGCGTGAAAGACCGGAGCGAAGCAGAATGTGATGCCGACCTCCGAGGCAATGCGTTCGACTGCCTCCACGGGGAGGTCTAGCCGGATGCCGAGCGCCTCCAGAACGTCCGCTGATCCGCAAGACGACGACGCGGCACGATTTCCGTGCTTGACGACCTGCACACCGGCCCCTGCAGCAACCATGGCCGCCATCGTCGACAGATTGACGCTGCGTGAGCGGTCCCCCCCGGTGCCGACGATGTCGATGGCCCGCCCAACGACCCGCAGCGGCGTCGCGAATTCGTACATCGTGTCGACGAGACCCTCGATCTCCTCGGCTGTCTCACCTTTGGTGCGAAGCGCCACGGAGAAACCAGCGATCTGGGCGGAGGTCGCGTCGCCGGCGAGTACTTGCCGCATGGCCCAGCCGCTCTCCTGGGCTGACAGATCTCGACCGGCGATCAGGGTGGACAAAACGCTGGCCCAGCTGAGGGACTCGGACACGATAAGGAATGCCGTCGCTAGGACGGTACGACGTCGGCGCGTCGTCGCAGCAGGCGCGTCACCGTGTCGGCCAGGATCAGTGGGTCGAGAGGATGCACGGCCACCGCATCGGCGCGCGACCACGTCGCCAGCCAGGCGTCGTCTCGCCGCCCGATGAGCACGAGCACCTGAGGGCAGTTATAGACCTCGTCCTTGAGCTGTCGACAGATACCCATGCCTCCCACCGGCACCGCCTCGCCGTCGAGAATCGCCAGATCGATCTCACCGGCGTCCATGGTGGCCACAACGACCGGCGAGGTGGCGCACTCGACGTACTCCAGTGGAGGCAGGTCCGGATGGAGGCGCTTGCCGAGCGCGAGGGTGACCTCGGCGCGCGTGTTCGCATCGTCGCTGTAGACGAGGATGCGCACGGGACGAGTCTGCTCCTGCGCCTCGCTTGTCGGTTCGGTCACGTCTCGGAATTCGCTTTCGCCGGGGTGAGGTGATGCTACCGGGCGACCGCTTCCTGCCGGTCCAGCCTGCGGTCCTCACGAGCAGCCTCCTGGTGGCTGGAACGCACCCATTGCACGAACAACACCGCCAGGATCAACGAACCCACGGCGTCACCGGAGGCCCACAGCACTGCGCCCGCGAGGTGCTGGTCCACCATCGGCGACGGCGGCCAGGTGCGGTGGAGGGACTGGTACCAGTCCGCGGCGATCAGTCTCTTCGTCCCCATGATGGTCACGCCCAAGAAGGCGTGAAACGGCAGGGTGAGGAACACCATGAGCAGGCGGAACGGGTAGGCGACCCGCCCGGGCACGGGATCCATACCGAGCAACGGCCAGAAGAACAAGCAGCCGATGAGAAGGAAGTGGGCGTGCAACAGCTCATGCAGGAGTGGCGAGCGCAAAGTCGCTGCGTACCAGCCGGAGAAATAAAGCACCCACGGACTGGCAATTAAGAGCACAAGCGTCACCGGAGGCAACGTGACGAACGCCACCACCCGGCTGTGCAGCACCCGCAGCAGACCCTGGCGCGGGCGTTGCGGCAGCACCCTTAACGCCAGAGTGACCGGTGCACCAAGCGCCAGGAACACCGGCGCCACCATCGACAAGATCACGTGCTGCGCCATGTGCATGCTGAGGAGCATGTCGTCGTACGTCGCCAACGACGAGCAGGTCGCGACAAGGATGCTGCCGAGGCCTAGACCGACGAAGCTCACCACCCGCCAAACCGGCCATCGGTCCCCACGTCGTCGCAACGCCCGGTAAGCCCAGCAGTACGCCGCTGCAAGTGCGGTGAGCACGGCGATAGGAACCGGAGCGAACGTCCATGCCGTCCAGAACCGGTCGGACGTGAGCGGAAGGACATCCAACACTCCGGTCGACACCGTGCCCCACGTCACACCTGCAAGCCTATGCAGCCCTAGGGGGTCGCCTTCGAAGCGGCACCGCCCGCGGCCATAATGGGGACGTGGCGACGTCTGCGGCGATCTCGGCTGCGCGCCTGCAAGGGCAACACGACCGGCCGAGCATGGTCAGCGTCGGCACCATCGTCTGGCTCGCCAGCGAGCTGATGTTCTTCGCGGCGCTGTTCGCCTGCTACTTCACAATCCGAAGCGTGGCTCCGCAGCTTTGGGCGCAAGAGACCACGAAGCTGAACGTGCCTTTCGCCTTCACCAATACCACGGTGCTGGTGCTGAGCTCAGTCACATGTCAGCTGGGAGTGTTCGCCGCTGAGCGTGGCCAGGTCGGCCGTAGCGGCGGCATTCTCAACGTCGGGCGCTGGGGCTTGCGTGAGTGGTTTGTGCTGACCTACGCCATGGGAGCGTTTTTCATCGGCGGGCAGGTCTTCGAGTACGCGTCGCTCATGGTCGAAGGCGTCACGCTGCCGTCGTCGTCGTACGGCACGATGTTCTATCTGACGACCGGCTTCCACGGCCTACACGTCGCGGGCGGTCTGATCGCGTTTCTCTTCGTTTTGGGCCGCACCTTCTTGGCTCGCCGGTTCACGCATGAACAGGCAGTCACCGCCATCGTGGTGTCTTACTACTGGCACTTCGTCGACGTGGTGTGGATCGCTTTGTTCACCACCATCTACATCCTCCAGTGACCGCGGACGAGAAAGGTCAGTACGGGTGAGATTTCTCTCGAGGCACCGCCGGCATCCGCTGGCCGGCTTTCTCGTCGTGCTATTCGGGCTGCTGGTGGCTGGCAGTCTGTACTCCGCTTTCCGGCCTGCGCTCGCCGGTGAGTCCGCCACGTCCGACACGCAGCTGATCGCTCAGGGCCGCAAGCTTTTCGTCGTGGGGTGCTCCTCGTGCCACGGCCTCAACGGCGAGGGCATCATGACCAAGGGCGGCGACAACTACGGCCCGCCGCTGATCGGCGTGGGTGCAGCCGCAGTCGACTTTCAGGTCGGCACCGGTCGGATGCCGGCGCAACGGCCAGATGCGCAGATACCGCAGAAAACACCGTCGTACTCGCCGCAGGAGGTGCGGGCGCTCGCGGCCTATGTGGCCTCGCTCGGTCCTGGGCCCCCCATTCCCGACCCGAGCAAGTACAACACCTCGGGCATGAGCAACGCAGACATCGTGCAGGGCGGGCAGTTCTTCCGCACGAACTGCACGGCCTGCCACAACTTCGCCGGAGCCGGTGGCGCCCTGCCCGGCGGCAAGTACGCACCCCCGTTGAAGGGTGTACTTCCCCGCTACCTCTACGAGGCCATGCTGACCGGGCCGCAGCAGATGCCGGTGTTCTCCGACCAGGTGCTCAAACCCGCGGAGAAGCGCGACATCATCGCCTACGTCACCAAGCTCACGAACCAGACGTCGTACGGCGGAGCTGAGCTGGGCAGTCGCGGGCCGGTAGGTGAGGGTCTGTGGAGTTGGACGGCCGGCATCGGCGCACTCGTCATCGCGGCGATATGGATCGCGAACACCGGCGTCCGAGTAGGGAAGAAGTCGTCATGAGCGACGAGATCAGCAAACGCTCCACCAACGGCTCAGCCGGGACCGGTGACGCCTCCTTGCTCCTTCGGCATGACCAAGAACCGCTCGACAACCCCGGTCTGCCTGACCACGAGCCACGACCCACCGATGTCGATACGGCACTCGAGCGCAGAGCCGAGCGTCAAGTTGCCACGATGTTCGGCCTTGCGGCTGTGTTGGCGCTCGCCTTCTGTGTTGCGTACTTCGCGATCGGCGAGGACAGCCAGTTCCTCGGTTTCGGCGCTTCCAACCTGGCGCTGGGGATCACGCTGGGCCTGGCGTTGCTGTTGATCGGCCTTGGCGCGATTCATTGGGCCAAAAAGCTCATGGTTGATCAGGAGATCATCGAGTACCGGCACAGCGCAGCGTCGACGGTCGAAGACCGGCAAGAGGCGATCGCTGCCTTCAAAGCCGGGTCCGAGGAGTCCGGGTTCGGCCGTCGCAAACTGATCCGCAACAGCCTCATTGGAGCCCTCGCCATGCTGGGCCTGCCAGCCGTCGTTTTGCTGCGCGATCTCGGGCCGCTTCCCGGCGCCTCACTGTCGGGAACGGTCTGGCGGCGGGGAATCCGAGTCGTCAACGACGTGGCGGGCACGCCGATCAAGCCCTCGCAGGTCCAGATCGGCCAACTGGTCAATGCCGAGCCGGCAGTGTTCTTCGAGCAGCATCAGCCCAACGGCACCGTCATCCCGGCGCAGTACGAAGGGGCCCGCCTGCAAGTCGAAAAGGGCAAGGCAGCGGTGATTCTCGTGCGCATACCCCCCGAGGACATCACGCCGTACCCGCAGCGCCAGAACTGGAACGTCGACGGCATCTTGTGTTACTCGAAGATCTGCCCGCACGTCGGCTGCCCCATCAGCCTTTGGGAGCAACAGACCCATCATCTGCTCTGCCCGTGTCATCAGTCGACGTTCGACCTCGCAGACAACGGCCGAGTGATCTTCGGCCCCTCTGCCCGCTCCCTGCCGCAGTTGCCCCTGGGGGTCGACGGCGGCGGGTACCTTATAGCCATGAGCGGCTTCCTCGAGCCGGTCGGCCCGAGCTACTGGGAACAAGGGTGAAGGCGCAGTGACCACCACGTCGAGCTCAGCTACGTCGAAGCCGAACGGAGCCACCGCCAAGACCGGCTCCGGTGGCATCGCCGGAACCGTCTCCTGGCTGGACGAGCGACTCGGGCTCGGAAATCTCACCAAGAAGCAGCTGCGCAAGGTCTTCCCCGACCACTGGTCTTTCATGCTCGGGGAGATCGTGCTGTGGAGCTTCGTCATCTTGCTGCTCACCGGCGTGTTCTTGTCGCTGTGGTTCAAGCCGAGCATGGAAGAAATCCAGTACGTCGGCTCCTACGCCAATCTGCGGGGCATGCGGATGTCGGAGGCTTACGCCTCTACGCTCGACTTGTCGTTCGACGTCCGTGGCGGACTTCTCATGCGGCAGATACATCACTGGTCCGCCAATCTCTTCTTGGCGGCGATGACCATTCACATGTTGCGCGTGTTCTTCACCGGCGCCTTCCGCAAGCCGCGTGAGGTCAACTGGATGATCGGCCTCACGCTGCTGATGCTGGGCATCCTCGAGGGCTTCGCGGGCTACTCGCTTCCCGATGACCTCCTG